>JBBQZI010000076.1:0-13503 GCA_038207855.1 Burkholderiales bacterium
GGCGGGCATGATGGGCAACCACGCGGCTGACGAGGGTGGCTCGGTCAACGTGCAGGGCGAGACGCAGAAAAAGCTCGACGTGCTGTCCAATGATGTCTTCATGCAGCGCACCGAGTGGTCGGGCAATCTGGCGGGCATGGCCTCTGAAGAAATGGACGCGCCGTATCAGATACCCAAGCAGTACCCGCGTGGCAACTACCTGATCGTGTTTGACCCACTGGACGGCTCAAGCAACATCGATGTCAACGTGTCGGTGGGCAGCATCTTCAGCATCTTGCGCGCGCCGCAAGAGGTCATTGACTCCGGTCGCGATGTGGTCGATGCCGACTTCTACCAGCCTGGCACCAAGCAAATGGCTGCTGGCTACGCGCTGTATGGCCCAACCACCATGATGGTGCTGACGGTAGGAGACGGTGTCAATGGCTTCACGCTGGACCCCAATCTGGGCGAGTTCATGCTGACGCACCCGAAGATGCGGATTCCTGAGGACACCCAAGAGTTTGCCATCAACGCCTCCAATGCGCGCTTCTGGGAAGCTCCCATCAAGCGTTATGTGGACGAGTGCCTGGCCGGCAAGACCGGTGCCCGTGGCAAAGATTTCAACATGCGCTGGATTGCCTCGATGGTGGCCGAAGCGCACCGCATCCTGATGCGTGGCGGGGTCTTTTTGTACCCGCGCGATACCAAAGACCCGTCCAAACCGGGCCGCCTGCGTCTGCTCTACGAGGCCAACCCGGTTGGCATGATCATGGAGCAAGCGGGCGGCCGCGCCTCCACCGGTGAAGTGCCGATGCTGAGCGTGCAACCGACCTCCTTGCACCAGCGTATTGGTTTTGTGTTTGGTTCCAAAAATGAAGTTGAGCGGATCGAGCGCTACCACCGCGAGCCGGTTCAGGTCGAGTTGACCAATCCGCTGTTTGCCGAACGCAGCCTGTTCCGCGATTAACTATTAATTTAATAGCTACTTACGCAATGGCTACAAGGGCTAGAGGCCGATTTCTTATAAATTATTAACTTCCGGAGACAAAACCATGTCAGCACGCCACCCGATCATCGCCATCACTGGCTCCAGCGGCGCCGGCACCACCTCGGTGACCCGCACTTTTTCCAACATTTTCCGCCGTGAGAATATCAAGGCGGCCATCATTGAAGGCGACAGCTTTCACCGCCATGACCGCAAGGCCATGAAAATCAAGGCCGCTGAGGCTGAAGCCGCAGGTAACAAAAACTTCAGCCACTTTGGTCCTGAAAATAACTTGTTTCCCGAGTTGGAAAGCCTGTTTCGCGACTATTCCGAAACCGGCACCGGCAAGCGTCGCAAATATCTGCACGATGCCGAAGAGGCCGCACCCTACAAGCAAGACCCCGGCACCTTCACGCCGTGGGAAGACGTGCCAGCCGGCACTGACCTGATGTTTTATGAAGGTCTGCACGGTGCGGTGGTGACACCGGAAGTGAACATTGCGCAACACCCTGATTTGCTGATTGGCGTAGTGCCAGTCATCAATCTGGAGTGGATTCAAAAGCTTTACCGCGACAAGTCGCAGCGCGGCTACAGCACCGAAGCCGTGACCGACACCATTCTGCGGCGCATGCCCGACTATGTGAACTACATCTGCCCGCAGTTCATGCACACGCATGTGAACTTTCAGCGCGTGCCGATGGTCGACACCAGCAACCCGTTCATTGCACGTGACATTCCCAGTGCCGATGAAAGCATGGTCGTGATTCGTTTTTCCAATCCCAAGGGCATCGATTTTCAGTACCTGCGCAATATGATCAATGACAGTTTCATGAGCCGTGCTAATACCATCGTGGTGCCAGGCGGCAAAATGGAGCTTGCCATGCAACTCATCTTTACGCCATTTGTCTGGCGCATGATGGAACGTCAAAAGAAAGCGAGCTAATCATGACAAACCCGACCCCTGAATTTGCCAAACAGATGGCCAATGCCATCCGCATGTTGGCCGTTGATGCCGTCGAAAAAGCCAAGTCCGGCCACCCCGGCGCGCCCATGGGCATGGCCGACATTGCCGAAGTGCTGTGGAATCGCCACCTGAGCCACAACCCGAGCAACCCGCATTGGGCCAATCGCGACCGTTTTGTGCTGTCCAACGGCCACGGTTCGATGCTGATTTACGCCCTGTTGCACCTGACCGGTTACGACTTGCCCATGAGCGAGTTGAAAAACTTCCGCCAGTTGCACAGCAAGACCGCCGGCCACCCTGAAGTCGGTGTCACGCCGGGCGTGGAAACCACCACCGGCCCGCTCGGTCAGGGCATCAGCAATGCGGTCGGCATGGCGCTGGCTGAAAAGCTGCTGGCGGCCGAGTTCAACCAGGCTGATCACGCCATCGTCGACCATTTCACCTATACCTTTATGGGCGATGGCTGCCTGATGGAAGGCATCAGCCATGAAGTCTGCTCGCTGGCTGGCACGCTGCGCTTGTCCAAGCTGGTGGCCATGTATGACGACAACGGCATTTCGATCGATGGTCATGTCGAAGGCTGGTTTACCGATGACACGCCCAAGCGGTTTGAAGCCTATGGCTGGAACGTGATTCCCGCGGTGGACGGGCACAACCCGGCTGCCATTGATGCGGCTATTGCGGCCGCCAAAGCGCAAGGCGTGCTGGCCGACGGCAAGCCCACCCTGATTTGCTGCAAAACCGTCATCGGCATGGGTTCGCCCAACAAGGCCGGCACCCACGACGTGCATGGTGCCGCGCTGGGTACGGCAGAGGTTGCGGCCACCCGTGAAGCCCTGGGCTGGACCGCTGCACCGTTTGAAATCCCGGCTGACATTGCTGCAGCCTGGAATGCCGTGCCGCGTGGCGTGGCTGCCGAGCGCGCCTGGCGCGAGCGATTTGATGCCTATCGCGCGCTGTATCCGGCTGATGCGGCAGAGTTCGAGCGTCGCATGGCGGGCGACTTATTGCCGGCATTTGCCGAAAAATTGCCTGGTTTGTTGGCCACTATTGCTGCCAATGAAACCTCGTTTGCCACTCGCAAATCGAGTCAGAACGCGCTCGATGCGATTGCGCCGCTGCTGCCTGAATTCTTTGGCGGTAGCGCCGACCTGACCGGCTCTAATTTGACCAATTTCAAGGGCTGCGTGCGCGCCAAGCGTGATGTCTGGGGCAACCACCTGAGCTATGGCGTGCGTGAATTTGGCATGGCAGCCATCATGAATGGCATGGCGCTGCATGGCGGCTACATCCCTTACGGTGGCACTTTCCTGACCTTCAGCGATTACAGCCGCAATGCCATCCGCATGGCCGCATTGATGAAAATTCGCGTCATCCATGTGTTTACCCATGACAGCATTGGTCTGGGCGAAGACGGCCCGACACACCAAAGCGTGGAGCACATCCCCAGCCTGCGCATCATTCCGGGCTTGGATGTGTGGCGCCCGGCCGATGGTCTGGAAACTGCGGTGTCCTGGGCTTGCGCAGTTGAGCGCAAAGACGGCCCGAGTGCCTTGTGCCTGTCGCGCCAGAACCTGCCGCGCCTGACCGATATCGGCATGGTCGGAAAAATCCGCAAGGGCGGCTATGTGCTGTCAGACATGCCTGGCGCTGTGGCGGCGATTGTCTCAACCGGATCTGAGCTGGAGCTGGCCATGAAAGCGCAAGCCGCGCTGGCCGCTGAAGGTATCGCAACGCGTGTGGTGTCGATGCCCTGCACCAATGTGTTTGACCGCCAGAGCGAGGCGTATCAGGAAATGGTGCTGCCGCTAGCCATGCCTACTGTGGCCATTGAAGCGGCTCACCCTGACTTCTGGCGCAAATACGTGGGCCGCACCGGTGTGGTCATTGGCATGCCGACCTTTGGCGAGTCTGCGCCGGCACCGCAGCTGTATGCACACTTTGGCATCACTGCCGAGCGTGTCGTTGGCGCTGTGCGCACGTTGGCGCACCGCGCAGCTCATCGGCGGCCTGAGTCGCTGCCCGACACCGTGGTGCCATCCAGTAACTAAGCCAAGGAGTAGAGCGTCGTATGAAAGCATTTGACCTGATCATGTTCGACCTGGATGGCACGCTGGTTGAGACTGCGCCCGAAATCATGGATGCTGTCAACGACACGTTGCGTCACTTTGCGATGCCAGAGGTTTCGCAGCAGCAGGTCAATGACTGGATTGGCCACGGCACGCTGGAGCTGCTGATACAAGCGGTGGCATACAGCAGCCAAAAGCCGGTGGCGGAGGTGCGGAGCAGCGAGCTGCTGAGCGCCATGACGGCTGAGTACAACGTGCACTACAACCAGCGCTGCGGCACCCGCAGCCGCCTGTACCCGCAGGTGCGTGAAACCTTGGTGGCCTTGCGCAAGCAAGGTGTGAAACTGGCTGTGGTGACCAACAAGGAAGGCCGCTACACCCAGGTGGTGCTTGACGCGCACCAACTCACCAACATGGTTGACATGGTGATCGGGGGCGACACCTTTCCCACCAAAAAGCCTAATCCGGCCGGTGTGGCGCATTGCCTGGCGCATTTTGGCGTGGCACCAGAGCGCGCCCTGTTTGTCGGTGACTCCAGCATTGACGCCGCCACGGCCCGCGCGGCCGGCATCGTGGTGTGGCTGCTGCCTTATGGCTACAACATGGGTCAACCGATCGAAGCCTGCGCGCCAGATCGGATGATTGGAGATTGCTCTGCGCTATTGAATATATAGCTGCTTTCGCATATTCAATAAGGGCTAGAGTCACATATTATCAATATTTTTAAACAGGAGTAGATCATGACAATAAAACTGGGTATCAATGGATTTGGCCGTATCGGCCGCATGGTATTTCGCGCCGCTGTTCAAAACTTTGACGACATCGAGATCGTTGGCATCAACGACCTGTTGGAGCCGGAGTACCTGGCCTACATGCTGCAATACGACAGCGTGCATGGCCGTTTCAAGGGTGACGTGTCGGTGGACGCTGGCACGCTGGTGGTCAACGGCAAGCGTATTCGCCTGACGCAAGAGCGCGACCCGGCCAACCTGAAGTGGGCTGATGTCGGTGCCGATGTGGTGATCGAATCCACCGGCTTGTTCCTGGACAAGGTCACCGCGCAAAAGCACATCGATGCCGGTGCCCGCAAGGTGGTGCTGTCGGCCCCCAGCAAGGACGACACACCGATGTTTGTCTATGGTGTGAACCATGCGTCCTACGATGGCGAGGCCATTTTGAGCAACGCTTCTTGCACCACCAACTGTCTGGCCCCGGTGGCCAAGGTGCTCAATGACAAATGGGGTATCAAGCGCGGCCTGATGACCACCATCCACGCCGCCACCGCCACGCAAAAAACCGTGGACGGACCCTCTAACAAAGACTGGCGCGGCGGCCGCGGCATTTTGGAAAACATCATTCCCTCCAGTACCGGCGCGGCCAAGGCGGTGGGTGTGGTCATCCCTGAGCTCAATAAAAAGCTTACCGGCATGTCTTTTCGCGTGCCCACCAGCGACGTTAGCGTGGTAGACCTGACCTGCGAACTGAACAACGCCGCCACCATGGCCGAGATCTGCGCCGAGATGAAGGCGCAGTCTGAAGGTGCCATGAAGGGTGTGCTGGGTTTCACCACCGAAAAAGTGGTGTCCACCGATTTCCGTGGCGAGCCTTGCACCAGCGTGTTTGACGCCGACGCCTGCATCGCCCTGGACACCACGTTTGTCAAGGTGGTGGCCTGGTACGACAACGAGTGGGGTTACTCCAACAAGTGCCTCGACATGGCTCGCGTAGCCGCTAATTACAAGGGAGTCTGATCATGAAAGTATTGCGTTTTGCCGATGTGATTGCCAGCGGCGCTGCTGCTGGCAAGCGGGTTTTTATCCGCGCCGACCTGAATGTGCCGCAAGATGCCGCCGGCAACATCACCGAAGACACCCGTATTCGCGCCAGCGTGCCCTGCATCCAGATGGCGCTGGCGGCTGGCGCGGCCGTCATGGTGACCAGCCATTTGGGTCGTCCGACCGAGGGCACATTGACCCCGGCCGATTCGCTGGCCCCGGTGGCCAAGCGTCTCGGTGAGTTGCTGGGCCGCGAGGTACCGGTGGTGGCCAACTGGGTTGACGGTGTGGACGTGAAACCCGGCCAACTGGTGATGCTGGAAAACTGCCGTGTCAACGTCGGCGAGAAAAAAAATGCCCCCGAACTGGCGCATAAGCTCGCCGCCTTGTGTGACGTGTTTGTGCACGATGCCTTTGGCACCGCGCACCGGGCCGAAGGCACCACCTACGGCATTGCCCAGTTTGCGCCGATCGCCTGCGCTGGCCCCTTGCTGGCGGCTGAAATTGACGCCATCAACACCGCTCTGGCCAACCCCAAGCGGCCACTGGTGGCGATTGTGGCGGGCTCCAAGGTCAGCACCAAGCTGAGTATTTTGCAGGCCTTGGCGAAAAACGTTGACGGACTGATTGTCGGTGGCGGGATTGCCAACACCTTCATGCTGGCCGCTGGCCTGAAGATTGGCAAGAGCCTGGCCGAACCGACCCTGATCGGTGAGGCCATCGCCGTGATCGCCGCCATGAAAGCCCGTGGTGCCGATGTGCCGATCCCCACCGATGTGGTGACCGCCAAATCCTTTGCCGCCAACGCGCCGTATGAAGTCAAAAACGCCACCGACGTGGCTGACGATGATTTGATTCTGGACATTGGCCCAGAGACCGCTGCCCGGCTTGCCGAACAGCTCAAAAAGGCCGGCACCATCGTCTGGAACGGCCCAGTGGGCGTGTTCGAGTTTCCGGCGTTTGAGAACGGCACCAAGGTCATCGCCGAGGCGATTGCCGAATCGTCAGCGTTTTCAATTGCCGGTGGCGGCGACACGCTGGCCGCCATCGCCAAGTACGGCATTGAAAAAGACATTGGCTACATCAGCACCGGTGGCGGCGCTTTTCTGGAAGTACTGGAAGGCAAAACCCTGCCAGCCTTCGAGATTTTGCAAAAACGCGCTGAAGGCTGAGTAGTTCGGCTGCATTTAATTTGATAGCTACTGACGCAATGCTAGCAAGGGCTAGAGGCGTATTTTACTTATAAATGGAGATTTTTCATGGCTTTTGTTTCTTTGCGTCAAATGCTCGACCACGCCGCCGAAAACGGCTATGGCGTGCCGGCTTTCAATGTCAACAACCTGGAGCAAATTCAGGCCATCATGGAGGCTGCAGCGGCCACCGATAGCCCGGTTATTTTGCAAGCATCAGCTGGCGCGCGCAAATACGCTGGCGAAGCCTACCTGCGCCACATGGTGCTGGCAGCCGTTGAAAGCTACCCCGATCTTCCGGTGGTGATGCACCAGGATCACGGCACCTCGGCAGCCGTGTGCATGCAGTCGATCCGCTCCGGCTTTACCAGCGTGATGATGGATGGCTCGCTCATGTCAGATGGCAAAACCCCATCGAGCTACGAGTACAACGTCGACGTGACCCGCCGCGTTTGCGAAATGTCTCACGCTGTGGGTGTGTCGGTTGAGGGTGAATTGGGTTGCCTGGGCTCATTGGAAACCGGTGATGCCGGTGAAGAAGACGGCATTGGCGCCGAGGGCAAGCTCAGCCACGACCAGATGCTGACCGACCCGGTACAGGCCAAAGACTTTGTAGCGCAGACCGGTGTCGATGCATTGGCCATTGCCATTGGCACCAGCCACGGCGCTTACAAGTTCACGCGCAAGCCCACCGGCGACATTCTGGCAATTGACCGCATTGCGCAGATTCACGCGCAAATTCCAAATACCCATCTGGTCATGCACGGTTCAAGTTCGGTGCCGCAAGAGTGGCTGGCCATCATCCGCCAGTTTGGTGGTGATTTGAAAGAGACCTACGGCGTGCCGGTGGAAGAAATCCAGCGCGGCATCAAGAGCGGCGTGCGCAAAATCAACATCGACACCGACATTCGCTTGGCCATGACCGGTGCCATGCGCCAGAGCTTTGCGCAAAACCCGAGCGAATTTGACCCACGCAAATCACTCATTGCTGCGCGCAATGCTGCGGCCGGTATTTGCAAGCTGCGCTTTGAAGCCTTTGGCTGCGCTGGCATGGGCAGCAAGATCAAGCCGATAAACCTGGATGTGATGGCGGCGCGTTACCTCTGAGATTTTTTCGAACCATAAAAAAAGGGCCTTTCGGCCCTTTTTTGTTGCTTGACGCGCTGGGTGCGAATCAGAAGCGGTGGCTGTACATGAATTGCCAGTTGGTTTGGGCGTGGTCAATCTGAACGCCATCGGGTGTCGTCACCGACACCTTGGGTGCCATGGTTACTGACATGTTGAAATCGCCTGCTGGTGACACTTTGTAGCCCAAGCCGAGTGTGACGTGGTTCTTCACGGTAGCCGGGAACAGTGGGTTGACATAGGTGTCAGGAACCGGGTTATCGGCCAGATTCAACCCGGCACGCAAGGTCAACTTGTCATTGGCCATCCACGCCATACCAAGGTTCAGCACGGTCTGGTCTTTCCAGTGTTGTGGTAGGGCAAAATCAACCGAGCCATTTCCCATGGAACTTTGGTAGCTCAACTTAAAGTCCTTCATGGAATCAGCCCAGCCAATGTATTTCAGGTCAGCCGCCAGCAATAAGGACGGACTGACTTGCCAACCGGCACCCACTGCAAAAACTGAGGGCATCTGAAAGTCGATCACGGTGATTTGACCGTAGTCAGTCATGCCAGGCATGGACATACTGGCGGCGCTGGACGCAGTCTTCATATCTGCCAAATGGCTCTTGAATTGATAGGAAGCACCCAGCATGACATCTTTGTTGAGTTTGTAAGTTGTCCCAAGGGAAGCGCCAAAACCAGTCGACTTGGCGGCACCGGTGAAATCGTTGTCATCCGAAAAGTCAACCCGAGCCTGCGTGTTGGGCGGTGCCATGCCAAAACCCATGGCAAGGTTCCCACTGCCACCCGTCACGATTGGCGACAAAGTACCAATGGTCCCAGCCATGCGCATGTCCAGTGATGCCCACAGGAATTTAAGCGTTGCGCCGACGGTCAAATCCGGGTTGACTTGGTACGCTACAGGAAAAATAACATTGCCGACACCCAGTTCTGAACGCACAGGCTGGCCCGTGCCAAAAGACATAAATGAGTTGCCTTCGTATTCAGTACCCATGCCACCCTGCGCAAACATACCGATGCCGTAGGTATAGGCACCATTACGCTTGACATAGCCGAGCGCAGGCATGATGTAAGACGTGCCGCCGGACTTGGCTTCGATGCCATACGCAGGAATACTGCTTTTCACATCTGGCCCCAAAATACCAAACGCCACATCCAGGCGCGACGTGCCATCCGGCATCATGCCCAGCGTAGCCGGGTTTTGTGCCATGCCGGCGTTGCCATGGTCAATGGCTTGCGATGCGCCACCCATACCGGTCGAAATGGGGCCGTAGCCTTCCATTAGCATGCCATTGGTAGCGTGTGCTGAACCGGCAGCAAGCAGTGCGCAAAGCGGCGTTAATAAAAATAATTTTCTGGTTGCTTTCATGCAAGGACTCCGTGGGTTGTAGTAATAAAAAATACGCGAGTTCACAGGGTTGTGATCGATACGGTAGGTGAGTGGGTAAGTAAGCAGCCCATTTCTACCAAAAGGCCAGCAAGCGACCTTTGACGACTTTGGACTCAATGCCTTTGAGGCCAGTTTTGCCTTTTTTGATGCAGTCGCCGCTCTTGCCGTCAAACTCCCATTGGTGTTTGGGGCAGGTCAGCGTTGTGCCTTTGATGGCCAGTTCGGTGATGTCGGTGCTTTGGTGCGGGCAGTGGCTGTCATACACCTGGTAGGCTTTTTTCTCGCGGTAAATGAATACGCCTCGGCCTTCACACTCGGTGCGCAGAACCTCGCCATCAGGCACGTCTTTGGCGGCCATCACATCGCGCCACTGGCCAGGTGCTGGCGCGGTTTGGGTGATGAGATCGGGTGCAAAACCGGGAATATTCATGTCCAGAATGATGTCGACTGCCCAGACGATTTTGGCTAGGCCAAGTATCGGGAAAGCCATCAGCAGGGCATCGAGCACTTCCATCGGCGTACAGCCCTCGCGCAGGGCGCGTCCCAGGTACTGACGAAAGCCGCGATCGGTCTGGGAATGGACCTTGGAGATGACCGAAATCAGATTGCGGGTCTTCGGGTCGAGGTGCTTGCCGGTCTCTTTCAGAAAGGCAAAGTAATGACTCACGGTCTCAGGCCGGGTCTTGATCAGGTAGTTCAGTGCGTCACTCATGGCGGAAAACGTCTTTCGATCAGGTAAAGTTTTAAGTTAAGTTAAGTTAAGCGCCAGTACAGGATTGTCTGACAAACCGATGACTTTTTGGGCTACGCCGCCAATCATCGCGCGACCAATGTGGCTGTCGCTGCGACTGGCAATCACCAGCAGGTCGGCTTGAATGGTTTTGGCTGACGCCAGAATTTCGATATATGCCTTGCCTGTGCGAACCTCGGTCTGCAGGTTGATGCCAAGTTGTTGCGCAACGGCTTTGGCTTCGGCCAGAAAACTGTCGGTACCTGCTGCGGGTAAGTCGGTGGTAGCAACGTAAACCAGGTGCAGGGGTAACCCGCACTCGATAGCGAGTGCTGCAGCGACTTTGACCAGGTGCAGTCCCTGCGCACCGGGTTCGGCCGCCACCAGCACGCGCTGGCTCCACATGCGGGCATCGGGCGGGACAAATAGCACGTGGCAAGGCGCATGCGCCAATACCTTGGAGACCATTTCACCCATCAGTAAATTCGCTAGAAAACCCCGCTTGCCACGATGGCGCACGATGATCATCTCGGAATTTCGCTCCCGGGCCTCATCGACAATTTCCTGGTAAAGCTCTTCGCCACGGCGCACATGCAGGTCAATTGACACGCTCAAGGCTTGGGCAGTGGCCCGGATTTTGGCAATTTTGGCGGCTGCGTCCTGTTCAGCGCGGGTGGCGATTTCAGGTGCCATGGCCTCGTATTCGGGGTTGCTCACGAGCGGCAACACAACGGCCAATGGCAAGCCACAGCGTTGTGCCATGGTCAGTGCAACCGCCTCGGCACCGGCATCAAATTCAGTGTGTTCGGTAGCGAGCAATAGGCGGGTAAAAAGTTGGCTCATGGTCAGTGCCCCCCAGACAAAATACCGGAGGCGGCCAGGATCAGCACCAGCATGATTGCGGCACAAATGCCGGCATAGGCGTAGTCGCGCCGTTTGAGGTAAAGCGGTATCAAACCGAGCAGGGGCGGCAGCGAGCAGCCTGCCAAAATAGCGATGCCAAACAGGTTGAACATGTCACCCTTGCCCATCATGGCAAACCAACCCCAACCTGTGGGTGTGCCAGTTTTTTGCAGGTAAACCGCGACCGGTTGATTCCAGAGTTGCGGCAATTGCTCCAGGGAAACCAGCGGTGTGCTGAACCCGAGCACGTAAGCCGTAAAGCCCAGCAGGAGTACCACCAGGCCAACGCGGGTACCCCAGTCCAGTAACAAGGCATAGCGAGCAGCTTCAGCTTTTTGCAGTTGGATGTTTTCAGGGGTGGACGTATTCATGATCTTGTTGTTTCATTAAACCCAGATGCCCAAGCCCTTGAGCAGAGCGCGAAAACCAGCAAATAGCAGAAGTCCAATGACCATTTTGCGAATGACTGAACCCTTGAGGACGTTGAGCAGGCGCGCACCAATCTTGGCCCCCGCCATCATACCCACGACAGACGGCACTGCAATCATCGGCAACACGGCGCCCCGGTTCAGATAAACCCAGGCAGCAGATGAATCTACCAGCGACAGTACCAGACTAGACGTGCCCGCTGATACCTTCAGTGGTGCACCCATCAGCAGGTTAAGCGCTGGCACATTGGCCCAGCCAGCACCAATGCCGAACATGCCAGCCATCACACCAATCAGCAAAAACAAAAACAGACCCATGGGGGTGCGGTGCACTTGCCAGTTGATGGCTTGCCCCGAGGCGCCATCGATAAAGATGCCATGGATGCCCAAGGCGCTGGACAGGCGGTCGGGTTGCGTCACCACGGGAAACTCTGATTTTTTGGCGGTCAGCATGAGCACCACGATGCCCAGCACAATCACGCCGAGCAGGATTTGAATCGTCGAGGCCGGCATGGCCAGGCCCAGCATGGCCCCAAAAATCGAGCTCATGGCTGCCAGCAATGCCAATGGCAAGGCCAGGCGCATGCTTGCCAATCCACCGCGCAGCAACAAGGGTCCCGCAGCCAAGGCGCTGGCCAAAGCAACCAGCAAGCCCGCACCGCGAACGAAATCAAGGTGAAATGGGAAAAATCCGCCAATGATGGGCACAAATAGCGTACCCCCGCCAATGCCGGCGGGTACCGCCACAATGCCGATGAAAAAACAGGTAACGAACAGGGCCAGTGGCCAGAACCACCAGGGCATGGTTGATGACGGCACTACGCTTTCAGCAGCGGCGTAGGCCGGGTCTGCCAGGATCAGCAGCATGGCCAGTCCGGCGCCGGCATAAGGAAGGGTCTTGGATAGAGGGGAGAGCAACCTGTGCATGGATGTCGATTCAGGAGATGGTTTGGTAATACAAATTTTGCGGATGGTTGGCTTGGGCAAAAAAGAACCAGCGTTCAGCCAGTAAACCCACGTATTGCAGTACGAAAGCCGCGCACAAGATGGCTGCAGAAGATGTATTGACACCAAGTGTCAGAAACAGCAGTGGCAGCGGGAAAACCAGCAACAAAAAAGTCCATTTAACCGAGCGCAACAGCGCGGCCGTGCGGCCATGAAAAAACTCGCGTGTGTTGAACGAGCCGCCCATGAAACCTTGCGCCTTTTGAACGATACGCGGGTGTTTGATGCCGATGGCGCTCTGCAGATTCGATTTTGGTTTTAGCCGTGCGTTGCGGATCAATGACGCACTGCGGGTGAGGAACGACAGCACAGTCAGCACGCCCGCCCCCCAGGCGTACGACACGACCAGACCTGAGGCACCCAATAAGGCAGCCAGCCCGGTTGCCAGCGTCAAGCCAGAGGTGCATCCCAGTAACAGGTAGTTCACCAGCGTCCAGGCGCTGGCCCACTCCTGAAGAAAACGGACCGAGGCGTAGACCATGGCTGTGCTGATAAACAGTGCCAGGCAGGCCACCACGGTTGCCGCGCCGATCACCAGGGTGGCACCCGAACCCATCAGATGTGTGACACCGTAAGAGAACAGCCCCAGCATGAACACCGGCAGCGCGATAACTTCACGCGACAGCCAGGAGGTGCGCCACATGGCGGCAGAACGCCAGGCACGTTCAGGGTGACCCAGGTGAAAGAACGAGGCTAGCAAGCCAAGACCGGCAAGCACCAGCGCGACGAGACTGCCTGTGACAAGAAAGTGTTGACTTTCTTGCAGCGCCAGTGCGCCAGTGCCGGACACTTCAGCGCCGTACAGCGCAAGGAACAATCCTTGTGCGGCACCGATCAACGTGGTGAGGAAAATGACTGAAAAAGCGGGTTGCATGATGTGTGTTGGCTTAAGGGTCAGGTGGCGAAGTCTTCACGTCCGAGGATCCGGCTAGCGGACTCGGGCTGCTGGCCGTCAAG
>JBBQZI010000077.1:0-13240 GCA_038207855.1 Burkholderiales bacterium
ACACCGAATTTTCCGTCATTGACGGCACCAATCGCATTCATGATAGCGTCAAGTTTGCCGCCTCGGACGGCCAGCCCGCATTGGCCATTACTGACCTCAGCAACCTGTTTGGCGCTATCAAATTTTACAAAGAGGGGCGCAAACGCGGGGTTAAACCGATTATCGGCGCTGAAATCTGGCTTGAAGGTCTGGGCAAAGATGCTGCGCAGCTGTCGCGCGTGCTGCTGCTGGTGCAAAGCCATCAGGGTTATTTGAACCTTTCGGAGCTGTTGGCACGCGCCTGGACGCAAAACGCTGGAAAAACGCAGGCGGTGATTAGCATGGCCTGGCTCAAAGAACGCAACGGCGGTTTGATTTGTCTCTCAGGGGCCCAAGCTGGGCCGGTCGGCCAGGCCTTGCTGCAAGGTGACGATGCGCGGGCCATGGACGCGGCCATGCAACTGGCAGGCGTCTTTACGCACCGCTTTTACCTCGAGTGACAGCGCGCGGGTCGCCCAGAGGACGAAGCCCAGGTGGCTGCCGCTGTGCAATTGGCGCAGCGCCTGCAGTTGCCGGTGGTGGCCACGCACCCGGTGCAGTTTGCCGCGCCCGAAGACTTTGAGGCGCATGAAGCGCGCGTTTGCATTGCCGAGGGCGAAATTTTGGCCAACCCGCGGCGGGTGCGGCGTTTTACGCGTGACCAATACTTCAAAACCACGGCTGAAATGCAGGCACTGTTTGCCGATGTGCCGTCCGCCCTGGCCAACACGCTGGAGATTGCCAAGCGCTGCAATTTGAGCCTGGTGCTGGGCAAGCCGCAGTTGCCGGACTTTCCGATTCCGCCGGTTGATGGCGTTGTCATGGGCGCTGATGACTACTTTCGCTATGCCTCGCATGAAGGGCTGAAAGAGCGCATGGCGCATTTGTATCCCGACCCGGCCGAGCGCGAAAAACAGCTGCCGCGCTATGTGGCACGGCTTGAGTTTGAGCTGGTCACGATTCTGAAAATGGGCTTTCCGGGCTACTTTTTGATTGTGGGCGACTTCATCAACTGGGCCAAGAACAACGGTTGCCCGGTCGGGCCGGGGCGCGGCTCTGGTGCCGGCTCTTTGGTGGCCTATGCGCTCAAAATCACCGATCTGGACCCGCTGCAATACAACCTGCTGTTTGAGCGCTTTTTGAACCCCGAGCGGGTCTCCATGCCTGACTTTGATATTGACTTTTGCCAGGGCAACCGCGACCGGGTGATTGACTATGTGAAAGACAAATACGGCAAGGATGCGGTCAGCCAGATTGCCACCTTTGGCACCATGGCGGCGCGTGCGGCCATTCGCGATGTCGGGCGCGTGCTGGACATGAGCTACACCTTTTGCGACGGCATCAGTAAGCTTATTCCTAATAAACCGGGTGTTTCGGTTACTTTGCAACTGCCACCTGCCGATCGTAAAAAAGACGATAAAACAATCTATGCCACCGAGGTCGAGCCGATTTTGGCCGAGCGCGAAGCCAAAGAGGAAGATGTGCGCACGCTGCTGGAGCTGGCCCGCAAACTGGAAGGCATGACGCGCAACATCGGCATGCACGCCGGTGGTGTGCTGATTGCGCCCGGCAAACTGACCGACTTTTGCCCGCTGTACCAGCAGCCTGGCAGCGACTCGGCGGTCAGCCAGTACGACAAAAACGACGTGGAATCAGTCGGGCTGGTGAAATTTGACTTTTTGGGCCTGGCCACGCTGACGATTCTGGAAATTGCCCGCGAGTTCATCATCAAACGCCATCCGGGTCAGGAAAATTTTGCCTTTGAGAACCTGCCGCTCGATGACAAGGCGGTCTACAAACTGTTTTCTGACGGCAAGACCGAGGCGGTGTTCCAGTTTGAATCGCGCGGCATGCAGGGCATGCTGAAAGATGCCAAGCCGACGCGGCTGGAAGACCTGATTGCCCTCAATGCGCTGTACCGCCCCGGCCCAATGGACCTGATTCCGAGCTTTGTGGCGCGCAAACACGGCCGCGAGGTGGTCGAGTACCCGCATCCACTGGTGGCTGACATGCTCTCAGAGACCTACGGCATCATGGTCTACCAAGAGCAGGTGATGCAAACCGCGCAGATTCTGGGTGGCTACTCATTGGGCGGTGCCGACATGCTGCGCCGCGCCATGGGTAAAAAAGATGCCGATGAGATGGCCCGGCACCGGCAGATTTTTCGCGACGGTGCGGCCAAAAACGACATCACCACGGCCAAGGCCGACGAAGTCTTTGACTTGATGGAAAAGTTTGCCGGCTACGGCTTCAACAAGTCGCACGCCGCCGCCTATTCGCTGCTGGCCTATCACACCGGCTGGCTCAAGGTGCATTACACGGCCGAGTTCTTTTGCGCCAACATGACGGTGGAAATGGACGACACCGACAAGCTCAAGCTGCTGCTGGAAGATGCGCTGAAGATGGGGCTGACGTTTGAGCCGCCCGATGTGAATCGGGGTTTTAGCCGTTTCGAGCCGGTGTCGGATAGCGTTATTCGCTATGGTCTCAGCGCCGTCAAGGGCAGTGGTGCGCAAGCCATTGAAGCCATCGTGGCGGCGCGCGAGGGCCGGGGACCCGGGCCCAACGGCGATGTAGCCGGCCCGTTCAAGAGCCTGTTTGATTTTTGTGCGCGGGTCGACCGCAGCCGTGTCAACAAGCGCACGGTGGAAGCGCTGATCAAGGCCGGCGCTTTTGATGCGATTCACCTCAACCGTGCCAGCGCTTTGGCCAGTGTTGATCTGGCGTTTGAGTTTGGCGCTGCCGCATTGGCCAATGCCAACCAATGCAGCTTGTTTGACATGGGCGGTGATGACGATATTGGTTCCAGCACGCAAGAGCCCGAGCTGGTGCAGGCCACGCCCTGGGGTGTGAAAGAGCGCCTGACGTTTGAGAAAGCCGCCGTTGGCTTTTACCTGTCGGGCCATTTGTTTGATGAGGTGACGCTAGAGGTGCGGCGCTTTGCCAAGCGGGCCATTGCCGACCTGATTGACACCCGGGACCCGCAGTTGCTGGCAGGTATCGTGAATGATTTTCGGGTCATCAACGGCCAGCGCGGCAAATTGGCGCTGTTCAAGCTGGATGACAAATCGGGCGTGATCGAGGCGCGTGCCGATGAGGCGCTGATCAACGCACATAAAAACCTGCTCAAAGACGATGAGCTGATCGTCATCATGGGCCAGCTCAAGCCCGACCGTTTTTCAGGCGGTATGCAACTGACCGTGACGCAGGTGTGGGACCTGGATCAGGCTCGCTGCCGGTTTGGAAAATACCTGCGGTTGACCTTGCCTGCAGCGCCAGCAAACGGTGCAAGTCAAGCTGGCAGGCGGCCTGCGCCGGATGTGGCGCGCCTGTTAAAAGACTTTCCGGCACAGCGCGAGGTGACTGAGCATGGGGATTTGATGCGCGGTTTGGGCGTGCGCGTTGCCCTGACTTGCCATGGCGATGGGGCGGCTGCCAGTGCTGAATTGCAATTGGGTGATGGCGCCAAGTTCTACCCCAGTAACGCCGCACTTTCAAGCTGGTGGGCGCAAGCGGCACCGGGAACAGCTGAGATTATTTATGAATAATCGGCCTGTAGCCCTTGTTCAATATGCGTAAGTAGCTATTAAAAAAATAGCAAATTATGGAAATAAGATTCTGATTTTTCCAGATAATCATTGGCAATAGCTGATGACCGTACAAGAAGTCGGGGTTGATCTCACTGTTTTGCAGTGTTTTTTTGAGAGCCAGCAACGCCAAAATCTATTGGAATCTGTCCCCAATCCCTACGCCCAGGATTGCCGGGTGTACTTCTGATCCAGCCAACATGATCAGCGATGCCTGTGTTTGCAGTCGTCGCTGGCACGCACTCCAAAAAGCAGTCGACCAGTCTCAGTGGTCACCAAAAGTGATTTGAGATCCCGGTGCGGTGAACCGAATCAGTCCGTACTAAACGCCTCAACCGCCGTGCACGAAGGGCCAGGCAGTTGACATGAGTCAACCAATATATTCATAAGTATTGATTTAAATCAAAATATTCGGGTTAACCCTGCTTTACAGTTCTTCATACTGAAACCGATCAGCAACTGCGACTCGGCAGTGGTGCAGGTTTAGTAAGGAGTGTGTAATGCGTATTAGAGATCTAATGGCCGCAGCCGTGGTAGCCATATTTTTCATCACAACGGCCTCGGCAACAACCGAAAAAGCAGGTGCCGCCAAACTTGGGGATCACGCCCAGGGCTGGACGAACACCACTGCCGATCACAGTAAATTCAAGGTTCTGGATCAGGACTTTGCCTCGGGCCAGGAGGTCACCAAGGCCTGCCTAAGCTGCCATACGGAGGCCGCCAAACAGATCCACAAGACAACGCACTGGAAATGGGAATACAAAGACCCCGCAACCGGTCAACTCCTGGGCAAGCGCAACGTTGTCAACAACTTTTGCACCTCGATTCGTACCAACGAGGCTGCCTGCGCCAGTTGTCACATTGGCATGGGCATGATGGACGACAAGTTCGATTTCAACTCGCAGGAGAATGTCGACTGCCTGGTCTGCCACGACCACACGCAAAAGTACACCAAACCCGGTGGTTTTGGCGGTGCACCCGTGGCCAAAGACACGGAATACCCGCCCGGCTCTGGCAAGATCATTCGTGGCATCAATCTCAAGGAAATTGCCCAGGGCGTCGGTAAAACCACGCGTAGCACCTGTGGCGGCTGCCACTTCAAAGGCGGTGGCGGTGACGGCGTCAAGCACGGCGACCTCGACAGTTCGCTTGAAAACCCAAGCAAGTCGCTTGACGTGCACATGGACGCCAAAGGACTGAACTTCAGCTGCACCACCTGTCACAAAACGGATGGTCACGACGTATCGGGCAGCCGCTACGCACCCACAGCCAAGGACAAGAGCCCCGCCCATATCCGTGGTGAAGTCGCAACGACGAAGGCCGTCACCTGTCAGGAATGTCATGGACAGGCTCCGCACAAAGTGGTCAAGCTCAATGAGCACACAGCCAAGATCGCCTGCCAGACTTGCCACATCCCGGCATTTGCCCGCGGCGGCGTGCCCACCAAGATGAGTTGGGACTGGTCCACCGCTGGCAAACTCGGCCCGGACGGTAAGTTTCAGACACTGCGCGACGAGAACGACTACGACACCTACATGACCATCAAGGGCAACTTCGTCTACAAAGAGAACGTCAAGCCCGAGTACATCTGGATGAATGGGGTCAACAAGTTCACGCTAATTACCGACAAGCTTGAGAAGGCCGACCAGCCCATCAAGATCAACAACTATGAAGGCAGCGCCACGGACGGCAAGTCCATGATCTGGCCGATCAAGTTGTTCACGGGCAAGCAGCAGTACGACCCGGTGAACAAGACGCTGGTCATCACCCATCTTGCAGGCAATGACGGCACCTCCTACTGGAAAAACCTTAACTGGGAAAAAGCGGTGACTGAAGGCATGGCCAAGGGTGGCGTGGCGTTCTCAGGCAAGGTTGACTTTATCGAAACCCAGAGCATGTGGCCCACAACCCACATGGTCGCACCCAAGGAAAAAGCGTTGGGCTGCGTCGAGTGCCACGTCAGCAATGGCCGCTTGGAAAAGATTGACGGCGTCTACATGCCAGGTCGCGGCAGCAACCACGCTCGCTGGCTTGAGATTGGTGGCTGGCTTTTGGCAGCACTGGTCTTGTTGGGTGTGACCGGCCACGGCCTGATCCGCATCGTCTCAAACAAACGCAGAAGCTAACCTGGAGAACCATCATGACACGCGTTTATCTCTTTAAACCCTTTGAGCGGTTCTGGCATTGGGCCCAGGCATCACTGATCATCTTCATGCTGTTGACCGGATTTGAAGTGCATGGCACTTACACCGTGTTTGGCTTTGAAAAGGCCGTCGGCTATCACACCATCGCGGCTTGGACTTTGGTGGGCTTGTGGATCTTTGCTATCTTCTGGCACGCCACCACGGGCGAATGGCGGCATTACATCCCCACCACCCAAAACATCATGGCGATTGCGAAATACTACTCATCAGGTATTTTCAAGCATGAGCCGCATCCGTTCAGGCCCAGCCTGGTCAATAAACACAACCCGCTGCAACGCCTGACCTATCTTGCGGTGCTGACCTTGCTCAGTCCCTTGATCTGGGTGTCAGGCTGGCTCTATCTGTTCTATTCGAGCTGGCAGGCCTGGGGCCTGGGTGGCCTGCAACTGCAGTGGGTCGCAACGGCTCACACGCTCGGGGCCTTCGCGATGCTGGCATTTTTGATTTCTCACCTTTACCTTGCCACCACCGGCCACAAGGTCACCTCTCAGGTGAAGGCCATGATCACCGGCTGGGAAGAGCTTGAGGATGAGCCGCATGTGGCCGTCAAATACTGAATCGCAACTCTACTCAAATCAAGGAGTTATAGACATGAGTGTCAAATTCAACAAGACCCTGATCGCCGCCCTCATTGTGGGCATGGCGACTCCAATGGTGGCGCAGGCCACCGAGGCTGAACTGATGCAAAAAATTGAGGCACTGGCGCAGCAGATCGAAGTGCTCAAGGCACAGGTTCAGGCCAACGAAGCCAAGGCAGCGCAGATGCCAGTGGTAGCGGCCAAGTCCGACAGCGCGGCGGTAGAGGAACTGACCAGCAAGGTCAAACTTCTCGAAGCCAAATCACTGGGTAAATGGCTAACAGTGGGCGGCGACTATCGCTTCCGGGTGGATTCGCTTAAAGGTGAAACGAAGCCATTCACCGATGTCAATCAGGTCTTTGCCAATGCGCAAAATACACTTCAAGCGAATTTTTTCGCTAACCCGACCAACCCAATGAACTCGGGAATGTTGACCGGACTAATGAACTTCGCTCAAGGAATGAACGGCGTACAGACCTTTGATCAAGCTAACGCCTTCCTTGGCGCGAATGCAGCTATGCTGGGTGGACTTTCGAACTTCGCAGTTCCGGTTGCCGCCTACAAACCCAAAAACGACATACTCTACAGCAACCGCTTTGACCTGGACCTGAACGCCAAGGCCGCTCAAGACATTTCCGTGACAGCTCGACTGTCGATGTACAAAGTGTTCGGTTCTCAAAGTGAGGGCACCGTCGACAACGCTGGCAGTGCACCGTTCTTTGCCGACCGCGTGGGCGCGTTTGACGGCACGCTCAGCCACGTACCATCGACCAGCTACCTCAACGTCGACCGTGTCTACGGCACCTGGAGCAACATCAACGACCAGCCACTGTGGGTGTCAGTTGGTCGTCGGCCATCCACCGGTGGCGCACCCAGCAACCTGCGTGAAAACCGGCCGAGTCCTGGCAATGGTGGCACGCCGGCACTACTGGTGGACTACGCCTTTGACGGCATGACCGTCGGTTACGCCCCAGACATCGACGGTCTTCCTGGTGCCTACGGCAAAATCTGCTACGGCCGCGGTCTGGAAACCGGCTATAGCAAGGCTACTGGCAATTCGCTCAAGGACACGGACATGCTCGGCGTCGCGCTGGTGCCGATCGACACCGACCCGCTGCGTGTCTGGTTGCAATGGAACCGTGGCATGAACATCTTCGATGCGCCAACCATGAGCAATACCTACTTCGGCAACACCACGGCAAAAGCCAACCTGGGCGACATCGACTGGTTTGGCGTGGGCTTCATGAGTACACTTAAGAATGTGGGCTCGGGCAAGCTCAACCTCTATGGCGATCTTGGCTTGAGCGTGACGCACCCGAATCAGAATGTCTCGGCACAGTTCGGCTTTCAGGGCCTGATGACGGGTGCTTTCTTTAACCCCGAAGCCCCCACCAGCAAGACCGGTACCGCCATTGCACTGGGTGTGCGCTACGACATGCCGTCCAACACCAAGCTGGGCTTCGAGTACAACCATGGTTCCAAGAACTGGATCACCTTTGCCCCAGCGGCTGACGACATGTGGACCGCCAAGGCTGGCACGCGCGGCAACGTGTACGAGGCTTACCTGATTCAGGAACTCGACAACAAGCCCATTTCGTCTTACTTCAGCAAAGCCTTCTTCCGTCTGGGCGTGCAGTATTACGACTTCCAGTACACCGGCAGCAACAACTGGGTCGGTGCACCAGTCGCCATCGGCGATGTCAATGGCGACATGATGACGCTGACGCCGCTTAAAAATGCAACCAACATTTACGCCACCTTTGAGGTTAAGTTCTAAACGACCTCCACCCACGGCAAGCGCAACAACCCACGCTTGCCACTTTTCCACCCTGTCCAAAAGGAGCATCTCATGAAAACCAAATTGTCAACCTTCATCGTCGCTGCCACGCTTGCCTTGTCATCCGCGACCTTCGTTAATAACGCCTTCGCCGAAGAAGGCAAGATGGTCGGCCCGATCACCAAGATCACCATGGCCGCAGACGGCAAGTCCGCCACCGCCATTTTGAAGGACACCAAGGGAGGAGCTCCCGTGACCATCACCATTACCGATGACTTGACACTTGATAAATTCAAGGACAAACGCATTGTTGAAGGCGATGAGATTCGGGCCCGCTTTGACAAAGACGGCAAGAACACCAGCAAGTCCTTCAAAAAGACCGCCGGCTGCTAAGACGGCAGCAGACGTTGGCGGGCCGTGCTGCCTTTCCCGCTGACGTACTCATGCCCAAGGTAGCTTGAGTTACTTTTAATCTGAGAGGAAAGATGATGAACAGAAGAAATTTAACGCGTCTGCTGATTGCTGCTGCATTCTCCGCCGCCGCTGTATGGCCCGCATTAGCAGCCGAGCAAAAGCCCGAAGCTGACGAAATCACCAATGAGCAGATGGTCTCCATCTATGAAAAAGGATCCATCGGCAAGGATGTCTGGGTGGTGGATAGTCGCCCCGCAGGCAAATACATGTCGGGTCATATTCCAGGTTCATTCAGCATTCCGCTGGACGTACTGAAAAAAGACTTTGCCAGCATTCAAAAACTCAGTATTCCAGCGGCTGGCAAGGTCGTCTTTTACTGCGCCGGACGGGAATGCACGTTGTCTTCTGATTCGGCCGATATCTTCAGACAAAAGGGTTACACCGATGTCTGGGTGTATCGCAATGGCGTGCCAGGATGGAACCAGAAAGCCCAACCGCTGCTGGTTGATGTGTCTTTCATCAAGAAGGGCAATCTAATTCTGTTAGACACCTCAACAGAGAAGGACACGATTGTCACGCCAACCAACCAGACGGTGCGCCTGTCCATTGACGATCTCAAAGGCGCAAAAGGTGCTGGCTTGCTTGGCTCGCTGTCCAAAAACGCTCCTATCGTTGTCGTGAGCCGTGGTGACATGGCGGCGGTCAATGCCGCACTTGAAATGTTGCGCGAGCTTGATTTCAGAAGGATTGCCTATTTCCCGGTGGCTGCCTGGAAAGACAAACTGTCACAAGCGCCTGCGCTTGCCAGTGTTGACTGGGCTCCGGTTTACGAGCCAGGTCAGGTATCGCCTAAAGCGTTTGAAGAAGCTGTCGCCTCGGGCAAGTTCATCGTTGACGTGCGTCCAGCCAAGGACTTTGAGCGGGGCCACTTCAAAGGCGCTGTGAATGTTCCAATCGAAGAGATGGACACGGACTTCGTGAAGATTCCCAAAGACGTGCCGGTCTTTGTCAGCTGCGCTACCGGGGCCAAGAGCCAGAAAACACATTTGATTCTCGGCCGCAAGGGCTACAACAATGTGTCGTATCTCGATGCCGAGGTGTCCTGCAAGGCTGGGGTCTGCAGCATCAAGGAATAGTAGCGGGCCTGTTACCTCCGGAAAGCAATCATGACTTTAATTCGTGACATCTTCTGCCTGGCGGCTTTGACCTTGATTTCAGTGCCGGCATTGGCCGATGAGCAGGCTCCGTTGCGCATCACCAAAACGAGCCATGAATTCATCGTTCAAACCGCCAGCGGGCCAATCAGCATCACCCGAAAACCGACACCTTACGCTGTCAGCAAGGGTTTTTTGCAACCCCTGATTCCCCAGCCGGGGGTTACACCGGTGTCGGAGCTTGATGTGTTGCAAGCCCTGAACGACCCGAAGGTCATGGTCATCGACATGCGCGATGACGACGAGCCGCTGCAAACTATTCCGAACACCTTCCACATCCCCTACAACGAAGTGGAAGACCGGATGGCTGAGCTCAGTTGTACCCGTCTTACAAAGACCTCCTGGGATTGCACATCGGCCCCGCAAATCATTGCTTTCTGCAACGGTCCGATGTGTGTACAGAGTCCGGTTGCCATTGCCATTATGGTGAAGTTGGGTTTCCCTGTAGAAAAAATTTCCTATTACCGCGGCGGCATGATGGACTGGCAGGCGCTGGGTCTGACCACGGTAACCGGCCACAGAAACCCAAGGCTGCCCGGGAACGCTGCACGCTGATTGTGGGCGATCTGGATGCCTGTCCGAGGTTTGACCGTCGCGACAACTCAGCACAAGCGGGCCACAAAGAGTACAACTAAAAGTCCGTTGATTCAGATTTCGTGGTTTTTGCCGGCGTAATTGCTTTGACACGGCCCTGAATACTTCTCCGCATTTTTTTTCATCAACAAATGAGCACTATAAAAAACATAGTTAATCTTTGGGCCTAAAAACCAGCAACAGCGCTGACGGCACCGTGCCGTCGGTGTCGCGCGGCAGCACTTGCGTTCTATCGAGCGCCTTGAGTACCGCATCGTCCCACGATTTGAGGCCGCTGGATTTGCTGATTTTGTGGCTGATGATGGTGCCGTCGGGTGAGGTGCGCACTTCAACCTCTGCGACAGGATTGCCTTGGGGCTCTTCGGTGAAAACGATGTTGGGCTTGACGCGGGCGCGGATGCGGCCGGCGTAGCTGGCAGACGGGCCGCTGGATTTCAAGGCGGTGCCGCCAGCGTTAGGGCCGCCGCTGGCACCGGCCATGCCGGTCATGCGCTGCAGATTTTTCACGCGCTGGGCTTCGAGCTGCTTGGCTTCAACGGCGGCCTGTTTTTTGTCGAGCGCGGCCTTTTGGGCTTTATCGGCTTGTTCTTGCTTGAGTTTTTCGGCCTGGAACTGCTCTTGTTTGAGCTTGTCAGCCTTTAGCTTGTCAGCCTTCAACTTGTCATGCTTGAGTTTGTCTTGCTTGAGTTTGTCTTGCAGGTGTTTTTGCTCGGCGATTTTTTCGAGCCGCAGCGCCTCTTGTTTTGCCAGTTCGCGTTCGTGTTGTTTCTTCAGCCGCAGCTTTTCTTGTTCCAAAGCGATGTCAAACTCAGGCAACTTGGGTGCTGGGGCCGTCACGACCGGCGTCGGGTCAGGGGCGGGCGGGACTGCTTTGGTCGGTGCCGGGGGCTCAGGTGGGGGCAGCTCCAGCGGCGGCTCCAGCAATTTGGGGGCGGCCTCACGCGGTACGGCAGACCAGAGTTCGGCATCAGCGCTGATCACTTGCGCATCGCGCTTCCACTGCACGCCCAATGACAGCGCCACCAGCAGCAGCCCATGCACCAGTACGGCCAGAATCAGCGCACGTGGCCGCCCGGGTGTGGCCGGTGGGGCAAACTCAAGGCGATCGGTGGCTGCGTGCATGGGCGGTTGTCAGCCGGACTACTTGGCCAGTTGCACCGACAGGCCCACGCGTGCAATGCCGGCGCGCTGCAGTTTGTCCATGACCTTGACGACGGCTTCGTATTTCACGCTCTTGTCGGCGCTGATGACGACGGCGGTGTTGGGCACCTTGTCTTGCGCCTGTTTGATCGCTGTGACAATTTCTTCGAGGGCGATCGGCGTTGACTGGTCTTTCATTTTGAGCTGCAGTGACTCATTCTTGTCGATGATGATTTGCACCACTTGGTCTGGCTGTTTGGCGGCCTTGCCGACGCTGGGCAAGTTGATCACGCTGGGCGCGATCAGCGGTGCTGTGACCATGAAGATGATCAACAGCACCAGCATCACATCGATGAACGGCACCATGTTGATCTCGTTGATGGTCCGTCTGCCGCGTCCGCGGTGGGCGACTGCTGCCATGGCTGTGCTCCCTAGTGGCCGGAGGCGGATTGCACGCCCACATTGCGTTGCAAAATGTTGGAGAACTCTTCAATAAAGGTTTCCAGCCGGATCGCAATGCGGTCGATGTCGCGGGCAAAGCGGTTGTAGGCCACCACCGCTGGTATAGCCGCAAACAGCCCAATGGCGGTGGCCACCAGCGCCTCGGCAATGCCGGGGGCAACGGTGGCAAGCGTCACCTGGGTGAGTGCTGCCAACCCGACGAAGGCGTGCATGATGCCCCAAACCGTGCCAAACAGGCCAACATACGGTGACACCGAGCCGACCGAGGCCAGAAACGACAGATGGGTTTCAATCACATCCATTTCACGCTGAAAGCTGGCCCGCATGGCGCGGCGTGCGCCATCCATCAGGGTGGCGGGGTCGGCCATGCGGCGCTCGCGCAATTTTTGGTATTCGCGCATGCCGCTGGCAAAAATGCGCTCCATGGGACCGGCATCGCGGGCGTTTTTGGTGGCGGCTGCAAACAGGTCGTTCAAGCTGCTGCCCGACCAGAATTCGCGCTCAAAGGTGTCATTGAGCCCCTTGACTTTGCCCAGTGAAAACAGCTTGCGAAAAATAGCCGCCCAACTGGCAATTGAAATGCTGATGAGCAGCAGCATCACCAGTTGTACAACCAAACTGGCGTGCAGCACCAGTTGCAGGATGGAAAGGTCTTGGTTCATGTAAGGGTGTCCAGAATGGCTTGTGGAATGCGGGCCGGCTTGGCCGTAGCGGCGTTGACCCAACCGGCGCGAATGGTGGCTTCACACAAAAGCATGGGCGCACCGGTTGTTTTTAACATCGCCTGTTGGTGAATTGTCATGGAAGCACGCCCAGTTGTTAGGAGTGATGTTGTAACCAATAGTTCATCGTCAAGCCGCGCACTTTTCAAATAGCGCACATGGGCTTCACCGACGACGAACATGCCGCCCGTGGCTTCGCGCAGGGCCTGCTGGTGGATGCCGCGTACGCGCAGCCATTCGGTGCGACTGCGCTCAAAAAACTTCAGGTAGTTGGCGTAAAAAACGATGCCACCGGCATCGGTGTCTTCCCAGTAAATGCGCACCGGCCAGGAAAAAATGTCGGTCATGCCAGCAATACTTTCAGCCGGTCAATGGCCGTATGCAGCTGCGCCATCGAGTTGGCAGTGGAAAAGCGGATGAAATGCCCGGTATCAAACTGGCCGAAATCGCGTCCTGGCGTGACCGCCACATGGGCACGCCGCATGATCTCAAAGGACAAGTCCCAACTGCCGCTGATGCCAAGTTTGTCG
>JBBQZI010000078.1:0-13214 GCA_038207855.1 Burkholderiales bacterium
CGGGCGCCTGCCGTACTGGTCATGCATGGCTGGGGTGCCAATGCCAGCATGATGCTGCCGCTGGTTGCACCTTTGCAATTGGCAGGCTTTTCGGTGCTGCTGCAAGATGCGCGTTGTCATGGTCAGAGTGATGATGCGGCGTTCACGTCTTTACCTCGATTTGCCCAGGACATTGAGGCTGGATTGGACTGGTTGGCATTGCAGCCGCAGGTGGATGCGCAGCGGCTGGGCCTGATTGGGCATTCAGTGGGGGCGGCGGCGGCGTTGTTAGTGGCCTCGCGTCGCAACGATGTGCGCGCCGTGGTGAGTGTGAGTGCCTTTGCCCATCCGCGCGAGGTGATGCAGCGGCTGATGGTGCAGCATCGAATTCCGTATGTGCCAGTGGGCTGGTATGTGCTGCGTCACGTCCAACGGGTGATTGGAAGCGATTTTGATGCCATTGCGCCTGTGCGCAGTGTTGCCAAGATACGTTGCCCGGTGCTGTTGGTGCATGGTGCCGACGATGACATGGTGCCGTTTGACGATGCCGTGCGGCTGCAGGCGACGGTGACAAGCGCAAATGTCGAACTGCTGGCGGTTGCCGGGCGACATGACCCAAGCGATGCACTTCAAGCGCACGCCCTTGACTTGACTGCGTTTTTGCAACGGGCGCTGGCCTGACTTTGGATTGTTAGGTGAAGGCCAATCAGTCCGAGTCCGCCCCTACAATTCACGCAAATTTGGACAAGCTCATGAAAATTCTTATTTCCAACGACGACGGTTATCTGGCACCGGGCATCGTTGCCCTTTACGAGGCGCTCAAGGACATTGCCGAGGTTGAAGTCGTTGCACCTGAACAAAACAACAGCGCCAAGTCCAATGCGCTGACTTTGCATACACCGCTATACGTCACCCGCGCCAGCAATGGTTTTCGTTATGTCAATGGCACCCCGGCAGACTGTGTGCACGTGGCTTTGACGGGTTTATTGGACTATCGACCCGATTTAGTGTTATCTGGCATCAACAACGGTGCGAATATGGGTGACGACACCATTTATTCGGGCACCGTCGGCGCGGCGATGGAGGGTTTCTTGTTTGGCATTCCGTCGATTGCGATTTCACAGGTTGAGCGGGATTGGCACAATCTGGATTCGGCGGCCCTCAAGGTGCGCGAACTGGTCTTGCAGATGGTAGATCACAAGCTGATCGGCACCAGCGCATGGCTGCTCAATGTCAATATTCCCAACCTTCCACTGGCGCAGATTGGCCATGTCAAGTTGTGCCGCTTGGGGCGCCGCCATGCAGCCGAGCCGGTTATCACGCAGCTAAGCCCGCGAGGTGAAACCATGTATTGGATTGGTGCAGCAGGGCCCGCCAAAGATGATGCCGAGGGGACAGATTTTCATGCAACTGCACAAGGTCATATTGCCATGACACCCCTGAAGGTGGATTTGACGGATCACGATCACTTGGGTTACTGGACGCAAACAGCCTCCAGACTTGCACAAGCTGCAGGCGGGCTTTGATGGCGGATGCAAGCCAGCCCGGCCTGAAGCAGCGCCCGGGGTTTCCGGCTCGACTGGGTATGCCGCGCGCCCCGGCTGTGCCGTTGGTACCTCATTTGGAGGCGAATCGTTTGCCTCAAGGACTGGGCATGGATTCAAATGCGGTACGCCAGAACATGGTGGCCAAATTGGTGCGACAGGGCGTGTCTGACCAAGCGGTGCTTCGCGCCATGGGTGCGATAGAAAGGCATCGTTTTGTTGACACAGCATTTGTCAATCAAGCCTATGAAGACACCAGTTTGCCAATTGGTTTAGGGCAAACCATTTCCAAGCCGGGGGTGGTTGCGCACATGCTTGAACTGCTGCGCCATGGGAACAACAGCCGACTGGGCCGCGTGCTTGAGATTGGCACCGGCTGTGGCTACCAGGCTGCTGTGCTGGGACAGCTCTGTACCGAGGTTTATTCGATTGAGCGTTTGCGTGGTTTGCATGACAAAGCGCGAGACAATTTGCGGCATTTACGTCTGGTCAACGTGCACCTGTTGTTTGGCGATGGCATGCTGGGCTATGCCAAGGGAGCGCCTTACGCCGGGATCATTGCTGCTGCGGGTGGTGAATCCGTCCCGCAAGCCTGGCTTGATCAGCTTGCCGTGGGTGGGCGACTGGTTGCGCCGGTTTTAGCTGGTGCCTCCAGCCCTGCCGGCCAAGCCTTGGTGGTAATTGATAAAACGCCAGAAGGTATCAAACAGACGCTGATGGAAGCCGTGCACTTCGTTCCCTTAAAATCAGGCGTTGCATGACAAGGGTTTTTATGACTGTTTTATCTCGATGGCTGGGTTCTGGCGTGTACTGTGCGTTGTTGGTATTGGTGCTGGTTGGGTGTAGCTCAAAGAGTCTGAATCGCGCGCCAGTGGAAGAACGCATGACCAAGCCTGGCGGCTCGTTGGCAACGCCTTCCTCTATGGGTGAGAATGGCGCGGTCAAGCAGCCGCAAGGATTTGAGAATGCGGGCAAGCCTGGTTATTACACCGTCAAGCCAGGCGACACCTTGCTGCGCATAGCGCTGGAGAGCGGCCAAACCACGCATGATATCGCGCGCTGGAGTCAGGTTGAAAACCCGAATCGCATTGAAGTCGGGCAGGTCTTGCGGGTGGTGCCACCAAATGGTAGTGATGCGGTAGTGGTTAAACCGGTAACGCGACCAACTGTCAGCGCCACCAATGTGGCGACTGCCGCTCTACCTGCTGCATCGGATACCGCCGTTGCAAGTGCCAAGCCACTCGCCAATGACACCGAAATCAACTGGATTTGGCCAGCCACTGGTGTCGTATTGGCGGGGTTTGATGAGGTCAAAAACAAAGGCCTTGACATTGGTGGCGTTGCAGGTGCGCCGGTGCTGGCCGCAGCCGATGGGCGTGTGGTCTACGTGGGTGCAGGATTGCGGGGCTACGGTAACCTGATTATTCTTAAACACGACAACGTATTTTTGACGGCCTACGCGCACAACCAGTCACTGCTTGTCAAGGAAGACCAGTCGGTTCTCAAGGGACAAAAAATTGCCGAAATGGGCAGCAGTGACACGGACCGGGTCAAGCTGCATTTTGAGGTTCGCCGCCAAGGCAAGCCGGTTGACCCTGCCAAATATCTTCCCGCCCGCTGACCGGCGGGGCTTGTGGGCACCAGCCGCGCGGTCGCGCGACTTTGAGACATAACTTCAATGAACGAAAAAATTGATAGCCCCTTCAGGGCAGACATCACACCGCCTGACTGGCTGTTTGTGGAATCGCTTGATCTGGACGCACAAGGGGTTGCTCACAAGGCGGATGGCAAGGTTGTATTTATTGACGGTGCCTTGCCGTTTGAGCAGGTCAGTGCCAATATTAATCGGCTCAAGAACAGCTGGGAGCAGGGCACGTTGACCGCCATCCACAAGGCTTCCTCCCAGCGGGTCGAGCCCGGTTGTCCTCATTTTGGGCTGCATACCGGATCGTGTGGCGGTTGCAAGATGCAACATTTACACGCCAGTGCGCAGGTTGCCGTCAAGCAGCGCGCCATGGAGGACAGCCTTTGGCATCTGGGTAAAGTCAAGCCAGAGCAGATTTTCAGGCCGATCGAAGGCCCCACTTGGGGCTACCGTTACCGTGCCAGGCTGTCAGTGCGTTTTGTTCGCAAAAAGGGTGCCGTGCTGGTGGGTTTTCATGAGCGGAAAAGTCGCTATGTGGCAGACATGCAGGTCTGTCATGTGCTGCCCCCGCACGTCAGCGCCATGCTGATGCCCTTGCGGGCGTTGATCGGGTCCATGGATGCGGTTGAAACCTGCCCTCAAATTGAGTTGGCTTGTGGTGACGCTGTGACTGCCTTGGTGCTGCGCCATCTGGAGCCCTTGAGTCTGGCTGACTTGCAGCGATTGCGCGATTTTGCCAGTGCGCATGCCACCGTGCAGTGGTGGTTGCAGTCCAAGGGGCCAGAGACTGTGCAATTGCTTGATGCCGACGGCGTGACGCTCAGCTATGCATTGCCTGAGTTTGGCATCACCATGCCATTCAAACCGACCGACTTTACGCAAGTCAACCCGCACATTAACCGGGTGTTGGTGTCACGCGCGCTGCGATTGTTGGATGCGCAACGAACCGAGCGGGTGATTGACTGGTTTTGTGGCCTGGGAAATTTCACCTTGCCGATTGCTACCCAGGCGGGTGAGGTATTGGGTGTCGAAGGCAGCGAGGCATTGGTTGCCCGATCGCGCGAAAATTATATACAAAATAAGGCTCTAGCCCTTAAGAATAGGGCGCTAGGAGCTACTAATTTTGTAGCGAGAAACTTGTTTGAAATGACACCTGAGATGCTGGTTGGCGACGGCGTTGCGGACAAATGGTTGGTCGATCCGCCGCGTGAAGGTGCCTTTGCGCTGGTACAGGCGTTGGCCGATTTGCATCAGCAGCGTTTGGGCTCGACAGATTTACCGCTGACACCAGGTGCAGCGGCTTGGTCGCCACCAAAACGCATCGTCTATGTCAGTTGCAATCCGTCAACCTTAGCCCGTGATGCAGGCCTTTTGGTCCATCAGGCTGGGTATCGGTGCTCGGGGGCAGGGGCAGTGAACATGTTCCCGCATACCGCCCATGTGGAAAGCATGGCGGTGTTTGATCTGGTGGTTTAGTGGGCGGCAGCCTTGGCTTTGGGCTTGTCTTCCTGAATCACTTCTTCAACAGGCGCAGCAGGACTGCCAGCGGGTGCTGCTTGGGAGAGTTCGGGGCGAAGTCCTTCGATCTTGTTGTCGCGCATATAGGCATCCATTTCAAGCCAACCGGCATAAATGGCTGCCTTGTTTACCCCTTTGTTCAGGGTGTAACAGTCTTCAATGCTGCGCAAGCCATGCCGGCATGCGCCGCCAATGGCTTTTGCGTCGGCTTCACGTAGCGCAATTTTTGGGTCAGGTCCAAGCCCAAGTAGATCGCAAGCTGACAGCATCAAGGCTAAAAGAACGATCAGCAGGCGCTTGCTCATGGATAAATCGGCTCGTGTGTAAAACATACAAATAATGGATTCGATTGAACCCGAGTAGCAGATGGGTAAAGCAAGAAAAAAGGCCCCGAAGAGCCTGTTTTTTCTGCGGTCAACCAGCCGGTGTCAATCGCGTTCACCGCCAAAAATGCCCAGCAAGGCCAGCAGGCTTTGAAACACGTTGATGATGTCAAGGTACAGCGCCAGCGTTGCGCTGATGTAATTGGTTTCTCCGCCATCGACAATGCGCTTCAGGTCATACAGCATGTAGGCGCTGAACACGGCAATGGCCGCCACCGAGATTGCCATCATGCCTGCCGTAGAACCGACAAACACGTTGATGACACCACCTACCACAATGGCCAGAGCGCCAACAAACAACCATTTACCCATGCCGGAGAGGTCGCGTTTGATCACACTGGACAGGCTGGCCATCACAAAAAATACGCCAGCAGTGCCGCCAAAAGCCGTCATGATCAGGTCCGGACCATTTTTAAATCCCAGCACCATGGCGATCATGCGTGACAGCATCAAGCCCATAAAGAACGTGAAACCCAGCAGCACGGGTACACCGGCAGCAGAGTTCTTGGTCTTTTCAATGGCGTAGATAAAGCCAAATGCGCCACCTAAAAAAACCACCAGCCCGAGTCCACCCGTTAATGATTGGGTGATGCCACTGGCGACCCCTAGCCAGGCACCCAATACCGTGGGTATCAGGCTCAGGGCAAGTAGCCAATACGTGTTGCGCAATACTTTGTTGCGCTCTTGCGCCACTGAACCAGAGCCGTAGCCGCGGTCAATTTGCTGGGTGTAATCGATCATTGCTTTACTCCTCATTCGTTAGTGGTTGATCCAAGATTAGTCATTTTAGGGGCAAGCAAAACCTGCAACCCATTGTTTCCACTTGGGGGCCTACTTTTAGTGAGGATACTTGTTACAGCAATGGGGGTAAAAAGAGCGTTGCGCTCACGTTATGCTTGACAGCCAACTTTCATCAGGAATCCGGATATGAAAACAAAACACTACTTGGAACTCGCCGATGTCAAGGCAATCGCGCTGGCGGCTGAAGCCGAGGCTATCAAAAATGGCTGGGCTGTGACCATTGCGGTGGTTGACGAGGGCGGCCATTTGCTATGGCTGCAGCGGCTCGATGGCGCCGCTGCCATTTCGGCGCACATTGCCCCGGCCAAAGCGCACACGGCTGCCTTGGGTCGACGTGAAAGCAAGGTGTATGAAGACGTGATCAATGGCGGGCGGATGTCGTTCTTGAGCGCGCCAACGATTGGCGGGCTACTCGAAGGTGGCGTTCCGATTTTGGCCGATGGCCAGTGTCTGGGGGCCGTTGGTGTCAGTGGTGTCAAGTCAAGTGAAGATGCGCAAATCGCCAAAGCCGGTATTGCAGCGCTCGCATTTTGAACCATTAGAGTGATTCAGGTGCGCTTGAACTCGATGCGCCTCTGAACGCTGTCCTGTCAATACGTCAATCGCTCCGGACGCAACTCTTGCAGGATGGTGGTTGAAATTTCTTCAATCGATTTGGTGGTGGTTGACAGCCAGCGAATACCTGAACGGCGCATCATGGCCTCAGCCTCACGGATTTCATGGCGGCAATTTGCCAGCGATGCATATTTCGAGTTGGGGCGGCGTTCATTGCGAATTTCGCTCAAGCGTTCGGGTTGGATCGTCAATCCAAAGAGTTTCTTTTGATGCGGTTTGAGTGCTGGAGGGAGATCCTGTCGCTCAAAATCTTCTGGAATCAGCGGGTAATTGGATGCCTTCAGCCCGTATTGCATCGCCAGATAGAGTGAGGTCGGTGTCTTGCCGCTTCGGCTGACACCCACCAAAATCACGTCGGAGCTAGCCAGGTCACGGTGCGACTGGCCGTCATCGTGATCCAATGAAAAGTTGATGGCTTCAATACGCGACTGGTATTGCGCGCTTTTACTTGAATCGCTGAAGCGCCCAATCCGATGATTGGATTTCATGCCCAATTCTTTTTCCAAGGGGTTGACGAATGTGCTGAACATGTCCATCAACATGCCATGGCAACCATCAGTGATGACCTGGAGCACATCTGAATTGGCCAGCGTGGTGAAAACAATCGGTTTCTTATGTTCATGGGCACCCGCGTGGTTGATTTGCCGCACGGCTTGGTGGGCTTTGTCGACCGTGTCGACAAATGGCAGGCGCACCCGTTGCAGGTCCGCTTCGAATTGGGCCAGGATCGCATTGCCGAAAGTTTCAGCGGTGATGCCTGTGCCATCTGATACAAAAAAAACAGTGCGGTTCGGCATGGTGATGTCTCTGGGCAGTTTCAAAAGTGCGCCAACTTGACCTGCGAAGTGCAGATGAATCGGCTGGCGGTGTAAGCTTTTGCAAAGCCTACAATAATTATTATCCAACCAATTTCCGGCACAGCACTGGTTTAATCCTACAAACAAATCGCAATCAGTTCTGCCCAGTAATGGCAATCGGGGAAGCCGGTTTGCCATTGGTATCAGTTTTTTAACTTCTGGAGTTTTCCCATGTCAACACGTTTTTCACCGACCGCCCTGGTCGTACCGTTTGAAGATTTGAGAATGACCGACGTTGACTCAGTCGGTGGAAAAAACGCCAGCTTGGGGGAGATGATTTCAAACCTGCCAACGGGCGTCAAAGTGCCGACTGGCTTCGCCACCACGGCGCATGCCTACCGTGAATTTTTGGCGTTTGCCGGCCTCACTGACAAAATCAATGCGCGCTTGAGCACACTTGATACGGAAGATGTCAACGCACTGGCTGTGGCAGGTGCCGAAATTCGGGCCATGGTTGAAGCACAGCCGTTTCCGGCCGATTTTGAGAAAGAAATCCGCCGCGAATTTGCTGTTCTGTGTGGTGACAACGACAAGGCTTCTTTTGCGGTGCGCTCATCAGCTACGGCAGAAGATTTGCCAGATGCCTCGTTTGCTGGTCAGCAAGAAACATTTCTGAATGTGACCGGCATAGAAGAGATATTGCACAAGATTCGTGAGGTGTTTGCCTCGTTGTACAACGACCGTGCCATCAGCTACCGAGTGCACAAAGGCTTTGCGCATGAGCATGTGGCCTTGAGCGCTGGCATTCAGCGCATGGTTCGATCAGACCTGGGTGCGGCCGGGGTGATGTTCACGCTGGATACGGAGTCTGGTTTCGACCAAGTGGTTTTCATCACGTCCAGCTATGGCTTGGGTGAGACCGTTGTCCAGGGCGCGGTGAATCCGGATGAGTTTTATGTGCACAAGCCCATGCTCAGGGCCGGTAACCAGGCGCTTATTCGCCGCAATCTGGGCTCCAAACTGATCCAGATGCAGTTTTCTACACCCGAAGAAAAGGCTGCAACCGGGCAGCTCGTCAAAACGACGGATGTGCCGACCGAGTTGCGCAATCGCTACTCGTTGTCTGACGCGGATGTGCAAAAGCTGGCAGCCTACGCGTTGGTGATTGAGGAGCATTATGAACGCCCAATGGACATCAAATGGGGCAAGGATGGTCTGGACGGCGAGTTGTACATCTTGCAAGCGCGGCCGGAAACCGTCAAGAGTCAAGCCGCTGGTAAGGCCGAGCACCGTTACAAGCTCAAAGGAAAAGGCACGGTGCTGGTTGAAGGCCGCGCGATTGGTCAAAAGATTGGTACCGGCCCGGTCAAAGTGGTTCACAACCTCAGCGAGATGGACCGCGTTCAGCCCGGTGATGTACTGGTGACCGATATGACCGATCCGAATTGGGAGCCGGTCATGAAACGTGCTTCGGCCATTGTGACCAACCGGGGTGGGCGTACCTGCCACGCGGCCATCATTGCACGTGAATTGGGTATTCCGGCGGTGGTGGGTTGTGGTCATGCAGATCAGGTGCTCAAAGACGGCATGTTGGTAACGGTCAGTTGTGCCGAAGGCGATACCGGCTTTATTTACGATGGTTTGATCGAAACCGAAGTGACCGAGGTTCAGCGTGGTGCAATGCCAGAGATTCCAGTCAAGATCATGATGAATGTAGGCAACCCGCAGTTGGCCTTTGACTTTTGCCAGTTACCTAATGCAGGTGTTGGTTTGGCGCGGCTTGAATTCATCATCAATAACAATATTGGTGTGCACCCTAAAGCCATTCTGGACTATCCAAACGTAGATGCTGATTTGAAAAAAGCGGTGGAGTCCGTGGCACGCGGTCACGCATCGCCGCGGGCGTTTTACGTCGATCGGGTCGCCGAAGGTGTGGCCACCATTGCAGCGGCCTTCTGGCCCAAGCCGGTCATCGTGCGTCTGTCTGACTTCAAGAGCAATGAGTACCGCAAGCTGATTGGTGGCAGCCGCTACGAACCCGAAGAAGAAAACCCGATGCTCGGCTTTCGGGGTGCAGCACGCTACATCAGTGCTGAGTTTGGCGAGGCTTTCGCCATGGAGTGCGAGGCCATCAAGCGGGTACGCCAGGACATGGGCTTGTCCAATGTGCAGGTGATGGTGCCGTTTGTGCGCACGCTGGCGCAGGCCAAAAAGGTCACTGAGCTGTTGGCTGAGCAAGGACTCAAGCGTGGCGATAATGATCTCAAGCTGATCATGATGTGTGAAATACCCAGCAACGCCATTTTGGCCAAAGATTTCTTGCAGTATTTCGATGGTTTCTCGATCGGATCCAATGACTTGACGCAGCTGACTCTGGGACTCGATCGTGATTCAGGTCTGGAAGTGTTGGCCAAAGACTTTGATGAGCGTGATCCGGCTGTAACGGCCTTGATCAGTCAGGCGATTGCGGCCTGTCTTGCCGAGGGTAAGTACATCGGCATTTGTGGTCAGGGTCCCAGCGATCACCCCGACTTTGCCAAGTGGCTCATGCAACAGGGGATTTCTTCTATTTCCCTGAATCCTGACACGGTGATGGCGACCTGGCAAAACCTTGCCAAGCAATAGAAAACACCTAGGGCATCTGGCACCCAGGGGTGCCATCATCACCCGATGATGAAATCCGGGAATCAGTTACCTGATGGCCAGCCAGTTGCAAGCGTTTCCGCTTTGCATGGCTGGCTTTTGCTCGTCTGGTTTTTGGCTTCTTTCGGGGTTGTTTTTTTTGCCCACAATTTGCAACAGGTATTGGTAGGTTGGCCAGTAGCGTATTGGTTTGCGGCTCAGGGCAGTGTGCTGGTGTTCATTGCGGTTGTGGCTATTTACGCGTGGGTAGCCAACCGACGCGAGCGAGATGCTGAGGCTCCTGATCCAGCCTATCTGTTGTATACCCAGCGCATTCATCGTCGCTTTGTTACCAGTGTCATCGTTTTTCTGCTGTTCCTGATCGCGCTGGCATTGGCAGAGGCGGCGGGCCTGCGAAAAATATGGGTCGGCGCCATCTTTCTTTTTTCCACAGTATTTTTGTATGCCCTGATCGGTATTTACGGCCGTACCTCCAAAGCATCCCAGTATTACGTGGCGGGACGCCGTATTCCTGCGGTTTACAACGGCATGGCGGTGGCGGCCGACTGGATGAGTGCCGCCTCTTTCATCAGCATGGCGGGAGGACTGTATTTGCAGGGTTTCTCTGGATCAGGCTCTCAACCTGGCGGGTTGGTGTATGTATTGGGTTGGACCGGTGGATTTTGTCTAGTGGCCCTGTTGGTGGCCCCGCACTTGAGAAAAATGAACCTCTATACGGTGCCGGACTTTTTTGGCAGTCGTTTCGGTGGGCGTTGGCCCCGCATCATCGCAGCGTGGGCCGCAATATTGTGTTCATTTACTTATGTCGTGGCGCAAATTTACGGTGTCGGGTTGATCACCTCACGCTTGACAGGGGTTCAGTTTGAGATCGGTATTTTGCTTGGCTTGGGAGGCGTCCTGGTCTGCTCGTTTTTGGGTGGCATGCGGGCGGTAACTTGGACGCAGGTGACGCAATATGTGGTGTTGATCCTAGCGTTTTTGATTCCCGTGTCTTGGCTGGCCTATAAGCAACTCGGCAATCCAATGGCACCCGTGATGTATGGACAGCAGCTCCCCAAAATTGCTGAACTTGAGCGGCAACTGATGGCGTCGCCGGCCGAGCAGGAAGTTATTCGTGAATACGCACGGCGTTCGACTGACTATGCCCTGCGGCTTGAAAATGTGACCGAGGCATTGGAGCTTGAAAAAAAACTGCGCAAGGATGAGGTGCGTCGCCTTTCTGAAAACCATGCAGAAGAAGCAGTGATTGTGGCTGCCCGGCGCGAACTGGCGGCATTGCCGCGTGACCCTGATGCAGCGCGTGAGCGTTGGACGCGCGCGATGAATGAAAACAGGGAGCTTGCAAAGCCCCTTGCTGGCATGCCAGCCCATACGCACCCATTTGCAGGCAACCCGCAAGGGACGCGTGAAGAGCAGCATCTGTTCGAGACATCCAGACGAAACTTTTTAGCCCTGATGTTTTGCTTGATGGTGGGCACGGCGGGCCTACCGCACCTGTTGACCCGTTTTTACACAACACGCACTGTTGCTGATGCCAGAAATTCAGTGACCTGGTCCTTGATTTTTATTGCCTTGCTGTACTTGGCTGCTCCCGCATTGGCCGTGCTGGTGAAGTACGAAATCATGGCGCACTTGGTGGGGCAGCCTTTTGATGCCTTGCCGGTCTGGATTGCGCAATGGGCCAAGTTGGATCCCTCGCTGATTGCTGTCAGTGACATCAATGGCGACAAGATATTGCAATTTGCCGAACTGAAACTGGGTGCGGACATTGTGATGTTGGCGACACCTGAAATCGGCGGCTTGCCTTACGTTGTGTCAGGCTTGGTCGCTGCCGGTGGATTGGCCGCGGCGTTGTCCACCGCCGACGGGTTGTTGCTGACGATTGGAAACGCATTAGCCCACGATTTATTTTTTAGCGGAAGTAACGATCGCACTGTTGCTGTGCGTGGTGTCATGCTGTCAAAATTTGCGCTACTGCTGGTGGCTTTGCTGGCGGCCTACGTGGCCGCACAGCGACCCGCTGATATTTTGTATCTTGTGTCGGCATCATTTTCCCTGGCTGGTGCGGCGTTTGTGCCGGTCATGATTTTGGGTATCTTCTGGTCTGGAACAACCCGTGCTGCAGCAGTGGCCGGGATGTTGACGGGGCTTGGGCTGACACTTTATTACATGGGCATCAACGCCCCGATGATACGAAGTGTTCTTGGGCTCTCTGGTTCTGGCTTGTGGTTTGAAATTGAGCCCGTATCCGCCGGCGTATTTGGCGTTGGCGCAGGTGTCGCGGTGACCGTGCTGGTCAGCTTGTTGACCAGTACCCGCGTCAAAGCGTATCCACGCTAGCGGTCGCCGAAATGGATAAGGCTATAATAGTCGGCTTACCTTGCCACACCTCAATAAGACGCTGAGGGTGGTTTTCTTGCCTCAAATGAGGTTTATCCAAAAGGAGTTTCAATGCGTCATTATGAAATCATTCTCATGATCCATCCGGATCAGAGCGAGCAAGTTCCCGCGATGCTGGAACGCTACAAAGGCATGATCGTTGCCGGCGGCGGCAAAGTGCATCGGGTCGAAGACTGGGGTCGTCGCCAGTTGGTCTATATGATCAACAAATTGGCCAAGGCGCACTATCTGTGCGTCAATATTGAAGCTGATCAGGCTGTCATGGCAGAACTTGAGCATGCATTCAAGTTTAACGATGCCGTGTTGCGCCACCTGACAGTCTTGAAGAAGAAAGCCGATACCGGTCCTTCGTCAATGATGAAAACAGTTGAGCGTGAAGATGCTCGCAAGACACAACAAGCTGAATATCAAGCGTAATTTGCTTGAGTGACAGCGCGCAGTGAGTCACACTGAAAACCAATTAACCCTAACTGCAAGTATTGCTGAAATCGAGGCTTTGCGTTACACGCCTTCGGGCATCCCCGCTTTGAACAGTCGTCTTGAGCATGCCTCGGAGACGACAGAAGCGGGTCAGCCAAGGCAAGTTGCAGTAAACATGAAATCGGTCGCATTTGGTGCAGTTGCAGAGCGGCTGGCTAAACAAGACATCGGCAGCAGCTGGAATTTCAGGGGTTTTTTGGCAACACCACGTGGCGCAAAGTATGTTGTGTTTCACATTCAAGAATTTGCAAAAAATTAAAGCATTTTAAAAAATTTAAGGAGTCCATCATGGCCGGACCAAAACGTTTCAATAACAAAGACAAGCGCCCCAAGCGCCCCGCACAAAACCTGCTGTTCAAGCGCAAGCGCTTTTGCCGTTTCACGGTAACCGGCGTTGAAGAAATCGACT
>JBBQZI010000079.1:0-13177 GCA_038207855.1 Burkholderiales bacterium
CGGGTGGCCGACGCGCGCCACAAAGGCTTGGCTGGCCAGAAATTCCACCACCTTTTGCGTGTTTTGCATGTGGCGCTCCATGCGCAAGGAGAGCGTTTCAATGCCTTGCAAAATCAGCCAGGCCGAATGCGGCGACAGGCAAGCACCAAAGTCGCGCAGGCCTTCGCGCCGTGCGCGCAGCAAGAATGCACCGACGGTGGACTCTTCGCTGAACACCATGTTGTGAAAGCCGTCGTAGGCTTGCGTCAACTCGGGGAAGCGGTTCAAGCCAGTGACTGCGTCGTCGGCCGCATCCCAGTCAAAGCTGCCACCATCGACCACCAGTCCGCCAATCACCGTGCCATGGCCGCTCAAAAACTTGGTGGCTGAGTGGTAGACCAGATCTGCACCATGGTCAAACGGCTTGATCAGCCAGGGCGTGGTCAGGGTGGAGTCGACCAGCAGCGGTACGCCGGCCTCATGCGCAATGGCTGAGACGGTCGGAATATCCAGCACATCCAGCCCCGGGTTGCCCACGGTTTCGCCAAAAAACAGTTTGGTGTTGGGGCGCACGGCAGCGCGCCAGCCGTCGATGTCGCCGGGCTTGACAAAAGTGGTCTCGATGCCAAAGCGGCGCAGCGTGTAGTTCAGCAGGTTTTGCGAGCCACCGTACAGCGCCGTTGAAGCCACGATGTGCGAACCAGCACCCATCAGCGTGGCAATGCTCAGGTGCAAGGCGGCCTGCCCGCTGGCGACCGAGATGGCACCAATGCCGCCTTCGAGCGCCGAGATGCGTTGCTCCAGCACGGCGTTGGTCGGGTTGCTGATGCGCGAATAAACGTGGCCGGCGCGCTCCAGATTGAACAGCGCGGCCGCATGGTCGCTTGACTCAAACACGAACGAGGTGCTCAGGTAAATTGGCACGGCGCGTGCGCCCGTGGCCGGGTCAGGGGCGCTGCCTGCGTGCAGCGCGAGGGTGTCAAAACCGGGGTCAGCGTAGCCAGGCATGGGCTCTCCAGAACAAATAGGTCGAAAAATGAGTGAAATTGCGGATGGTTTTGTCGCCTATTGTGGGCTATATTTCAGCATTCGGCACCCATGCCGTGCAATGCAACACCAACAAGGAGCACCATGAAAGTTAGCGATATTTTGCGCATCAAAGGCAGCACATTGTTTACGGCATCACCTGAAGAGTCCTTGGTCAAGGCGCTCGGTCTGATGGCCGAGCGTGACATCGGTTCGCTGGTGGTCATGGAGCGCGGCGAGCTGGTTGGCATGTTGACGGTGCGTGAGTTGACCAATGTGCTGGTCAAGACCGGTGGCAACATCACCAACACCCTTGTGCGCAACGCCATGGACGACGCACCCGTCACGTGCACCATGCAAACCGATATGGACGAAGTGCGTCGCATCATGCTGGACCGCCATGCACGGTACATCCCGGTCATGGACAAAGCCATGCTCATGGGCGTGATCAGCTTTCACGACGTGGCGCGTGCCGTGGTTGACAGCCAGAACTTCGAAAACAAAATGCTCAAGGCCTATATTCACGACTGGCCCGAGGGCGAAACGTCCGCTGAAGAAGCCCCCAAACTGTAGTTTTTAGTGGCGCACGGCGCTGCGGTGCACGCTCTGGGATAATCCCGCCCATGAGCGGCAATACCTTTGGACACCTTTTCGCAGTCACCAACTTTGGTGAATCCCACGGCCCGGCCATTGGCTGCGTGATTGACGGCTGCCCGCCAGGCATGAGCCTGTGTGAGGCCGACATTCAGCCTGATCTGGATCGCCGGCGCCCCGGCACCAGCAAATTCGTTACCCAGCGCAACGAACCCGATGCAGTCGAGATTTTGTCGGGCGTGTATGAGGGTAAAACCACCGGTACACCGATTTGCCTGCTGATCAAAAACACCGACCAGCGCAGCAAAGATTACGGCAACATCGTTCAGACCTTTCGCCCCGGGCACGCTGACTACAGCTATTTTCAGAAATACGGCATTCGCGACCCGCGCGGTGGTGGCCGCTCCAGTGCCCGCTTGACGGCGCCCATGGTGGCGGCCGGTGCCGTGGCCAAGAAATGGCTATTTGAGCAATATGGCACGCTGTTTCGCGGTTGCATGACGCAAGTGGGCGAGTTGCCGATTGCCTTTGAGTCATGGGACTTTGTGCCCAACAACCCGTTTTTTGCGCCCATCGCCGATGTGTCCACTTTGGAAGCCTACATGGCCGAGTTGCGCAAGGCAGGCGACTCGTGCGGTGCGCGCTTGCGTGTCAGTGCCTCCAACGTGCCGGTTGGCCTGGGCGAGCCCTTGTTTGACAAGATGGATGCCGACATCGCTTACGCCATGATGGGTGTCAACGCTGTCAAAGGCGTGGAAATTGGTGCCGGCTTTGCCAGTGTGGCGCAGCGCGGCATCACGCATGGCGATGCACTCAGCCCACAAGGTTTCAAGGGCAACAATGCCGGTGGCGTGCTCGGCGGCATTACCAGCGGACAAGACCTGGAAGTGTCGGTTGCCATCAAACCGACCAGCTCGATATTGACCCCGCGCGAGTCGATTGACATGACGGGCAACAGTACCGAGGTCATTACCAAGGGCCGGCACGACCCGTGTGTCGGCATTCGCGCCACGCCGATTCTGGAGGCCATGCTAGCGCTGGTGGTGATGGACCACGCGCTGCGCCAGCGGGCCCAATGCGGCGATGTGCAAGCCAGCTTGCCACCAATTGCCGCGCACGCCTGAATTTATAAGAAATAGGCTTCTAGCCCTTATAGAACCTGCGCAAGCAGCTACTGTATTTATAGTGAATTGCAGACGCTCAAACGCGTCACAAAGGATCTGTTTGACCATGAAAACACCTGAACTACTGGCTCCAGCGGGCTCTTTGAAGATGCTGGAGACCGCGCTGGCCTTTGGTGCCAACGCCATTTACGCCGGTCAGCCGCGCTACTCTTTGCGCGTGCGCAACAACGACTTTGGCGACATTGAGGTCCTCAAGCAAGGCATCGACACGACCCACGCCAAAGGGGCCAAGTTCTTTCTGGTGTCCAACATTTTTCCGCATGGCAACAAGATCAAAAGCTATGTGCAAAACATGGCCCCGGTGATTGCCTTGAAGCCCGATGCCATGATCATGTCCGACCCCGGTCTGATCATGATGGTGCGCGAGACCTGGCCCGAGATGGAAATCCACTTATCGGTGCAAGCCAACACGGTCAACGCCGCCGCCGTGCGGTTCTGGAAGACTGTCGGTGTTAGCCGTGTCATTTTGTCGCGTGAGTTGTCGCTCGATCAGGTTGAGCAGATTCGCCAGGATTGCCCCGACACCGAGTTGGAGGTGTTTGTGCACGGCGCGCTGTGCATTGCCTACTCAGGCCGCTGCTTGCTGTCGGGCTATTTCAACCACCGTGATGCCAATCAGGGCAGTTGCACCAATTCGTGCCGCTGGGACTACAAGACGCAAGCCGGTGTGCTGGATGCCTCGGGTGATGTGCTGACGCAAGCGGCGGCGCAGGCGCGTGAGCGTGGCGAACTGGACCGCTCGGCTACGCCGGATGACGACCAAGAGGACGAACAGAATATGCACCGGCCGGGTGCTGCCGATCAGGTCTACATGATCGAGGAGAGCCAACGCGCGGGCAGCTACATGCCGATCGAAGAAGACGAGCACGGCACCTACGTGATGAATTCCAAAGACCTGCGGGCCATCGAGCACGTCAAGCGGCTGGTTGACATCGGCGTCGATTCGCTCAAGATCGAAGGCCGCACCAAAAGCCCGTATTACGTGGCGCGCACGGTGCAAAGCTACCGCCGCGCGATTGACGATGCGGTGGCCGGGCGCGAGATGGACCCGGCGCTGCTCGGCCAGCTCGAAGGTCTGGCCAACCGCGGCTACACCTCGGGCTTTTTCCAGCGCCACACGCCAGAGGCCACGCAAAACTACTTGCGCGGCTACTCCGAATCAGGGCGCAGTCTGTATGTCGGCGATGTGCTTGAGTTTGACGCAGCGCGTGGCCTGGCGAAGGTGAATGTGCGCAACCGTTTTGCTGTGGATGATTGGCTGGAGATCATTCACCCTGGTGGCAATGTCGATGTGCAGCTGACCCGCATGGAAAACGCCGATGGCGTGGCCATGAGCGTGGCCCCCGGTAGCGGCCACACGGTCTGGCTGCCCTTGCCCGACAGCGCCGTCGGTGCCTTTGTGGCGCGCTATGTGAACGCGCCCGAAACGCAAGCTGAGTCGGTTGAACCTTGATCTTGTTGCGATCAGCATGACTGAACCCCTGCATATTCCTGAAGACGAGGTGGTCTTGACGGCCATTCGGGCCCAAGGCGCGGGCGGACAAAACGTCAACAAAGTCTCCAGCGCCATTCACCTGCGTTTTGACATTCCCGCTTGCAGCTTGCCCGACGATGTCAAAGAGCGGCTGTTGGCCCTGAATGACAACCGCATCAGCAAGGACGGTGTGCTGGTCATGAAAGCACAGCAGCATCGCACCCAGGAGATGAACCGTTTTGATGCGCTGATCCGGCTGCACGAGCTGGTCAACAGCGTGGCCGTGCCGCCGACACCCAGAAAACCAACCAAACCGACCCGTGCCTCGAAACGGCGCCAGCGTGAGGCCAAGTCGCAGCGCTCGACGGTCAAAGCCCAGCGTGCACGGGTGCAACATGACAGTTGACACCGACCGCAAGTCGGTGGTGCTGGCCATCATGGATATTGCCCGCCTCGAAGCCCATTTCTTTCTGCGCTACCCCAGACTGCTGTTGGCGGCGGCAGCAGTGGTGCTGATCCCGGCGCTGTATCTGGTGATTTACCTGGCCAGCGTCTGGGACCCATCCGCGCACACGGCCGCCTTGCCCGTGGCGCTGGTCAACCTGGATCAGAGGCTGGAATACCGTGGTCAGGCTTTCAATGTGGGGCGTGACCTGATCGCCCGGCTTAAAACCAAGCCAACATTTGGTTTTGTGAACTACACCGATGAGTCTGCGGCCCGAAGTGCAGTGCGCCAGGGTGCGCTGGCCTTTGCGCTGATCGTGCCGGCAGATTTCAGCTCCAACGCCATTCCCGGTGCGGCGGCGGGAGCCGGCAAGCTGGTGATTTTTACCTCTGAGGGCAACAGCTATCCAGGTGCTGCTCTGGCTCGGCGTTTTGCCGAGGATTTGGGGCGCGAAGTCAATCAAAGGTTGAATGAACAACGCTGGGCACTGGTGCTCTCGGCTGCCGCTGGTAGCCAGCGCAGCATTGAGCGCCTGCATGATGGGGTGACCCAGCTGCGCCTGGGCGCTAACGAGCTGTCCAGCGGTGCGCACCAGGCTGCAAACGGGGCCGATGCCCTGGCACGCGGTGCTACCAAGGTTAATCAGGGTGTTGGCCAGCTCACGAGCGGTACCAAAGAATTGGGCAGCGGGGTGCGCAGCATGGTTGCCCAGCGTCCGCATAACCGGGATTTGCGCCGACTCGAAGAAGGTGCCCAAGCCCTGGTGGGCGGCCATGAGGAGCTGGGGCGCGGCTTGACTGAGTTGCATGAGGGTGCGGTGCAGCTGCAAACCGGCGTGGCCAGCTTTCGCGAGCAGGCTGCTGACAGCCTGTTTGTGACGACCCAGGTCAAGGAGGGGCTTGATAAGCTGGGGCAAGGCACCAATGGGCTCGAGACGGGTCTGAAAAGCACGGTGGCGGGTCAGCAAAAGCTGGCGGAGGGGAGCAACCAACTCAACACCGGTATTGGCACACTCACCACCGGTCTGCGCAGCCTCAATGCGGGCTTGCGCAACATGGAGTCGCAGTTGCCCGAGGACAGCCGTTTGGACGAATTGACGCATGGTGCTGACAATCTGGCCACCGGTGCGCTGGCGCTCAAAGGGGGCACCCAAAAAGTAGCCGCCGCTGCCCAGCACTTGGCGGGTGGTCTGGAACTGCTTGCGGGGGCGCTACCTGCCTCGTCTAACTCGATCGATGGCAACGCCCAAGGCCTGGCCAATTCGGTGCGGCCGGCGATTGAAGTGGCCGCGCCGGTGCAAAACAATGGCAGCGGCTTTGCGCCCAACATCATCCCGGGCGCGCTTTGGTTGGGGGCTAGTCTGGCGGCGTTTCTGTTTCAATTGCGCACCTTGCCGCGCTCGGCTGCCAGCGCATCGCCCAGTGCCAGACTGCTTGGAAAAGTGGCGTTGCCGATGGGTCTGGTATTGTTGCAAGCCTTGCTGGCAGGACTGAGCATGCTATTTGTTTTGAAAATGCAGGTGCTTGATGCCGGTGCGGTGGCACTCACGTTGTGTGTGGCTTCTGCGGTATTTTTGCTGATTGTGGTGGCCTTGACGCGGGCTTTGGGCGATGCTGGCAAGGCGCTGGCCTTGGTGCTGCTGGCGGTGCAGTTGTCATCTTCTGGCGGCGTGTTGCCGGTGGAACTGAGCGGTGGGTTGTTCGCTCAGATCAGCCCCTATTTACCGATTACCTGGGTCGTCAAGGCCCTCAAGGCCAGCCTGTTTGGCGCTTATGACAATAACTGGCAACACCCGCTGGCGCTGGTGGCGTTGGCAGGACTCGTGGCTGCGCTGCTGGCGACCTATGTGGGACGCTGGCGTTACGTCAAACCCTCGGCACTACGGCCGACACTGGATTTATAAAAACATGGCAATTCAATGGTTTCCCGGCCACATGCACCTGACGCAAAAGGCCATTGCCGAGCGCATTAAAAACATTGACGTGGTGATTGAGCTGCTCGATGCACGTCTGCCCGGCTCCAGCGCTAACCCGATGCTCGCCACCCTCACGCAGGGCAAGCCGGCGCTCAAGGTGCTCAACAAACAAGACTTGGCTGATCCGGCGCGCACCGCGCTCTGGCTGGCACACTACAACGCGTTGCCTGGCACGCGTGCCATTGCGCTGGATGCCAGCATGACCGCACCCGCCAAAGCCTTGATTGCTGCCTGCCATGAATTGGCCCCCAACCGGGGTGGCATGGTCAAACCGATGCGGGTGCTGATTTGCGGCATTCCGAATGTCGGCAAGTCCACCTTGATCAACACGCTGGCTGCCAAACGGGCTACCAAGACTGGCGACGAAGCCGGTGTTACCAAATTGGAGCAGCGCATTGCCATTGCACCAGATTTCTATTTGTACGACACGCCTGGCCTGTTGTGGCCGCGCATCATCGTGGCAAAAAGCGGCTACAACCTGGCCGCCAGCGGGGCGGTCGGGCGCAACGCGTTTGACGAACAAGAGGTGGCACTGGAACTGCTCGACTACCTGCGCGTGCACTACCCGGTGCTGTTGGACGCACGTTTCAAGCTCGAGGGCGCCGCAGCTATGACGGATGAAGCCTTGCTGGATGCAATTGGCCGCAAGCGCGGCGCGATCCGCAGTGGTCAACAAATCGACCTGCAAAAAGCCGCCGAGATTGCCATTTACGACTTCCGATCCAGCGTCATGGGCCGCATCACGCTTGAAACCCCGGATGAATTCGCCCAGTGGCTGGCCGCGGGACAGACGCTGGATGCTGAGCGTCAGGTCAAGAAGGACGCCATTGAATTGGATCGAAAAATCCGTTTCAAAAAAATCCCAAAGTCTGATTTACGCGGGCAAGCCTGAGGTTTAGTTATTCTCGCGCAGCACCACATCCGAACAGGGGTACGCCACGCAGGGCAGCACGTAACCCTCGGCTTTTTCTTCAGCACTCAAGCCCGGCCAGTCAATCTCATAGCGCACCAAGCCGGCCTCGATGCGGCCAAAACAGGTGCGGCAAGTACCGTTACGGCACGAACTGGGCCAGTCAATGCCGCCCATTTCCATTGACAGCAGCAGGGGCTGGTTGCTCCAGGCATCAAACTGCTGTCCACTGGGCTCGGTTTTTCCGATAAAAATTGACGGTGTATCCTTGGGCTTCATGCCGCCATTGTATTGATAACAAAATAGGCCTGTAACCCAGTTAGGTATTGCCTAAGTAGCTATAAAATAAATAGCATTTAAAACGTTGGATTATTAAATAGAGTGTTGTGATGTCTTTGAATCTACTTGTTTCCCCTGATAAAAACGATCCCAGTCCGTTGGTGCTGTACCACGGTCGCAACTGCCCGGATGGTTTTGCTGCGGCGCTGGCGGCCTGGCTGTATTACGACGGCAAGTGCGAATTTCTGGGGCTTGACCATGGCGACATCCAATCGGTCGATGATTTGCCGGCGCTGTCCGGGCGCACGGTTTACATTCTGGATTTTTCGTTTGCCGATCACCTGCTACGGGCAATTGAAGAGCGTGCCGCCAAGTTGGTCATGCTGGACCACCATTTGAGTGCGGCTGAAAAATTGACCGGTTTCAAATGCCGCTGTGGCGTCGTGCACTTTGACATGAAAAAGTCCGGTGCGCGTCTGGCGTGGGAGTTTTTTCATCCTGAGGAGCCCGTGCCTGATCTGGTTCGTTTTGTTGAAGACCGCGATATTTGGGTCTGGCAGTATCCGCAGAGTGCTGGATTTTTGTCGGCGCTGGACATGGAACCCTTTGACTTTGCGCGCTGGAAGGCCATTGTCGACTTTGATGCCGCGCAGCTGACGATTTACATCGAGCGCGGTCGCGCCATGGATGACAAGTTCAAAAAACTCGCCGAGTTGGTTGCGGAGAGTGCGCAGCCGGTTGTCTTTAACGGGGTGGCAGGTTTGATGGTCAACGCACCAGGCGTTTTTCACAGCCTGGTCGGTGACATGCTGTGCCAGAAGTCAGGAACATTTGCGTTGATGTGGTCGGTAGACAAGAGCGCGGTCGTCAAGTGTGGTCTGCGCTCCAGGTCGGGATTCAACTGCATACCGTTGGCCGAAAGCATGCGCGGCGGTGGACACGCCCAGGCCTGTGGTTTCAAAATGCCGTTTCAGCGCTTGCCGGAGCTGCTGGCGGGCTCATTGACGGCAGATTCAGCGCGGTAGGCTTTTCAGGCAACAGCGCATTGTTTGTGGTGTGCGCTGTACTGCGCTCAGTCAAGGCCCAGAAATTGCGTCAACGCTGCCGTCTCCATGGCACCCGCATTGCTGACGACTTGCCCGGTGCGGGGATTTTTCGCCAGGATGAAGGGCACCGAGTCGGCCCCCAGGGTGTTGAGTAGTTTGGTATTGGTCTTGATGGCCTGCTCCAGTTCGGGTGGCAAGCTGCTGGATGCCGCAATGCCGCCTTGGCCGGCCAGCAGGGATGCTTCGTGTGCCGTCATGGTGTCAACCGGATTGACGGCCTGCAGCAGTGCCACCGCCTGTGACAGGCTCTTTCCAGCATTGAAGGCAATCGGAATCCAGACAAATTTCACCCGGTTGTGCAGCGGGATCGATGCATTCCACAAGTGACCGCAATGCGGACATTGGGGGTCAAACAGCACATATACCGTTTGGGCACTCATCAAGGCACCAACCGTGAACCCTTTGGCGCTTGCTACGACGGTGTCGTAGCTGGAAAGGCTGGGAGCCGTGCTTGCGGCTGATGCAGCTGCGCCTGCGGCAGGTGCCTCTGTTTTTGAGCAGGCGGAAAGGCTAAGGACCAGTGTGGTGATTAGCGAAAGCGACAAGTTTGTAATTTTCAATCGGGCTCCTTGGCGGGTAAATGGGGGTGCGCGCGATTTTGACAGAGAAGCATCAGCCGGCGTGTGAAGAGGTGTTTTGCACCTGCTGGCGCGCGTAGCGTCGATAATGTTGGGTTTCCCACCAATGATTGCATCAGAACCATGGCTCAATACGTATTTTCAATGAACCGTGTCGGCAAGATTGTGCCGCCCAAACGGCATATTCTGAAAGACATCTCACTCAGCTTTTTTCCGGGAGCCAAGATCGGCGTGCTCGGTACCAACGGCTCGGGCAAATCCACTTTGCTGCGGATCATGGCCGGGCTGGACAAGGACATCGAGGGTGAAGCGATTCCGATGGCGGGTTTGAACATCGGCTATTTGCCACAAGAGCCGCAGCTTGACCCGACGCAAACTGTGCGTGAGAGCGTTGAGGCGGCCATGGGCAAGGTTTTTTCCGCCAAAGCGCGGCTTGAAGAGGTTTACGTGGCCTACGGCGAAGAAGATGCCGACTTTGACGCACTGGCCGCCGAGCAAGCCGAGTTGGAGGCGATCATCGCCACCGCTGGCACCGACACCGAGCACCAGCTGGAAATTGCCGCTGACGCGCTGCGGCTGCCGCCGTGGGATGCAGTGATTGGTGTGCTGTCGGGTGGTGAAAAGCGCCGCGTGGCCTTGTGCCGCCTGCTGCTGAGTCACCCCGATATGCTGCTGCTTGACGAGCCAACCAATCACTTGGATGCCGAATCGGTCGACTGGCTGGAGCAATTCTTGCAGCGCTACTCGGGCACGGTGGTGGCCATCACCCATGATCGCTACTTTTTGGACAATGCAGCCGAATGGATTTTGGAGCTCGACCGCGGCAACGGCATTCCGTACAAGGGCAACTACAGCTCGTGGCTGGAGCAAAAGCAGGCACGCCTGGAGTCCGAGAAAAAGGGTGAAGAGTCGCGTGCCAAGGCATTGAAGAAAGAGCTGGAATGGTCTCGCCAGAATCCCAAGGCGCGCCAAGCCAAGAGCAAGGCCCGGCTGGCCCGCTTCGAGGAACTGTCTGACTTTGAATACCAGAAACGCAACGAAACCAACGAAATCTTCATTCCGGTGGCCGATCGTCTGGGCCAGGAAGTCATTGAATTTGTCAATGTCACCAAGTCGTTTGGCGACCGTGTGCTGATCGACAACCTGAGCTTCAAGGTGCCCCCAGGTGCCATCGTCGGCATCATTGGCCCCAACGGCGCCGGCAAGTCGACCTTGTTCAAGATGATTGCCGGGCGTGAAATGCCGGATTCAGGCGAGGTCAAGATTGGCTCGACTGTAAAAATGGCGTTTGTCGACCAGAATCGCGACGATCTGAGCGACGAAAAGACCGTCTGGGAAGATGTCTCGGGTGGCCTGGATATGCTCAATATCGGCAAGTTCACCATGGCCAGCCGCGCGTATTGCGGGCGCTTCAACTTCAACGGCGCCGATCAGCAAAAGCGTGTTGGCATGCTCTCCGGTGGTGAACGTGGTCGTCTGCATCTGGCCAAAACCCTGATTGCCGGTGGCAATGTGCTAATGCTCGATGAGCCGTCCAACGATCTGGACGTGGAAACCTTGCGCGCGCTGGAAGATGCGCTGCTGGAATTTGCCGGCTCCATCATGGTCATCAGCCACGACCGCTGGTTTCTGGACCGCATTGCCACCCACATTCTGGCTTGCGAGGGCGACAGTCAGTGGTTCTTCTATGACGGCAATTACCAGGAATACGAAGCTGACAAGAAGAAACGCCTGGGCGAAGAGGGTGCCAAGCCGCACCGCATGCGTTTCAAGGCCCTCAAGTAGTCTTGAGTTTTTGGCGCACCCCTTCAATGTGGGTGCGCAGCGCATACAACTCATCGGCGTAAGACAGCGGGACGGTGATTCTTCCGACCCGTTCTTCAAGGCGCTCCAGTTCCTGGATCAGGTCTTCTGCCGTTTCGTCTTGACTGGCGGCGCGCTCTTCAATGTGGCGCAGTTGCCCGTACCAGCGAAACACGCGTGAGCGGACTCTGAATTCGTACAGCGGCGGCACGATGCGACTCAGCGGCAGCAACACCGCCAAAATAATACCCAGCGCCAGCCACATGCGCTCGATCAGGTTGGCATAGGCAAACGGCAGGTAGCGCTGCAACAGCGGGATGCCGTTGCGAATGGCGCGCTGGGCTTCGTCTGATACCGCAAATTCGGTATGTTCTATATTTGGAAAATCGTGCAACCTGCTAAACCAGCCGGCCTGGCCGTGCAGCGTTAACGCAGTTTGTGAAAACAGTTGCAGGATGGCCGGATGCACCTTGGGGCCTGCCAGCAGTGTGGTGGTGGTGGCCACCAGCCGCACATCCTGCCTGGGCACGTCGCTGGCCAAATCGACGATGCCGCGCGGCAGAATCACCGGCGTCAAAAATGCAAATCGCCGCGAATAGGCTTCGCTCTGGGCAAAATTCAGCAAACGCACACCGGGTGTTTGTAGCAGCATTTGCACCATAGGAGACTCGGGGGCCGAGGCAAATAGCAGCGCATCCAAATCACCATTGATGAAGGCCACGGTAGCTGGCGTTTGCGATAAGCGACTGAGCTTGAGCGTGCCCTCATCCATGCGGTTGAGCTCAAACAACTGGCTCATCAAGCGCGGCACGCCACTGCCGGTGGTGTCCACATTCATGCGCAAACTTTTGAAGTCAGACAGCGCGTTGAGCGGTGTTGGGTTGCGGTAAAACAGCCACAAGGGTTCAACAAACAGACTGCCCAGCGACACCAGTGGCGGCTTTGTCTCAAAGGACGCTTCACCGCTGCCACCCTGCACAAAACCCAGGTCAACCTTGCCTTCGGTGAGCCATTGCAGATTTTGTGCAGCGCCTTCCGATTCGACCAGCTTCACCTCGATGCCGTAAGCGGCCAGAGCCGTGGCGTAGCGCTTGCCAAATTCGTCGTAGGCACTTTGGGCTGGCCCGGTTGCCAGGGTGACCTGCTTGGGCGGATTCGGGTTCAGCCAGACATAGGCCAGCGTCAACAGGCCGAAGGCCAGCAACACAAATGGCCCAGCCGATGCCAGCAACTCACGCAGTGACAACAGCGTGTAGCGCAGCGGTTTGGCCATGGTTTTTGCGGCTTATCCGGCCAGGGCTGCCTTGACGGCCTGGGATACCAGCGCCATGTCGGCCTTGCCGGCGAGTTGCGTTTTGACGGCCCCCATCACCTTACCCATGTCGCCTGGGCCATTGGCACCAAGACTGGTGACGATGGCAGCCACTGCAGCGGTGACTTCAGCCGCGCTCAGGCGTTGCGGCAGGTAGGTTTCAAGCACCTTGATTTCGGCACTTTCCTTGTCCGCCAAGTCCTGGCGCTGCGCCTGCACATAGGCCGCAACCGAGTCCTTGCGCTGCTTGATGAGCTTGTCAACGATGGCGATCATGGCGGCATCGTCCAGCACCACGCGCTCATCAACTTCCTTTTGCTTGGCAGCGGCCAGCAGCAGGCGAATGGTGTCCCGGCGCTCGTTGTCTTTTGCGCGCATGGCAGTTTTCATGTCTTCGGTGATCTGGTCTTTGAGTGACATCGCGGGTACTCCGGTTAATTTGAAATAAAAAAAGCCCGCCTGAGCGTCCCCGGCGAGCTTTTTTGTGAGGCTTTTCAGCCCTGTCAGATTGA
>JBBQZI010000080.1:0-13099 GCA_038207855.1 Burkholderiales bacterium
ACCGCAGCAAGTGCTGCGTCTACAACGAACGCGGCATCGCTGGCAAATACCGGGCCTGCGGTGGAGGCGGTGTTGCCCGCTTATGCCGAGCTGCATTGCCGCAGCGCGTTCAGCTTTGGCCGTGGTGCCTCCACGCCCGAAGAACTGGTCGCGCGCGCCCACGCGCTGGGCTACGCGGCCTTGGCGCTGACCGATGAATGTTCAGTGGCCGGTGTCGTGCGGGCCCACACAGAAGCCAAAAAATGCGGGCTCAAGCTGCTACCCGGTGCCGAATTTGTGGTGCCGCTGCCGGGTTCTGGTGGCAACAAAAGTTCTGGCCAAAGCTTCACCGTCATCGTCCTGCCACACGATCTGGCCGCTTGGGGCGACTTGTGCGAATTCATCACCGTCGCGCGTCGCAGTGCGCCCAAGGGGCAGTATTGGGCGCGTTGGGGCGATCCGGGCTGGGCCAAACTGGGGTCTTGTGAGGTTTTGTTGGGGTTGCCAAGCACTATAAATTTAGAAGCTGCTTGCGCAATATCTATAAGGGCTAGCGGCCTATTTGGTATAAATTGTTGGCTGGCGGCTACCTTGTTGCTTCGCTCTGATGATGCCGTCTATCTGCACAAGCTGCGGCAGATTTCACACCTCACCGGTGTGCCGCTGGTGGCGGCCGGCGGCGTTCTGATGCACCTGCGCTCGCGCAAGCCGCTGCAAGATGTGTTGACCGCCGTGCGCCTGGGCCAACCCTTGGCTGACTGCGGCTTGGCTTTGCAGCCCAATGCTGAGGCGAGTCTGCGCACGCGTGCGCGGTTGGCCGCCATTTACCCGCCTGATCTGCTGGCCAACACGCTCACGGTGGCGGCGCGCTGCCGCTTCACTTTGGACGAGCTGCGCTACCAGTATCCAACGGAGGCCGTGCTGCCCGGCCAGACCCCGGCGCAAACGCTGCGCCACCACACCCAAGTCGGGGCGCAGCGGCGCTACCCGCAAGCGCTGCACCCGCAGGGCATGCCGACCAAGGTGCGCCAGCAAGTTGAGCACGAGTTGGCGCTGATTGCCGAGCTCAACTACGAGATGTATTTTTTGACCGTGCACGACATCGTCGCCTTTGCCCGCAGCCAGGGCATTTTGTGCCAGGGGCGCGGCTCGGCGGCCAATTCGGCGGTGTGTTACTGCCTGGGCATCACCGAAGTTGATCCGGCCCGCTCGGCCATGCTGTTTGAGCGCTTCATCAGCCGTGAGCGTGATGAGCCGCCCGACATTGATGTCGACTTTGAGCACCAGCGGCGCGAAGAAGTCATCCAGTACATCTTCGCAAAGTATGGCCGCGAGCGTGCCGCGCTGACTGCTGTGGCCATCAGCTACCGGCCACGCAGTGCGCTGCGCGATGTCGGTCGTGCGCTCGGCATCCCCGAGGGGCTGATCGCCGCCATGGCCAAAGAGCACCCCGGTATGCACAACCGCACGGTGCTGGCCGAGCGCTTGCAGGCGGCGCTGGAACGCTGGGCCGGGCAGGGCGATGCGGCAGATAGGTATCGGGTGGTGAGCGCTCAAGTGCAGGGCGAACGGGCCGGCCTGCATCAGCCGGTGTCACGCCATTTGCTGGATTTGTGGCTTGACCTGAGTCGCCAACTGCAAGGCCTGCCGCGTCACCTGAGCCAGCATCCCGGCGGCTTTGTGCTGACGCGCGGGCCGCTGACGCGGCTGGTGCCGGTGGAAAACGCCGCCATGCCGGATCGCTCCATCATCCAGTGGGACAAGGACGATCTGGATGCGCTCGGACTTTTGAAGGTGGATGTGCTGGCCCTGGGCATGCTCAGCGCTATTCGCCGCTGCCTGGCATTGGTTTCGGCCCGGCGTGGCGCGCCGTTTCAGTTGCAGGACATTCCGGGCGACGACCCGGCTACCTTCGACATGATTTGTGCCGCCGATACCGTGGGCGTTTTTCAGATCGAAAGCCGGGCCCAAATGAGCATGCTGCCGCGCCTCAAGCCGCGCTGCTTTTACGACCTGGTGGTCGAAGTCGCCATCGTGCGCCCGGGGCCGATTCAGGGCGGCATGGTGCACCCGTATCTGCAAGCGCGCGCCAACCCGGATGCGGTGAGCTACGCCAGCCCGGCGCTCGAAGAAGTCTTGAAGCGCACCTTGGGCGTGCCTATTTTTCAGGAACAGGTGATGCAGGTGGCCATGGCAGCGGCCGATTTTTCACCCGGCGAGGCCGATCAGTTGCGCCGCTCCATGGCCGCCTGGAAACGCCGGGGCGGCGTGCACAAGTATTACGACCGGCTGGTCGGTGGCATGCTGAAAAACGGTTACACGGCGGAGTTTGCAGAGCAGCTGTTCAAGCAGATTGAGGGCTTTGGCGAATACGGTTTTCCCGAAAGCCACGCCGCCAGCTTTGCGCTGCTGGTGTGGGCCAGTTGCTGGCTCAAGCAGCATGAGCCCGCCTGCTTTTTAGCCGCCATGCTCAACAGCCAGCCGCTGGGTTTTTATGCCCCGGCGCAACTGGTGCAAGATGCGCAGCGCCATGGTGTGGTCGTGTTGCCGGTGGATGTCGCCATGAGTGACTGGGATTGCACCTTGGAGCCATGCCTGGCCACAGAGCAATTGGAGCAATTGGGGTCGGATCCCGATTTCGGCTGCAACAGCGCACAAGAATCGAGCCAGCCCCCGAAATCGGGCTCTGACCCCATTTGCGGTGCTGATAAAAGCGATGGGTTCCCTTTGTCTGCGGTAGGCAGCGCAAGCTCGGCACCCGCCGTGCGCCTGGGCCTGCGCCAGATCACCGGCCTGTCCAGGTCAGCCGCGCAGCGCATCGTCACCGCCCGCCAGCAATCGCCTTTCACCAGCACGCAAAATCTGGCTCTGCGCGCCGAACTCGATGCCGCCGACCTCAAAGCCTTGGCCAGCGCCGATGCCCTGAGAAGCCTGTCCGGCCACCGCCGCCAACAAGTCTGGGATGCCAGCGCGCTGCAAGCTGCGCCGCTGCTGTTGCGCGAGGCCCCGGTCAACGAATGCCCGCTCACGCTGCCCGCAGCCCCCGAAGGCGAAGAGGTGCGCTTCGACTACGCCGCTGTTGGGCTCACTTTACGCTCGCACCCCTTGCTGCTATTGCGTGAGCAGCTATCAAAATTAAAGCTAACGACCGCCGTCCAATTGCGTGATTTGCCGAATGGCCGGCTGGTGCGTGCCTGCGGCCTGGTCACCATGCGCCAAAGCCCGGGTACGGCCAAGGGCGTTACCTTTGTCACGTTGGAGGACGAAACCGGTACGGTGAACGTGATTGTCTGGAAGTCCCTCAAAGAGCGCCAGCGCAGTGAACTGCTGCATGCCAGATTGCTGGCCGTGCACGGCACCTGGCAGCGCGATGAGGCCAGCGGCGGTCAGGTCTGCCATGTGATTGCCGGGTTTCTGAAAGACCTGACACCGCTGCTGGGCGAGCTGGCCACCAGCAGCCGGGATTTCCATTGACGATCAGCGCTTGCCGACAAATATCAACCCATCCGTTTTTGGACTGTTGAGGGTTATGGCGAGCAACTGACGGTTGGTGGTATCAAAGTAGCCCACGCCGCTGGTGGTCGCGCCATTGCCAAGAGCGCAGTAGTTGCCACTGAAACTCAGTTGGAGATTAAAGATGTTTTTGCCGCTGGCGCGCGGAGTCGCCTTGCCCGAGGTGGTGCAAATCAGGCTGCCCGACACATAACTGCTGGAGATATTGCCATTGACATCAACTACTACCGTGGCTGCCTGTGCTGGCGTTGCGACGCCCACGGCAAAGCCAGAGTAGCTGCCGGCCAGGTTGCTCAGCAACGCGGGTTGGTCATAGTCCGTCGAATAGGTGCCTGTAAATGTGGTGCCGCCAGAAGTCTTCAGCGACAGACTGGTTTTTGTAGAAACACTGCCCGACAAAGCCCCTGTGCTGGCGGTTCTACTAACGAAACTGAAACTGCTGCCAGTGCCTGACAGTGTTGATCCGCTGGTGGCAACATTGCCATACAGCACCCCGGTCAACACGCCGGTATTGGTACCGGTAATGCCCCATGTCTCTCCATTTTCTAGCACAGCCATGTTGACAAGGTCGCCGGTTGATGCTGTGCCAATCCAAAATCCTTCGGCTGATGTGCTTGTCGTGCTCGTTGTTGGTGTCGTCGCTCCATCACCGCCTCCCCCGCCGCAAGCGCTCAAAACCAAAACTGCGGCCAATGCTGTAACTCTTTTCATGCTAAACCCTTATTGATTGCCCAGCAATGCCGCTGGGTGGTTCGATTGTGCATCTGAATAGTCGGAAATAGACTATTCCAAATCCGGGTAAATCATTCGAAGTGTGCCCACGTCGATTTATCACCCCCGTTACCAAGCTTTGCGCATTGCCATGGTGGCTGCTCGCAAGTCAGCGGGATTGACGCAGATGCAAATGGCAGATGTTCTTGGCGTGGGTCAGTCGTATGTGTCAAAGATCGAGCGCGGCGAAAGCTACGTTGACATCATGACGTTTGTTGATTGGCAACTGGCTTGTGGTAGACCGCCAGAATTGGCGCTTGGTGAGCTGTTAGCAGAACAATAAGGCGCGGATGATCGCCAATGTTTTGCATACAGACGGCAAATCAGTTCGTTGCCAGTTCACCTCTATATCAGAAGCAAATCGCGTGCAGCCTCTTGCAGTACTGCGTCCGGAACACCGCGTTTTTTGAGTGCCTCAATTAACTGCGCGGTGGGGCCAAAAGAAAACTGCGCTTCATCGCGCCGCAGACCATCGCTGAGGTAGCACTTGAGCAGCGCCTGATACCCGGAAAAGCCTTTTTTGGGTGCTATTTCTTTCATCGAATCCACCACATCAACCGGTATTCTTAAAGTGATCGAAGTCATGGGTCGATCCTTGACCAGCCGTGTGCGAATGCGTTCAGGAATGTTCATGGTCTCGCCTTTCTTCGTTGGTCGCCTTGCGGGCTGAAATAATCCGAATGGACGTGTCCTCAATTTCAATGTGCACAACGAACAGCAATCGGCCTGATGCGTCAAATCCAATCACTGCGTCGCGGGCCTCGTCGTTGCGGCTGGCATCAACAACCCGGAAAAACGGATCAAAAAACACGGTGGCAGCTTGTTGAAATGTTATGCCATCGTGTCGATGGGGATTGATCCCCGCCTTTTTATCGCTCCAGATAAATGACATGCCGTTGAATTCAAAGTGAATGTCCATTGGAGAAATAATACCAGTTGTATTAACTATGTCAATACAAAATTTTGGTATTCGCAGGGATGACAGTCCCAACAACTTTTCCCCGAATGAACCCAGCCTTGATCAGTGAGCGGACTCGCGCTACAGCGCCGTCACATCGACAAATTTATCTGGATCTGGAAAATGTTCCACCAGCCAATCGTTGGTGATGTCCAGCCGGGAAAGTATCCCAATATACAACTCGCCCACGCTCTCCGGCGTGGGGTTGGGGCAGTCTGCCAGTCGGGCCGCCAGGTGCACAACGCCAGCCAGCGCATCGAAGGGTTCTGCCGCCATTGGGTCACTGGCACTTTGCAGGCCCAGGACAATGGCCGGTGGAAAGCTCCAATGGCGCGCCAGCACAGCCGTGACTTGGCACTCGTCAAAACCAAACAAGCGCATCTCGCGCTCCCACCGTGTGACAGCTTGACTTGGCTTGGCCTCAATTTCTGGCAGGCTCTCTGGTGCACGCTGGCCAATCAGCAGTTCGCCTAGTCGCAACATCATGCCGGCCAACCACGCTTGCTGAGGATCGACTCCTGCAACACCCGCGAGCCATTGTGCATAGCCGGCGCAAGCCATGCTGAATTTCCAGAACGCATCACGGTCAATTCCGGATGCATTCGGGAATGCGGTTTTCATGCAGGTCGACAGCGCCAGTGTGCGCACCTGCGACATGCCAACCAGCGCGATTGCGTGATCGAGTGACAGTACCTGGCGACTCAGCCCAAACTGGGCGCTGTTGGCCAGTCGCAAAAGATGCGCGGTGAGGGCCGGATCTTTGGCGATGATGGCCTCAACCTGCGCCGCAGTGGCATCATCGTCGTTCAAGGTGCGAATCAGCGCGTGGGCCACCTCTGACATCACGGGCAGCTTGGCAGATTCGAAAAATTCGCTCAACGTATTCATGGCTTCTCCAAATCCAAAAATGGCTAGCTCGACAGGGCCATCCTGTATCGAGCCACGGTGCCGGCAAGTATAAAAGTCGCCAGCTTCAGGCGGGCCAACTTTTACTGCGACTCAAACTGGTCGGAATTTTTACCCTTGAATTCGGCATAAAACGCCTTGATGCGAAGCATGTCGGCCTCCAGATCGCCGGTGGGTTTAAAAATGGGACCCAGTCCACTGATTTTTCGGGAGTAGTCCATGTAGGCCATGACGATCGGCACTTGGGCGGTCAGGGCGATGTGATAGAAACCGGTTTTCCAGTAGCGCGTTTTGGCACGCGTGCCCTCGGGCGGTACGATCAATTGCACCGAACCGCTGGCGTTGGTGATCGCTTGGGCCGATGCTGCGACCAGGTTGTTGGATTTGGCGCGGTCCACCGGGATACCCCCCAGCCAGCGCATCAGGGGACCGAACGGAAAGCGAAAGATGCTGGCTTTGCCGATCCAGTAAATGTTCAGGCGCAGCACAAACGCCACCATCAGCGTGTAGGGCAGGTCCCAGTTGCTGGTGTGCGGCGCAGCGATCAGGACACTCTTTTGCGCCTCGGCCGGTAGTGCCCCCAGCACTTGCCAGCCCGCCAATTTGAGATACCCGAGCGAAAAAGCCCGCAGCAACGAATTGATGACGGGCGTTGAAAAAATCGTGCGGTGCATCTGGCGCTACGCAGGGTTTACAGCCCCGCCGCTTCACGCAGCGCTTGCGGCATTGTGCCTACGGCGCAAAGCACAGGATTTGCTGACGCAAAAGCGTGGCTCATAGCCCCGCCGCTTCACGCAGCGCCTGCGCTTTGTCGGTACGCTCCCAGCTGAACTCGGGCTCTTCCCGACCAAAGTGGCCATAAGCGGCGGTTTTTTCGTAGATTGGGCGCAGCAGGTCAAGCATCTGGATGATGCCGCGTGGACGCAGGTCAAAGTGCGCGTGCACCAAGGCGGCAATTTGCTCGTCAGGAATCACCCCGGTGCCTTCGGTGTAGACTGTCACGTTCATCGGCTTGGCCACACCAATGGCGTAGGCGACCTGAATCTGGCACTGGCGCGCCAGGCCTGCAGCGACGATGTTTTTGGCCACGTAGCGGGCGGCATAGGAGGCCGAGCGGTCGACCTTTGTTGGATCTTTGCCGCTGAAGGCACCACCACCGTGCGGGCAGGCGCCGCCGTAGGTGTCAACAATGATCTTGCGCCCGGTCAGGCCGCAGTCGCCTTGCGGGCCACCCACCACAAAACGACCGGTCGGGTTGATCAGGTACTTGGTATCGCCCGTCAGCCAGGCCTTGGGCAACACGGGTTTGATGATGTCTTCAATCACCGCTTCGATGAACGCCGGCTTCATTTTCAGGCCGTCGCTCATCTCGGGGCTGTGCTGGCTGGACAGCACCACGGTGTCGATCGAATGCGGCTTGCCGTCCACATAGCGCATGGTGACCTGGCTTTTTGCATCGGGGCGCAAAAAGGGCAGGCGGCCGTCTTTGCGCAACTGCGATTGGCGCTCCATCAGACGGTGCGCGTAGTAAATCGGCGCGGGCATCAGTTCGGGCGTTTCATTGCAGGCGTAGCCAAACATCAGGCCCTGGTCGCCCGCGCCGGTGTTGAGGTGGTCGTCACTGGCGTGGTCGACGCCCTGGGCGATGTCGTTGCTTTGCTTGTCATAGGCCACCAGTACGGCGCAGCCTTTGTAGTCGATGCCGTACTCGGTGTTGTCATAGCCGATGCGCTTCAAGGTGTCGCGTGCCACCTGGATGTAATCGACGTTGGCATTGGTGGTGATTTCGCCCGCCAGCACCACCAGACCGGTGTTGCACAGGGTTTCTGCGGCCACGCGGCTTTTCGGGTCTTGTTTGAAAACCGCGTCCAGAATTGCGTCTGAAATTTGGTCCGCCACCTTATCGGGGTGGCCTTCAGAGACCGATTCAGAGGTGAATAGAAAGTCGTTCGCCATGATCAAAGCTCCATAAAAAGTTAACAACCGGGTTGCGTTGCCTTGGCTTTTTGGGGCTTTCAGCGAACGCTTTAGCAGATTTGTCAATGTTTTTGACAAGGCACAATGGCGGCCTGTTGGGGTGACCAAAGTGAGTGTCGCCCTGCAAGTAGTTCTGTAACTCAGCGACGCGCGTAGTTTATCCCACCCCATGATCACCCTGTTCAAACTGTTGTCTGTGCTGCCTTTGTGGTTGTTGCATGGCGTTGGCTGGGTGCTCGGCTGGGCGGTGTTTTTGGTATCTGGTATTTACCGTCGGCGCTTTGTCGCCAATGCGCAGCAAGCGGGCTTGAGTTGGCGTAGCTGGCTGGGGGCGGTGGGTGAAAGTGGCAAGCTGGTGGCCGAATTACCCCGACTCTGGCTCGGGCGACCGGTGCGGGTGCTGTGGGAGGGTGAGGCGCATGTGCAAGCGGCACTGACGCAGGGCAAAGGCATCGTATTTCTGACCCCACATCTGGGCTGCTTTGAGATTGCCCCGCAGGCGTATGCGCAGCGTTTTGGGCAAGCGGACAAGACGATTACCGTGCTGTTTCGACCGCCTAGGCAGGCCTGGCTGCGCGCTCTGCTGGAAGGTGCGCGCGAGCGCCCTGGACTGCTGACCGCCCCGACCAGCTTTTCCGGGGTCAAACAAATGATCAAAGCGCTCAAAGCGGGCGAGTCGGTCGGCTTGCTGCCCGACCAAGTGCCGCCGCAGGGCATGGGTGCGATGGCGCCATTTTTTGGCCGTGATGCCTACACCATGACGCTGTCAGCGCGGCTGGTGCAGCAAACTGGCGCAACGGTGTTGCTGGGGTGGGGCGAGCGCTTGCGCTGGGGGCGCGGTTACCGGGTGCATGTGCAGCCGCTGCCGGTTACTTTGCCGACCGATTTGTCGCAGGCGGTGGCGGTGATCAATCAGGCCATGGAAACACTGGTAATGCAGTGTCCCGGGCAATATTTGTGGGGCTATGCGCGCTACAAGTTGCCGCGTGTGACCTTATGAGAGCTCGTATGAATGGTTTGATAAAAGAGGCAGACTGCGCATGATGAGCCGTCTGGTGATTGTGTTGATGCGCTGGCTGGGGCACTTGCCGCTGGCTTGGTTGCGTGCGCTGGGTGTCATGCTGGGGTGGATTTTGTATGCGCTGGTGGCACCGCGCCGACGCGTGGTGCGAACCAATTTGCGCTTGTGTTTTTCGCATTTGTCGACACCCCAATTGCGCGCCCTGTCGCGCCGGGTGTTTGTGCGCTTTGCCCAGGCCTGGCTGGATCGCGGCTGGTTGTGGCATGGCTCGCCTGATCTGGTGCGCCAGCGTTTGCGCCTCACCGGGGCGGTCAACGCGCTGGCTGGCAGCGACCCCACGGTGATCTTTGCACCGCATTTTGTCGGGCTGGATGCAGGCTGGACGGCGCTGACGCTAGAGTTGCCCCGTCACTTCACCACGATCTACACCGACCAGACCAATAAGGTGATGGATACCTGGATTTTGAGCGGTCGCCAGCGTTTTGGCTCGGCGCAATTGTTTGGCCGAGTCGATGGCATCAAGGTGATCGTGGCCGCGCTCAAGCGTGGTGATCCGCTGTACCTGCTGCCAGACATGAACTACGGTCCGCAGGAGTCGGTGTTCGTGCCGTTTTATGGCATCAGTGCCGCCACCGTTCCCAGCCTGTCGCGCTTTGCCCGACTGGCGCGCGCCAAGGTGGTGCCGGTGGTGACGCGCATGACCGACAGCGGCTATGACGTGCAGGTGATGCCACCATGGCAAGACTTTCCAAGCACTGATCTGCTGGCAGACACCACGCTGATGAACCAGCGCCTGCAAGGCTACATCGACAGCATGCCCGAGCAGTATTTCTGGGTGCACAAGCGCTTCAAGGATCGCCCGGCGGGTGAGGCTGCGATATATTAGCTAAATGGGCCTCTAGCCCTTTAGCTATAAGCGCAGTACGCTATTGAAAAAATAGCGAGCCTGGTATCAAGCTGCAGGCTCGTCCGGCGCAGGCGTTGCGGGGCTTGCGGCGCTGAGATCCACTGGCGGATGCGCCCACTGCCACAGCAGCGTGGCGACTTCGTCAATGCCTTGGCGTTTGGTGGCTGAAAACAGGCGCACTTCACCGCCGCCGGCTTGCAGTTTCATGATCGACAGGGCTTTGTTTTGCTCGGCCCGGGTCAGCTTGTCGGCCTTTGTCAGGACCACCAGAAATTTCAGGCCCTCTTCTACGCGGGGTCGCACCACATCAAGCAGCACCTCATCGAGCTCGGTGAGCCCATGGCGTGGATCGCACATCAGCACGATCGCTTTCAGGTTTTCACGCGTGACCAAATAATTGGCCATGACCTGCTGCCAGCGAATCTTGTCCGCTTTGGGCACTGCCGCGTAGCCGTAGCCCGGCAAGTCGGCCAGCACAGCATCGGTCACGCCTTGCTTGCCCAGCGAAAACAAGTTGATGTGCTGCGTGCGCCCGGGCTTTTTGGAGGCAAAGGCGAGCTGCTTTTGTTGCGTCAGGGTGTTGATGCAGGTCGACTTGCCCGCGTTGGATCGGCCAACAAAGGCAATTTCGGGCACGCTCAAGGGCGGCAAAAAATGCAATTGGGGTGCCGTGGTGAGAAATTTGGCTGTGTGTAACCAGCCTAAAGCCACGGCTGCTGTCACCACTGGCGCGGTCACCGCAGGGGAGGTTGGCGGCGCTTCGGGAAGCGGGTTTGTGTCGGCAGAAGGGGTGTGAATGGTCATTGGGTGCAATGGGTAGAATGGTCGCCATTGTAGAATCCGCCAATCATCCACCTTTCATTCGATAAAAGCACCTATGAAGCTCACTGCCTCTCTACTGATCGCCGCATCACTGGCTACGGCTGTTGTTGCCAGCTACGCCGTGGAAACTGTTGCCCCGGTTGCCAAGCCTGATTTGGCCAAGGGAGAGGCCAGTTTTGCCGCAATATGCGCCGCTTGCCATGCGCCTGACGGTAACTCGGTGATTGCAGTCAACCCCAAATTAGCACAACAGCACCCAGAATACCTGATCAAGCAATTACAGGAATTCAAAGCTGGCAAACGCGCCAATCCGATCATGTTGGGCATGGCAAGCGCTTTGAGCGATGCCGATATGAAAAATATCGCCTACTGGGTGAGCAGCAAACAGGCCACGCCAGGCGCTGCGCAGGACAAAGAGTCGTTGAAGTTGGGTGAGAGCATTTACCGCGGTGGCATTGCCGATCGTCAAATACCGGCTTGTGCAGGTTGCCACAGCCCCAATGGCGCTGGCATTCCCGCCCAATATCCGCGCTTGAGTGGTCAACATGTCGATTACGCAGTGGCGCAGCTAACCGCTTTTCGCGATGGCGTGCGTTTGAACAGCCTACAGATGACAGGCGTGGCAGCCAAACTCAACGACCGCGAAATCAAGGCGGTGGCAGACTACGTGTCGGGTTTGCACTGAGATTTGAATTGAAGGCAATGCAGTTGTGACGCAAGTCGCAACTGTTTACAAAGAAGGCGGGTCGTTCAAAGCGACACGCCTTTTTTATCGCCTTGATTTTTTTGATTGATTTTTCGTTTGGCCGGCAAGTTTTTGTAAGAAAGCCTATTCTGGCGCGACTAAGTAAAAACGAGGGCTTCATCATGCACATCATCACCCGGCGCGACGGCTTCAATCATCCCAACTCCAGCGACATCACACAGCAGTCGGTTTACCAAGGACGGCGCGATTTGATGCGCCTGATGGCCAGTGGTGCCGCTGGCGCCGCATTGGCCGGCTGGGCCTCGCGCGAGGCCTTTGCGCAAGCGCAGGGCTGGGCAGTACCCGGTCAGAATGCCGCCTTGCTGCGCGGCAAAACCGCCGTTGCCGGGGCATTCAGCCTGGACAAGGTCACCCAATACAAGGATGCCAGTACCTACAACAATTACTACGAATTTGGTACCGATAAGGCCGACCCCGCACGCTATGCCCACACCTTAAAAACCAGTCCGTGGACAGTGGAAATTGAGGGCTTGGTCAAAAAGCCCGCCCGCTACACGCTGGAAGACTTGCTGAAACTCAGCGCACAGGAAGAGCGCATTTACCGCCTGCGTTGCGTTGAAGGATGGTCGATGGTGATTCCGTGGGTGGGCTACTCCTTGTCTGAGCTGATCAAAAAAGTGGAGCCCTTGGGCAGCGCCAAATATGTCGAGTTCGTTACGCAGGCTGATCCCAAGACCATGCCGGGCGTCGGCTCGCGTGTGCTCGATTGGCCCTATGTGGAAGGCTTGCGCATGGATGAAGCCCTGCACCCGCTGACGCTGCTGAGTTTTGGCATGTACGGCGAGGTGCTACCCAAGCAAAACGGCGCGCCGGTGCGGCTGGTGGTGCCGTGGAAATATGGCTTCAAAAGTGGCAAGAGTCTGGTGAAAATCCGCTTTACCGATAAGCAGCCAGCTACCGCCTGGAACAAGGCTGCGCTGAATGAATACGGCTTTTACTCCAACGTTAATCCGGATGTTGACCATCCGCGCTGGAGTCAAGCCACCGAGCGGCGCATTGGCGAGGATGGTTTGTTCGCCAAGAAGCGCAAGACCTTGCTGTTCAATGGCTACGAGGCGCAGGTTGGCCAGTTGTATGCGGGGATGGATTTAAAGAAATTCTTTTAATGAGCGCGCAAGCTGTGTTGGGCAATTGGCCCAGATGGGGTGTTTTGTTTGCCCGGCCATGGGCCAAGCCGCTGGTGTTTGGGCTGGCGCTGGTGCCATTTGGCCTGCTGGTTTGGTCGGTGGTGTTTGACCAACTGGGTGCCAATCCGGCGCAGGCACTGGTGCGCGCCACGGGTGACTGGACTCTGCGCATGCTGTGTGTGGTGCTGATGGTGACCCCCATGCGCGTGCTGTTCAGCCTACCCGCATTGGCGCGCGTCAGACGCATGCTGGGTCTGTTTGTGTATTTTTACGCCGCACTGCACCTGTTGAGCTACAGCTGGTTTGACATGGGTTTTGAACTGGCAGACATTGCCAAAGACATCCCCAAGAG
>JBBQZI010000081.1:0-13025 GCA_038207855.1 Burkholderiales bacterium
ACTGGCCGATATTGCTGCCGTGGCGCATACCATCGCCGCGCGCAAAGACAGTATTGATGCCGGCCTGCGCCACGCCGACACCACGCTGAACAACACCGCGCAAGCCAGCGCGCAACTGACCGAGGTGGTTCAGCGCATTGGACGCAGTGCCGATGCGGTGGAAAAAATGGGCCTTGAAGTGGCACGCACCAGCGTCAGTGCGGGCAAGGCGGTGGAGGCGGTCGGCGCTGATGTGAAACGCTTTAGCACCGAGACCATGCCCGAATTTGAACGCCTGCTGGGCGAGCTGAGCACACTGTCAAGCTCGCTGCGCCGACTTAGCGAGCAAACCACGCGTGACCCGCGCGGCCTGCTTTTTGGCCGCAAACCTGTCCCGGATGGCCCGGGCGAAACCGGAGCATCACCATGACACCAGTCGCAAACCAGGGCCTTGCCCGGACCAGGCGCCTTGCGCTTGGCACACTGGCGCTGCTGGCGCTGGGTGCCTGCAGCGCGCTGGGCACGAAGGCCACGCCACCGCCGGCTTTTTACTCACTTGACAACGCCGGGTTGGCCGTGGCGCTGCCACGCCGGACCTCTGTCGAGACGGCCCAGCCAGCACGCTTGCCCACCTTGATCGTCAACCCCCCGCTGGCAGCAGCCGGCTTTGACAGCCCGCGCATCATTTATGTGCGCGAGGCGCACAAGCTGGACTACTTTGCCCATAGCGAGTGGATCGACCCACCGGCCCGCATGCTCGGGCCACTGCTGGTGACCGCAATCAGCCAGAGTGGTGCGTTTGGTGCCGTGGTGTTAACACCGGGTGCCGCCAGTGGTGAGCTGCGGCTCGATACCGAGATCATGCGGCTGCAGCACGAGTTTCAGAACCGCCCCAGCCAGGTACGCTTTACCCTGCGCGCCACGCTGGTGAACGAAAGAACCCGCCAGGTGTTGGCTGCGCAAGATTTTGAAGGCGTGCAAACCGCCGCCAGCGATGACCCGTACGGTGGCGTGGTCGCGGCCAACCTTGCCGTGCATGGCGTACTTGAAGCGCTCACTGCCTTTTGCGCCGATGCGGTGCAAAAAATCCCGTCGGCAAACGCCTCCGCAAAATGAAGTTTTGATGTCAATTGCAAACACCAGGAGAACACCATGCGCTCACGACACCTTTTGATGCTGGCGCTGTTGGCGCTCTCAGCTTGCGGCGACATGGCCAAACTGAGTGTGGCAGACGGCACCGGGCCACAACCAACACTTGATGCACCGCGCACCAGCTTGATTCCTACCGTCAACATCGCACCCGCTGCGGGTTGGCCGGCGGGCGCGATACCGCTGGCAGCATCGGGCACCCGCGTGGCGGCGTTTGCCAGTGGGCTGGACCACCCGCGCTGGCTCTATGTGCTGCCCAATGGCGATGTGCTGGTGGCAGAAACCAATGCACCCCCCAAACCTGACGATGCCACCGGCATCAAAGGCTGGGTGATGGGCTTGGTGATGCGGCGCGCCGGGGCCGCCGTGCCCAGTGCCAACCGCATTACCCTGCTGCGCGACACCGATGGCGACGGCGTGGCCGACCTGCGCACAGTGTTGCTGGAGGGCCTGAATTCACCTTTTGGCATGGCTCTGGTGGGCGATGCCTTGTTTGTCGCCAATACCGATGCTGTGCTGCGGTTTCCCTACGTCACTGGCGACACCCACATCAGCGCGCCCGGTGTCAAACTCACCGAGCTGCCAGCCGGCACGATCAACCACCACTGGACCAAGAACCTGATTGCCAGGGCCAATGGCAAGACGCTGTATGTGACGGTTGGCTCCAATAGCAATGTTGGCGAACGGGGCATGGCCGCCGAAGCCGGGCGGGCCGCCATCTGGGAGGTCGACATTGCCAGTGGCGCGCACCGCGTTTTTGCCGCTGGCCTGCGCAATCCGAACGGTCTGGCCTGGGAGCCCAGCAGCGGTGCTTTGTGGACCGTGGTAAACGAACGTGACGAACTCGGCAGCGACCTAGTGCCCGACTACTTGAGCTCGGTGCGTGACGGTGCTTTTTACGGCTGGCCCTACAGCTACTTCGGTCAGCACGTGGACGCGCGGGTGCAGCCGCAGCAGCCAGAACTGGTGGCCCGGGCGCTGGCACCCGACTACGCGCTGGGGCCGCACACCGCCTCTTTGGGCCTGGCTTACTCGGCCAGCACCAGTCTGCCCGCGTCGTTTGCAAATGGCATGTTCATCGGCCAGCACGGTTCGTGGAACCGTCGGCCGCACAGTGGCTACAAGGTCATTTTTGTGCCGTTTGCGGGCGGCCAGCCAGCGGGCCAGCCAGTGGATGTGCTGACCGGCTTTTTAAGCGACCAAGGCACCGCCTATGGCCGCCCGGTCGGCGTAGCCATGGACCGGCAGGGTGCGCTGCTGGTAGCCGATGATGTCGGCAACGTGATCTGGCGCGTCAGCGCCACAGTGCCGCCAGCCCCAAGACAAGTGGCTGGCCCGTGAAGCTTGGCATGGCAGGCAGCGCAATGCGCTATTGCGTGTGCGTTGACGAACAGACCCAAACGCTGCAATTTCTTATGCTCAATGCGGGATGTGGGCAATCAGGCGCCACATTCGGCGAAATCTTGAAATAACCCTTCCAAAGGAACTACAAATGAACTACGCAGAAAACGACACCTATGGTATGTACTCGTCCAACTTGGCCAACGGCCCTGGCCCCACGCTGATGGGTGCAGGTACGCTGATGGGCAATGACGTTTACAACCAACAAGGTGATGATCTCGGCGACATCAAGGAAATCATGCTGGACATGAAAAGTGGCCGCGTGACTTACGCCGTCTTGTCTTTTGGCGGTTTTCTCAGCATGGGCGAGAAGCTCTTTGCCGTGCCATGGAACGCCTTGACGCTTGACACCGAAAACAAGCGCTTTGTTTTGAACGTTGAGAAAGACAGGCTTGAACAAGCCCCCGGATTTGATAAAGACAATTGGCCCAACATGGCAGATGCCACTTGGGCAAAAGACATCCACGCCTATTACGGCGTAACGCCTTACTCTGACGGTCCGCGCTAAGCTGGTGGCTCTGCGGCTTAAGCAAAATTGGCGCAGCCATTCGTGATGTTGGCACTGCTGACGCGCTGCCGTTCGCTATGGGTGTTTGGGCCGGTACGCCCTTTGCTGTTCATCAGCTAATTTTTGGCAGGAAATACGATGAAATCGACCATCACCATCACCACCGACATCGCCGTGATCGGCGCGGGCACCGCCGGGCTTACCGCATTCATGGAAATCAGCCGCGCTGGCCGCAGCGCACTGTTGATCGATCGCGGTCCGTTGGGCACCACTTGCGCACGTGTCGGTTGCATGCCATCGAAAGCGGTACTGCACGCGGGTGAGCAATGGGCAAGTTTGTCCCGGCTCGCCCCCGGTGCAATGCCGCCAGTCGGCCAGACACCCGACACACTTTGGCAGCATGCGCGGGCCACCCGCGATGCTCTGACGCAAGCCACCGTTGAGAGCACGGTGGAAAAAGCCGGCGACCGGCTGTTGATGGGCGAAGCGCGTTTTTTGAGCGCCGACACCCTCGACGTTGGCGGCCAACGCATTCGCGCTAAAGCTTTTGTGGTGGCGACCGGATCTCAGCCGGTCGTGCCAAAATTTTTGGCCGATCTTGGGGCGCGCATTCTGACCACCGACAGCTTGTTTGAGCTCGACAAACTGCCAGGCAGCATCGGCATTCTGGGGCTTGGTGCGATCGGCCTGGAAATGGGGCTGGCGCTGGCCAGACTTGGCGTGCGCGTGGTGGCAGGTGACTTGCAAGCGACGCCCGCAGGCATCACTGATCCCGAAGTTCGGACCCGGGCGATTGAACTCTTCAGCGCTGAAATGACGACTTGGCTGGGCCATCCGGTCGAGGTCGAGGCCGCTGGCGATGCCTGTCGCATGCGCAGTGGTGAGGCGGTGGCCACGGTGGAACGGGTGCTGGCGGCGCTCGGACGCCGGCCCAACGTGGCGCAGCTCGACCTTGCCGCGGCAGGCGTCAAGCTCGATAGTCATGGACAACCAGTCATTAATTCTGCAAGCCTGCGCGCCGAAGGCAAGGCGGCCATTTTTCTGGCGGGCGATGTCAATGCCGATCGGCCCCTGATGCATGAGGCCGTTGACGAAGGGGTGATTGCCGCGCGCGGTGCCCTGCAATCCTTAGGGGATGGCATCGACCGCGTCATTACACCCCGCCGAGTTGCCATGTCAATCGTGTTCAGCAATCCCGATGTGGTGGCGGTCGGCACGCCGTATGACCGGCTCGACCTGTCGCGCACCGTGATTGGCACGGCCCAGGGCTCCAGCAATGGGCGTGCACGAATCATCGGTGCCGAAGGCAATCTCGTGCGGCTGTACGTGGCCCGCGACAGCGGCTTGCTGCTGGGTGCTGCGCTGATCGCCGTGCAGGGTGAGCATCTGGCGCATGCCTTGGCATGGGCGGTGCAGCGCGGAGAGTCCGTGGCCAGCCTGTTGGCGATGCCTTACTACCATCCCAGTATCGAAGAAATGCTTCAGTCTGCGTTGAAAGATGCCGCCCGGCAGATGGCGGCTAACAAGCCATAGAGCGCGATTCAACGGATCGATCAAATCATCAAGCTGCTGTCAGCCGCGTGTCATGCGCCGCTGATGGCGTGCTGCGACCTCAGTTGGACTCGGTCAGCGCCTCGGTGTGGCCGTTGAGCGAGTTGCTAATGATGGTCTTGGCCAGGGCCCGATCAGCGTCGCCGTAGGTACGCACCACCAGCACCACATGGCCAGACTCGATCGCATCGATCACCAACTCCGAGAACTTACCCATTCTCGCCGGTTTGTCCTCATCGGTTGCTGCGCCGACCACGGCACCGGCGATGCCGCCGATACCGGCAAACCAGCCCAGCATGGCCAGCGGTGCAACCACCGGGCTCGCCACAAACAAGGTCACACTGGTGGCCCACAAAACTGCGGTGCCGATGGCTCCAACACCGGTTCCGACGGCCGTACCAACGGCACCGTCAACCAGTATGTCTTTCAGCACATCGTCACTCTCGCCCTCGACCACTGGCAAGGGAATCCTGTCGAGCAAGCTGATTTGGTCGCCTGCAATTCCTCCGTAGATCAAAAGCTGGCGCACACGTTCTGCTTCTTCTTGGCTGCCGTAGACGGCCGATACTTTGTGGGTTTGACTGGTTTCAGGGTTTATTTGATTCATGGTGGCTTCCTTTTGAGTAGGCCGCAAACACTGCAGACCTTTGCAGCCTGCATTGTTTGAACTGGCGGCGTGGCTGTCTGTGCGCTATCACACCAAATCATCCCCGCAGCAAAGCATTGGGGTCAGAGCACGAGTTTTGGCGGCGACTGTTGGCAAGCTCAGCCGCCAGCAGCCAAAATCGTGATCCGACCCCAAAGCCGAACAACACACCAGTTTGAATCGCACCCGAGGTGAAAGCCACCGGGAAAGACAAGCTTGAACCGGCATTGGCATTCAAAATATAAACAAAATAGAGCTCTAGCCCTTTTGTAATAAGCGCAAAAAGCTATAAATATAATAGCAATTATGAGGTTGAGCGGGGTGATACGGCGCAGTTTTTATTTGGCCACTCTGTTCGCCTACGCACAGACAGCACTCTGGCAACTGCCTATTCTTGGGTCAGAGCCTGTCGCCAACATTGGGCGATGTGCTCCGGTTACTACGTTTATCACCACAACAGGAATTCACCATGAAAAAATTCAGTTACTCATCGCTTGCGGCCGTTATCTGTCTGGTCTGCGGCACCAGCGCGATCGCAGCACCCCTCACCAAGGCTGACTACCAAGCCGCCAAAACCGAGATTTCGGCCAAGTACTCAGCCGAGAAGACCGCTTGCAAGACGAACTCCGGCAATGCCAAAGACATTTGCATTGAAGAAGCCAAAGCCCGCGAAAAGCTTGCCAAAGCAGAAAACGAGGCCGCCTACAGCCCGTCCGTCAAGCATGACTATGACGTTCGGGCCGCCGCAGCCGATGGTGCTTACGCAGTTGCCAAGGAAAAATGCGACGACCTCTCCGGCAACCCCAAGGATGTGTGCCGCAAGGAAGCCAAAAGCGTCCATGTAGCCGCCATTGCGGATGCCAAACTGGCAGAAAAGACAGCGCAGGCGAATGCCAAGTCCCAATCGACCTCCGGCAAGGCTAAGTCTGATGCCAGCGCCACAAAAACCGAAGCTCGCAAGGATGCTGCCAGTGACAAGCGTGATGCTGACTATGCTGTCGCCAAGGAAAAATGCGACGCGCTAGCCGGTGATGCCAAGTCAACTTGCGTCGATAACGCGAAGAAGATGTACGGTCAAAACTGATCGCCCCTGCATCCGAAATTAAGCGACCGATCTCCCCCGTTTGGGGGATGGCCAAGCGAGGCGATGCGCCCTATGCTCTGGCAACGGTGGTGCATTAGCTGCTGATAACGGGTATGACGATGACGCAACACTCCACCTTCGGTGCACCGCCCAGCGTCGTTCATCGCGAAAATGTCGGGTGTCTGGCCCGTTACTATTGGCGGATCATTGGTGTCGGAACACTGGTCTTCCTGGTGGCCTTGGGCTGGACTGTCTGGGCCGGTTGGCAGCACCAATACGATCAGCAAATCAACCAAGGCAACCAGCGCGTTCACATCCGCGCGACGCATTTAAAGCAGGTGGTGGGCGCCGCAAGCGACCACATCACGCAACTGCGCATGTGGGCAGAAAGCTTTCCCAAACACACGCCTTATCACGGCGCCAGCGATATTGATGAAGCGCTCAATCGGGTGTTGCACGCCTCAAGCGATGGCGAGTTTTCACTCGATGAAAGCGCGCTATCGTCGTCTTTGCCGTCTTTAACGTCAGAGCAGCCACTGGCCCAAGTGCTGGCACTGAAGTCGTCGGCAAGCACCTTGGCCGGTGCAACGCCGTTGGATTTGGCGCGCTCACTGGCAGACCGCTTGGGTAACGGCATGGCCACTGCCAAGTATTTGCGCTGGAGTTACTTCAACTCTGCCAAGCAGGATTTGCTGGTGTTAGCACCCTGGGCCGCGCGCAAGGAGTTGATCGGGCAAGCGCCGGACATCAAGACTTTTTTAGCCCAGTCGTGGACTTATGACATCACCACCAAGGGGCTCCCAGAGAACAACCCACAGCGCCAGCCTTATTGGACACCCGCCTACAACGATCAGGCCGGTGCCGGGCTGTTGGTGTCGCGTGGCGCGCCAGTCTATTGGGGTGATCAATTCATCGGTGTCGTGGCTACCGACATGCTGCTGGATTTTTTGACCGAATTTTTGGATGACTTCACCGACCGGGAAGGCATTGTGCTGGTCGTCAACGAGTATGGCCAGATATTGGGCCAGCGCGGGCTGGCCAAGTCCAGCGATTCAGCCATCAGGATGATTGATACCGTCGTGCCGCCGGCTTTGCTGGCCGGGCAAACGCTCGCCAACCTGAATGGCCAATTGGTCGGCAGCCACCGTCTGTTTGCCGCCACGCTGGACAACCCGAAGTGGACCGTCGTCCATCTGCTTGCACAGTCCGTCATTGACAGGCGCGGGTTCAGCGACTTCAAAGAGCAAATTTTTCTGGCCCTCATTTTGCTCGTGGGTGCCGTCATTGTTCAGCTTGCCTTGTGGCACTTGTACGTCTCACCAGCCCTGCAGATTGCCAACTTTGTCACCTACCAGGACGATTTCAAAGAGCGCGCAGCGCCCAAGGTGCCGGCTGCCTGGCGACCTTGGATACAGGTTTTGATGCAGGCATTTGCCGATCGCCGGCGCTATTTGGCTGACCTGAAAGCCAGCCATGATGAACTGGAGCACCGCGTCGAGGAGCGGACCCAGGCGCTGTTCAATGCCAACATCCAGCTCAAAAAACTCGCCACCGTCGACGCGCTAACCGGTGCGCTCAATCGCCGCAACCTGTTTGAGGTGCTCGAAGCGGAGCGGCAACGCATTTTGCGGGGTGCTAGCCCGCTGTCAGTGCTGATGCTCGATCTGGACCACTTCAAAAACATCAATGACCGCTACGGACACGCCGCCGGTGATGCGGTTTTGTGCGAGGTCGTCAGGCGTTGTCAGGAATCGGTGCGCACGATTGACTCGGTGTTCCGCTTCGGTGGGGAAGAATTCCTGATCGTCCTGCCGAACTTGGCCAGCGCCGGTGCCACGCTGTTGGCTGAGCGTTTGCGCCATGCCATTGCCCAGGCCCCAGTCATGTTCAAAGGCGTGCCGATCAGTATGTCAACCAGCGTGGGGGTGGCGAGCTTGCTGGCTGGTGAAAGCGTTGAGAACCTGATGATTCGGGTTGACCAAATGCTTTATCTGGCCAAGAAGGGCGGTCGCAACCGGGTAGTCGCCGAGTGATCGATCGGTGCCTATGTGCGCCATCGAACTGATTTGCACCGGGCCGCATGGTACGGTACAGCATTCCCAGTTGTGGCCTATGCCCGGTGGTTTCGTCTTCGTGCACATTATTAGGGTTCGATCGTGGTCATCGTCAAACAACAACGTCCGGTGGAGCGGCTTCTGCTGTTGGCTTTCGGCCTGACCCTGGCAGTTTTGCTACTGATTGTTGGCATTGCCCTGAGCGCCAGCATTCCGATGGGTTCGACCCAGACCGTCGACCATACGCGCGAGGTGATCAGCGCAATAGACGACTTGCGCACCAGCTTGGATCGCGCCGAATCCCGCCAATGGGGCTATTTTCTGACGCGCGAGAGAAAGTATCTGGTGCAACGCGATACCGCGCTGAGGTCGGTTCAGCCGACGATTGACAATCTGCGGGCGCTGGTGGGTGACAACCGTGAACAACTAGCGCGCATCAACCAACTGCAGTTGCTCAGCCAGCAGCGGGTTGACCTGTTGGATCAGGGCCGGGAGGTCAGTGACCGCCAGGGTTTCAACGCCGCCTTGGCCTTGTTCAACGCGGGCGGCGAAGTCTCGGAGAGCATACGCAAACTCCTTGACCAAGCCGGTGACTCGGAACAATTGCTGCTGGCCGCGCGTCAGTCCGCCAAGGACAAGCAGTTGATCATCATCGTGGGCAGCATTCTTTTGCTGATGGTGGCGCTGTCGGCGCTGGTCGTTCGGGTTCGCCAGGCCAACCGAAGCCAACGCAAGGACGAGCAAATCGCGCACGAATCGCAGGCCGCATTGTTGAAAGCCGGTGCCTTGCAGGATGCCATCTTCAACAGTGCCAACTTCTCCAGCATTGCCACCGATGCCAAGGGCGTGATCCAGATTTTCAACGTCGGGGCCGAGCGCATGCTGGGCTATACCGCCGCCGAGGTGATGAACAAAATCACACCGGCCGACATCTCTGATCCGCTGGAAGTGATCGCGCGGGCGCAGGCCTTGAGCCTTGAGCTTGACACCACCATTGCGCCGGGCTTTGAGGCGCTGGTGTTCAAAGCCTCACGCGGCATTGAAGACATCTACGAGCTGAGCTACATCCGCAAGGACGGCAGTCGATTCCCGGCGGTGGTGTCGGTCACCGCTTTGCGTGACGATCAAGATGCCATCATCGGCTACCTGCTGATTGGCACTGACAACACCGCGCGCAAGCAGGCGGAAGAGGCGTTGCTCAGAGCGGGCGCCTTGCAGAAGGCGATTTTTGACAGCGCCAACTTCTCCAGCATTGCCACGGATGCAAAAGGCGTGATCCAGATTTTCAACGTCGGCGCTGAACGCATGCTGGGCTATACGGCAGCAGAGGTGTTGGACAAAATTACGCCAGCCGACATCTCTGATCCGGGCGAAGTGATCGCACGCGCCAAGGCGCTCAGCCTGGAGTTGGACACGTCCATCACACCGGGCTTTGAGGCGCTGGTGTTCAAGGCTTCGCGTGGCATTGAAGACATTTACGAGCTGACCTATATTCGCAAGGACGGCAGCCGCTTCGCCGCAGTGGTGTCCGTCACGGCGCTGCGTGATGTGCAGAACGACATCATCGGCTACCTGCTGATCGGCACCGACAACACGGCGCGCAAAAAGGTCGAGGCCGAGCAGGCGCTACTCGACCAGCGCCTGCGCGATCAGCAGTTTTACACCCGCTCATTGATCGAGTCCAACATCGATGCCATCATCACGACCGACGTGCGCGGCATCATCAGCGATGTCAACCAGCAAATGCAGGCCTTGACCGGCTACACGCGCGACGAACTGATTGGGGCACCGTTCAAAGCCTACTTTACCGACCCCGAGCGCGCTGAGATGTCGATCACGCGGGCCTTGCGCGAGGGCAAAGTGACCAATTACGAGCTGACTGCCCATGCCCGGGATGGCACCGAAACCGTGGTTTCCTTCAACGCCACCACGTTTCATGACCGCTATCGCAATTTGCAAGGGGTGTTTGCATCGGCCCGTGACGTTACCGAGCGCAAACAATTTGAGTTCGCCTTGCAGAGCAACAACGTGGCGCTGGAAGCCGCCACCATTGCGGCTGAAAGTGCCAATCGCGCGAAATCCGATTTTTTATCCAGCATGAGCCATGAATTGCGCACCCCGCTCAACGCCATTCTGGGCTTTGCCCAATTGTTTGAATCCGGCAACCCGGCCCCGACACCCATGCAAAGGCGCAGCGTCGACCAGATTCTCAAGGCGGGCTGGTACCTGTTGGAGTTGATCAATGAAATTCTCGATCTGGCGCTGATTGAGTCGGGGCGTTTGACGCTTTCGGCCGAGGCGGTTTCGCTCAATGAAGTCATGCAGGAGTGCCAGGAGATGATCGAGCCGCAGGCCCAAAAGCGCGGCATTGCCTTGACGTTCCCGCGCTTTGACACGCCTCATTTTGTGCTGGCAGACCGGACCCGGGTCAAGCAGATATTGATTAATCTGCTGTTCAACGCCATCAAGTACAACCGGCCCGGTGGTTCCGTGTCGATCGAGCACAGTGCGCTCACCGCTGATTTGATTCGCATCAGTGTGCAAGACACCGGCATCGGCCTGACAGCCGAACAACTGGCGCAACTGTTTCAGCCCTTCAATCGTCTGGGCAAAGAGAACAGCACGGAGGAGGGCACCGGCATCGGACTGGTGGTGACCAAGCGCCTGGTGGAACTGATGGCAGGGCACATTGGAGCGCAAAGCGTGGCTGGTGAGGGCAGCGTGTTTTGGTTTGAATTGCCACTGACCACGCCGCCCCAGCGTGCGCTCACCGAGTGTGATGATGCCGCCCGAGTGCGGCTGCCCGCGCCAGACGGCGCACTGGTGCACACCCTGCTGTATGTAGAAGACAACCCGGCTAACCTGGAACTGGTGGAACAACTCGTCGCGCGGCGCACCGACCTGCGCCTGCTGAGCGCCGCCGACGGTCACATTGGCATTGAGTATGCGCGTGCTTACCTGCCAGAGCTTATTTTGATGGATGTCAACTTGCCGGGCATCAGCGGGCTTGAGGCGATGAAGATATTGCGTGCCGACCCAAGCACAGCCCACATTCCCATCATTGCGGTCAGTGCCAATGCGGTGCCGGGGGATATTGAGCGGGGTCTCAAAGCCGGGTTCTTTAACTACATCACCAAACCAATCAAGGTCGACAAGTTCATGGATACGCTGAACGCTGCGTTGATTTTTTCACACGAATCTGCCCGCAAGGCAGCAGACCAGCAGCGGTCTTGAGGCCACTGGCTTGTCACTGCCGCTTCTTGCGTCCTTAAATGTTGTTAGCGTGAGCGCTGCCTTGCTGCACGTCTGACAGCAGGCGCTTGAATTCTTTTTTCACCACGCCATAACACTCGCAGCAACGGCTTTCCAGCCCGCTGCGCTCCAGCACGGTGATGTGACCCCGCCGGTAGCGGATGTAGCCGGCCTCTTGCAGTCGCCCGGCGGCTTCGGTAATGCCTTCGCGGCGCACGCCAATCATGCTGGCCACCAGCTCTTGTGTCATGGTCAACTCGCCCGAGGGGATACGGTCGAGCGTGACGAGCAGCCAACGGCAGAGTTGCTGCTCGACCGAATGGTGGCGGTTGCAGACGGCCGTCTGGCTCAGTTGCGTCATCAACGCCTGGGTATAGCGCAGCAGCAGTTTTTGCAATGCGCCAGCGCGCTCAAAGCCGTCCTTGAGCAACTGACGCTCCAGCCGGTAGCCGTAGCCACCGGTCTGCACCACCGCGGTGCTGGGTGTGCTGTCGCCGCCCATGAACAAGGACACGCCGACCACGCCTTCGCAGCCCACGCCAGCGATTTCAGAGGACGCACCGGACTCGGTGACGTAGTGCAGCGAGGCAATCGCCGTGGTCGGGAAGTAGGCGTGTTTCTGGCGATCGCCTGGTTCGTAAAGAATATCGCCCAGCCGCATGGGCACCAGTTCCAAATGGGGCAGTAGCAGGGCCAAGTCGGTTTCGGGCAGGGCCGCCAGCAGAAGATTTTGTCGTGGGTTGTGACTGACCGGCATGGGGCGCTGTGGGTTGTTCATGATCATCTGGCAGTCGTTTCTACGCCCACGCCGCGGTAGCCAACAAAGCGGCAATAGGCATCAAACATCGGCTCGCCGCTGACGCTGAATTGCTGCTTGGAGCCATCCGCATTGACGCGGCTGAAAGCGAAATCCAGAAAAGGCTTGCGCTCGGCGATGGCGGCGTGCAACTCGGCGCGCTCGCTCTCATTCCAGCCCGCGGCTTCTACTGGCTGAACTGAACCGCCCGGCGTATCGACGCGAATGCCCAGCATCTCCAGCACCGGGCCGGACACCTTGGTGAAATTGCCCTTGTCGTCCTGCTCCCAGTACCAGTCACTGGCGAGCTCGGTCAGGCTGCGAAAGCGGGCCTCGCTCGCGCGCAATTCGGCGGTGCGCTCGGCCACCTGACGCTCCAAGTCCTTGTTGTAGTTTTCCAGCTTTTTGTAAAGCAGGCGCACTTCAAGCATGTTGTGAATACGCGTCTTGACCTCGGTCAGATCAAACGGTTTGCTGACAAAGTCTTTGGCCCCGGTTTGCAGCGCGCGCAACTTATGGGCTGGTTGGGCGGTGATAACGACCACCGGCAGGTAGGCATCGGCATCGTTGGTCTTGAGCGCTTCCATGACCTGAAAGCCGTCCAT
>JBBQZI010000082.1:0-13010 GCA_038207855.1 Burkholderiales bacterium
GCCGATGTGGCAGCCCGGCCCACGCAGTTCGGCCTTGGTCACAAACGCAATTTCGGGCTCGACCTTGGGGTGAATCAGTTCGCTGACCTTGCATTCACCACCGTCAGGTACCGCGTAGTAGTCGGCCATGAAGCCAAACACGGGCGTGCTGACACCCATTTGCTTCATCTTGGCGTGCGAGGTCAAACCGGCTTTCAGGCCGATGATCTTGCAGCCGCGCGCCACTTTACGGCGCTTGATCTCGTTCTGAATGGCGTAGGCATCGTCCCAGTCCATGTCGGGGTACTCATCGGTGATTTTGGTGGTGTCATGGGCCTGCAGTTCGCAGTTTTCCAGACGTTCTGCCAGTGCGGCGATGGTTGGGGAGTCGAGTTTCATGCGGTTACCTTTGTTTGTTGTTTGCGTTCACGGGCCATCGTCATGGCGGTGTCTTCGATCATGTCTTCCTGGCCGCCGACCATGCCGCGTCGGCCCATTTCGACCAGAATGTCGCGCGCCGAAACACCGTATTTCTTTTCGGCCCGCTTGGCAAACAGCAAAAAGCTGCCATAGACGCCGGCGTAGCCCAGTGTCAGCGCGTCGCGGTCGATACGGATCGGAAAGTCCATGATCGGCACCACCAGGTCTTCAGCGACGTCCTGAATTTTGTACACGTCGACCCCGGTTTCGATGCCCATCATGTCAGCCACGGCAATCAACACCTCCATCGGCGTGTTGCCTGCCCCAGCACCCAGGCCTGCGGCTGCAGCATCAATGCGGTTGGCACCGACTTCAATGGCGGCAATCGAGTTGGCCACGCCCATGGCCAGGTTGTGGTGACCGTGAAAACCCAATTCGGTATCCGCCTTCAAGGCCTGACGCACCGCGCCCAGTTTGAGCTTCACGTCAGCGGGCAGCATGTGTCCGGCTGAGTCGGTGATGTAGATGCAGTTGGCACCATAGCTTTGCATCAGCAGCGCCTGGCTGACCAGTTTCTCGGCGCTGGCCATGTGCGCCATCATCAAAAATCCCACCGTGTCCATGCCCAAGGCGCGAGCCTTGGTGATGTGCTGTTCAGACACATCGGCTTCGGTGCAGTGGGTGGCCACGCGAATGGTGTTGACACCCAGGTCTTTGGCCATCAGCAAATGATCGACGGTACCAATACCGGGCAACAACAGCGCTGAAATCTTGGCCTGTTTCATCAGCGGGATAACGGCGCCCAGGTATTCCTCATCAGTGTGGGCCGGAAATCCGTAATTGACCGATGAGCCACCCAAGCCATCGCCGTGGGTGACTTCAATCAGCGGGATACCTGCGTCATCGAGACCGCAGGCAATGGATCGCATCTGGTCGAGCGTCATCAGATGGCGCTTGGGGTGCATGCCGTCACGCAGGGTCATGTCGTGAACGGTGATTTTTTTGCCTTGTAATGTCATGAATATTCTCCTTGGTCGTTTCAGGCAGCGGCTGTAGCTTTGAGCGTGAGCCGCCCGGCGAGCATTTCTGTGGCAAACATCTCGGCCGTGCGTGCAGCAGCTGCGGTCATGATGTCGAGGTTGCCAGCGTACTTGGGCAGGTAGTCGCCCAGACCTTCGACTTCCATAAACACCGAGACACGGTTACCGTCAAATACCGGGCCATTGACCAGCTTGTAGCCCGGCACGTACTTTTGCACTTCCTTGATCATGGCGTGGATCGATTCGGTGATTTTGGCTTGATCGGGTTCGGTCTCGGTGAGGCAGTGCACGGTGTCACGCATGATCATCGGCGGCTCCGCCGGGTTCAAAATGATGATGGCTTTGCCTTTTTTGGCGCCGCCGACTTTTTCAACCGCACCCGCGGTGGTGCGGGTGAATTCGTCGATGTTCTTGCGGGTGCCTGGACCAGCCGACTTGCTCGACACGGTGGCAACGATTTCGCCATAGGCTACCGGCTGCACACGGCTCACCGCGGCCACCATCGGAATGGTGGCCTGGCCACCGCAGGTGACCATGTTGACGTTCATCTCACCTTTGCCCACATGTTCAATCAAATTGACGGGTGGCACGCAAAATGGGCCGATGGCCGCAGGGGTCAGGTCGATCATCAGCACGCCCAGGGCGTTAAGCTTGTCGGAGTTGGCCTTGTGTACGTAGGCGCTGGTGGCATCAAAGGCGATTTGCACGCCATCAGCCAGTACATGGGGCAGCAGGCCATCGACACCCTCAGAGGTGGTTTTGATGCCCAGCTCGCGAGCCCGCTTCAAACCATCGGATTCTGGGTCGATGCCAACCATCCAGACCGGCTCCAGCACCGGGCTGCGTTGTAGTTTGGCCAGCAAGTCAGTGCCGATGTTGCCCGGGCCGATGAGAGCGCATTTGATTTTTTTCACTATAAAAGACTCCTGAGTTAATTAAATTACAGTTCCCGTTTCAACTGGGCACTTCGAGCGACGCTGCTGGTTGGCATAACCAGGGCATCACCATCGATGACCACTTTGCCCACCACGGTGCAGGTCGTGGTCAACACCACACGGCATTTTTCCGCAATTACTTCTTTCACAGTCACTGTGGCGTGCACGGTGTCGCCTGGGCGCACCGGTGCCTTGAAGCGCAAGTTCTGTCCGAGGTAGATAGTGCCCGGGCCCGGCAGACGCCCGGCGATTGCCGCTGATATCACGCTGGCGCTCAGCATGCCGTGAGCAATGCGGCCTTTGAACTGGGTGGTCTGGGCAAACTCCTCGTTGATATGCATCGCGTTGTTGTCGCCGGACACAGCAGCGAACAGCACAATGTCAGCTTCGGTGATGGTTTTGGCAAAGGTGGCGCACATGCCTACCTGGATGTCTTCGATGTCGTAGCCGTTGAGTTCATTCATACTGGATTCTTTTGGGGATGAGAATGTTGATGCGATCAAGCTGCCAGCTTGGCCGCCTGTGGGTTACGAAAAGCCTGCAAATGCTGCGCTTGCAGCTTTTGGGCGGTCTCGATGCTGCGCATCTTGACCACGTCATAGCCCCGAATCTCATCTGGCACGCTGGCAAGCGCCACTGCTGCTGCGTGATTCGTCGCATGGAGGCCTTGGATGACCTCATCGATCAGCTTGAGGTAGTCATCAATCAACTGACGTTCCAGGTGGCGCTCTTCGGTCTTGCTGAAGATGTCGAGCGCTCCGCCGCGCAGGCCCTTGAACTTGGTCAACCACTGGAAGGCACTGAGCATCCAGCCGCCGTACTGTTTTTTCTGCAGCTCACCGGTGGCCGGGTCGCGCTTGGACAACATCGGCGGGGCCAGGTTGTACTTGACGCTGTAGCCGTTCGGAAACTGGGCATCAAGTTGGGCCAGGAAGGCTGGGTCCGAGTGCAGGCGTGCTACTTCGAACTCATCCTTGTAGGCCATCAGCTTGTACAAGTAGCGTGCCACCGCCTCGCTCAGCGCGCTCTGACCGGGAGCCGCTTGGCGCTCCGCCGTCACCACGCGCTTCACCACGTCAGCATAGCGTTTGACATAGGCTTCGTCTTGGTAGGCGATCAGATCGGGCACACGCACCTCTAACATGCGCTTGAACTCGCCCTGGGCACCGAGCGCATCGATGATGGCCCGTGCGGTGGCAGAGAGTTGGGGTGCTGTGTGGAGCGTAACGACCGTGCCGCCAGCCTGATGACTGGCAATCTCGGCTTCGACGAAAGCGCGATCAAGCACCGCCATGCGGCCCCAGCGGAAGGCGGCCAGGCTCATCTCAACCGCTACCCCCGACTGTTGGATGGCACTCTCAATCGACTCGACTCGCAAAGGAATGGTGCCGGCTTGAAAAGCCACCCCCACCATGAAGTTGTTGGTCGCCATGGCATCGCCAAACAAACCCTCGGCCATCGCCTGGCCGTCCAGGTAGACGTTGTCCGCCTGGCGGGAGACGCGGTCGATGCCAGCCGTCAGTCCGGCAATGGCCGGGAACTGCACCTGGCGCTTGGCGACCATCTGCCCGGTGGGTGTTTGCGTGGTCGAAACCACAGCAATGGTGCGCTGTGGCCCGCACTTGTCGAGGTTCTTCGGGTCGGTCGCGTTCAGGATGTCAAAACCAAGGTACAAATCAGCCCGACCATCGGAGATTTTGTTAGAGCCGTGAAACGGTGCATGGGATATCTTGATGTCGGAGATCACCGCGCCCCCCTTTTGCGCCAAACCGGTCTGGTCCAGCCCAATGACGTGCTTGCCTTCCAGCCGTGCGGCCTTGGCCAGGGTCGCCACGACGGTCACTGAACCGGTGCCGCCAATGCCCATCACATGAATGCCAAAGCCCAAGCTATCGTCAACCTTTTTGATCGGATCGGGCAGGGCGCGCTCAAAGGTCGGAATGCGGCCTTTCTTCTTTTTCTTCGGTGCGTCGGAGGCCGGTGGCGCATTTGGGGTGATGGTCAGGAACGACGGGCAAAAGCCCTTGACGCAAGAAAAATCCTTGTTGCAGGACGATTGGTGGATGCGCGTCTTGCGACCGAATTCGGTCTGCACTGGCTCCACGCTCATACAGTTGGACTTGGCACCGCAATCACCGCAGCCTTCGCAGACACGCTCGTTGATGACAATGACTTCAGCCGGTTCTATGGCCTTGCCACGGCTGCGCGCGCGGCGCAGCTCGGCGGCGCATTCCTGGTCATGCAAGAGCACCGTGGTGCCTGGCGTGGCGGCCAGCACATTCTGCGCCTCAATCAGCCGGTCGCGGTGCCAGACTTCAGTGCCACCGGGTAGCGTGACATTTTTCAAATGTTCTAGCTCGTCGGTGGTGACAATGACTTTTTTGACCCCGTTGGCCAACAGGTCGGCCACCATCTGTGCCACGGGGTGGGCACCCATGATCTCCTGGCCGCCGGTCATCGACGTGTGGGCATTGCGCAGCAGCTTGAAGGTGATGTTGCTGTTGGTCGAGGCAGCGTAGCGGATGGCCAAGCTGCCCGAGTGGGCGTAGGTGCCATCGCCCATGTTCTGAAAGATGTGCTTGGTGTCGGTGAACGGTGCCATGCCAATCCATTGCGCCCCCTCAGCCCCCATGTGGGTGCCCATGACCACATTGCGGTCCATCCACATCGCCATGGTGTGGCAACCGATACCGGCCGAGACGATGCTGCCCTCAGGTGCCACGGTGGAACTGTTGTGCGGGCAACCCGAGCAGTACCAAGCGGTACGACCGGTGGTCGGCAGTTTGGTGCGGGCGTGGATGTCGTCGAGGCGTTGCAGCCAGGTTTCGGCCGACTCGACACGGGCTTTGCGCGACATGCGCTTGAGCAGCGCACGCACGATGATGTCGGACTCGAATTCGCCGTAGTGCGGCAGCAGTTCTTTTTCTTCTTCATCGAACTTGCCGACGATGCGCGGCGCATTGGCCGTGCCGTAGAGCACGTTTTTGGCAAACATTTCCAGGAACGGGCGCTTTTCTTCGATGACAAAAATCTCTTCGAGACCCTGCGCAAAGTCGCGCACCACCGTGGGCTCCATCGGGAACAGCATGCCCATCTTCAGGATGCGGATGCCATAGTGGCGCAGTGCGGCCGCGTCCAGACCCATCTCCAGAAAGGCTTGGTTCAGATCATGGTAGGTCTTGCCGGCCGTGATGATGCCCAGCCAGGCCTCTTTGTTCTCAAACACCACGTTGTTGAGTTTGTTCTCGCGGGCGTAGCGCTTGGCCACTTCGAGGCGGCGGGTGTAGAGCGACTGCTCCATCTCCAGGGCTTCGACGCGCACGTTCATGCCCAGGTTCATGTGGGGCGTGAAGGCTTTGCCGTCGAACATCAGGTCGGGGGTGATGAAGTTCAGTCGTGTCGGGTCGATGTTGGCGGTGCCGGTGCTGTCGGCCACATTGGTGACGACCTTCATGCCGACCCACAGGCCCGACAGCCGTGACAGGTTGTAGCCGTGCAGCCCCAAGTCGAGGATTTCCTGGACGTTGGCCGGGTAGAGCGAGGGCATGCCGAGGTGAAACAGCATCGGCTCAGACTGGCTGGCCAGTGATGAGCTCTTGCAGCTTGGGTCATCACCAACGATGGCCAGCACGCCGCCGTTTTTGCCGATGCCGGTGTAATTGGCGTGTTTCAGGGCATCACCACTGCGGTCTACGCCGGGGGCCTTGCCGTACCACATGCCAGTGACACCGTCGAATTTTTGTTTGCCGACGGTGTGCAGCATTTGCGTGCCCCACACTGCCGTGGCAGCCAGATCTTCGTTGAGGCCGTCGACGAAGTTGATGTTGTTCTCCAGCAGCAGCTTTTGCTGTTTGAGTAACGCCGCGTCGAGCATCCCGACCGGTGAGCCGCGGTAGCCCGAGACGAACATGCCGGTTTTGAGCCCACGGCGCGCATCGGTGCGAACTTGGTCGAGCGTCAGGCGAACCAAGGCATCGATACCACCCAAGTGGATGTCGCCTTCAAGCTGGTTAAAGAGATTGACAGGGTTTGATTTTGAAGACATTTCAAATTTCCGAATAACGATTGAATCAAGTCAGGCTGCGCACGATGCCGCCTTCGACCCGCAGCGCCGCACCATTGGTGGCGCAGGAGCGGGCGCTGCAGACATAGGTCACCAGCGCGGCCACTTCCTCGGGCTCAATGAAGCGTTTGAGCAGCGAAGTTGGGCGCGCATGGGTAAAAAAGGCCTGCTCGGCCTCGGCTAGGGTTTGCCCGGCATCTGCTGCCAGCTTGGCAAAAAATCCAGCCACACCCTCGGTGCGGGTCGGACCCGGAAGAACCGCATTGACGGTTACACCGGTGCCAGCGCAGGTTTCCGCCAAGCCACGCGAGACCGAAAGTTGCGCCGACTTGGTCATGCCGTAGTGCACCATTTCGGCGGGTGGGCAAATGCCCGACTCGCTGGAGATGAACACCACGCGGCCCCAGCCACGCGCTTTCATGGGTGCCAGGTAATGACGCGCCAGGCGCACACCGCTCATCACGTTGACTTGAAAAAACCGTAGCCAGTCCTCATCGCCAATGTCCTCGAACGGCTTGGGCTCAAAGATGCCCAGGTTGTTGATGAGGATGTCGATGTCGCCCGCCGCATCGATCAGCCTTTGACAACCCGCTGCGGTTGACAAATCGGCCACGACACCGTCGACACGGGCCTCCGGCAGCTCGGATTGAATGCGTTCAACCGCGTGCGTCAGCCGTGTCAGGTCACGGCCATTGATCGTGACACAAGCCCCCTCGGCGGCGAGTTCGCGGGCACTGGCCCAGCCGATGCCTGACGTGGCACCGGTGATGAGGACACGTTTGCCCTTGAGTTGTAAATCCATTACCAATTCCTTGTCAACGTTGGATCGTCGGCAAACCAGTGGCCCAGTCCGGTGACCAGCAGCATGACCGCGCCGGCGGCACTGTCAGACGAAGCGTACCGAGCAGTTGCCCAAGCCACCAATCGAGATGCGGAAGTTGTCGCCTGCCTTGGCCGGGGCCATCGCCGCCAGCGCACCAGACAGAATTACTTCGCCGGCCTTCAGGCCAATGCCAAGTTTGCCCAGCGTGTTGGCCAGCCAGGCCACCGCGTTGACCGGTGAACCCAAAGCCGCGGCACCCGCGCCGGTGGCGATGATCTCGCCGTTTTTCTCCATCACCATGCCGCAGGTGGACAGGTCGATGTCATACGGGCTGACAGCGCAGTCGCCCAGCACAAACACGCCACACGAGGCGTTGTCGGCGACGGTGTCTTGCACCTTGATCTTCCAGTCGCGGATGCGTGAGTCAACAATTTCAAAACAAGGCATCACGCACTCGGTAGCGGCCAGCACATCGGCGTTGCTGATGCCGGGGCCCATCAGGTCTTTTTTCAGAATGAAGGCAATTTCGCCCTCGGCTTTGGGCTGGATCAAGGTGCTGATGTCGATCGACTGACCTTCGTTGTAGATCATGCCGTCAAGCAAATAGCCAAAGTCGGGCTGGTAGACACCCAGCATGTTCATCACGGCCGCCGAGGTGACGCCGATTTTTTTGCCGACGATGCGTTCGCCAGCCTTCAGGCGGTTGGAGAGCATGCGCTGCTGGATGTGGTACGCGTTCTCGATGGTGATGTCGGGGTGGCGGGTGGTCAGCGGCTCGACCACCGTGCGGGTGGTCATGGCCTGGTACAACTCGTCGCCGAGGGTTTCGATCAGTTTGGCATCCATAGTGAATAAGTCCTGGCAGTTAAATTGAAAAATAACAAATATTGAGTCTTTTAAGCCTCTAGCCCTTATGGAATAAGCGCAAGCAGCTATCAATTAAATAGTTAATGGGAGTCGTCATGCGTTCGCCGCATCGGCATCGGCTTCGGCTTCGGCCAAGAAATCTTCCACCAGCCGGGCAAACCGCGCTGCGTGTTCGATTTGGGTCCAATGGCCGCACTCGCCAAATACATGGAGTTGCGCTTGCGGTATCCATTGCGCCAAGGTCAGCGAGTTGGCCAACGGAATCACCCGGTCTTCGCGCCCGTGCACCACCAGCGTGGGCTGCGGCAGCGCCCGGATGGCCGCCTCTGGGCTGGTCATGGCATCTACCCAGCGTTGGCGCGGTGCCGGAAACATGGCGGCAAACGCCTCCTGAAAACCCGGCTGGATGCTGGCCTGGTAACGCAAAGCGGCCAGTTCATCGGTGACCAGCGCGCGGCTGAAGGCAAAAATGTCAAGCAAACCACGCATCACTTCGACCGACGGTGTGTAGCCCCACACCGCATCCAGTCCCGGCGTGATCTCAAATGGCACACCCACGCTGCCCATCAGCACCAGACGGCGTACCCGCTGCGGGTGGGCAATGGCCAAAGCCAACGCCAGCGCACCGCCAAACGAGTTGCCCACCAGGTCGGTCTGTTCGATGTTCAGCGCATCCAGCAGGTCCACGGCCTGCTGCACCCAGGCTGCCATGGTGTAGGCGCTGGCATCGGCCGGATCTAGCGGGCGCTCGGTAAAGCCAAAGCCGCGCATGTCGGGTGCAATCACCCGGCGCGTTTGCGACAGCACCGGTAGCAACAAGCGCCAATTGGCCCAGGCGCTCACCCCCGGGCCAGAGCCGTGGATCAGCAACACCGGCGCGCCTGCCCCGATGTCGTGGAAATTGGTGTCAAACCCGCCCGTACGGATGGATTGACTCACCTCAGGGTTCTGACTCATGCGGGCAGCCTTCAGTACTTGATCATCACGTTGCGCAGTTCGGTGTAGAACTCCAGCGAATGCAGACCGCCTTCACGGCCGATGCCGGACTGCTTGGAGCCGCCAAACGACGTGCGCAGGTCACGCAGGAACCAACTGTTGATCCAGCACAAACCGACTTCAATCGAGGTGGCCAGGCGGCTGGCACGGCTGATGTCCTGGGTGAAGATGGCAGTCGCCAGGCCATAGCGGTTGGCGTTGACCATGGCCACAACTTCCTCTTCGGTGTCAAAGGGCTGGATGTGGCAGCAAGGGCCAAAGATTTCCTCGGTCACCACGGTCGCGGTTTCTGGCAAGCCAGTCCAGATCGTGGGTTGCACCCAGCAGCCGTCTTTGAGGTCGGCTGGCATGTCCGGAACGCCGCCACCAAAGACGATGTTGGCACCCTCGTCCTTGGCCTTTTGGTACATGCCCAACACCTTGGCCTGGTGCTTCTTGCTGACCAGCGGGCCGATTTTGGTGTCGTGGTCAAACGGGCGGCCCGGCTTCATCTGCTCGGCTTTTTCCTTCAGTGCCGCGACAAACTTGTCGAAGATCGGGCGCTGGACATACACGCGCTCGGTGCCCAGGCAGACCTGACCGGCGTTCTCAAAGCAAGAGCGGCTCACCGTGGTCATGGTGTTGTCAAAGTCGCAGTCGGCAAACACCACGGCGGCGTTCTTGCCGCCGAGTTCCAGCGACACCGGTCGGATGCCGTCAGCAGCGGCCTTCATGATGGCAGTGCCGGTTCTGGTTTCTCCGGTGAAGGTGATGCCATTCACATCCGGGTGGGCGGTCAGGAAAGAGCCGGCCGAATTCACGCCAAAGCCGTTGACGACGTTGTAGACGCCGGGTGGCACGCCGACCTTGTTCATCACTTCACCCAGCAGGGTAGCGGTACTGGGGGTGTCTTCGGATGGTTTGACGACCACCGTGTTACCACAGGCCATGGCCGGGCCGCACTTCCAGGTCATCAACAGCAGCGGCAGGTTCCACGGGCAAATGATGGCAATCACGCCGCGCGGGGTGCGCACACCATAGCTGCGTGCGGTTTTGCCGTCTGGCGTGCGCATTTCGAACGACTCGGTTGATGCGTTTTTGATGGTGTCAGTAAAAATCTTGAAGTTGGCGGCACCGCGTGGGATGTCGATGTGCGATGCCAAATGCGCCGGCTTGCCAGTGTCGGCAATTTCGGCTTGCAAAAAGTCGTCGAAACGGCGGTTGATTTCATCCACAACACCGTCGAGCATGTTGCAGCGCTCGACCACCGACAACTTGCCCCATGGGCCTTTGAGCGCAGCCCGGGCGGCGGCAACGGCTGCATCCACTTCCGGCTGGCCGGCCTCAAAAACATTGCCAATCAACGAGTTGTCGACCGGGTTGCGCTTCTCGTAGGTCTTGCCGCTGACATTGCTAACGTACGCGCCGTTGATAAAGTTCTTGATCTCTTTCATACCTAACCTTTCAAAAATGACTTTCATGGCCCTGGTTTTGTAACGCGGGCCAGGAAAATCAGCTGTCCAGCCCAATCGCTGTCAACCCAGCTCTGGCGCAGGCTTCGTCCTCTTGCTCAGAGCCACCCGAGACACCAATGCCGCCAATGCGCTGGCCCGCCTCCAGAATTGGCAAGCCACCGCCGAAGGCGACAAAGCGAGGCCGCTGCACAATGCCTTCGCGAACCGCTGCAGAGTGCTGCTGCAGCGCGCCATGCCATTTCGATGTGGCCAAGCCAAAGCTCACGGCCGTGTAGGCCTTGTCAATGGCAATATCGACCGAGTGCAGCGGGGCACCTGGCATACGCAAAAACGCCGCCAGCACGCCACTGTTGTCCACCACCGCTACATTGACAGTAATACCCAGATCGGCCGCCCGAGCCACAGCGGCACGAGCAGCATCGCTGGCCGCCAACACGTCAATGGCTCGCTGCACAACACTGCACAGGGCCGAACTCACAGCAGTCGTGCTCAAGTTTTGAACCCGTTCAGAATGCTTTGACGAGGGTAAAGCGCAGCGTCGAGCCCTGCGCTTGTGGGCCTGAACCACCCTTGGCAGAGTATTCGTTGTAGTAAGCTGCTTTGAGCATGACTCCGGCCTCTTTCATCAGCGGATAAACGATCTCGGCACCAATGGCGTGGCGCTCATAGCTATTGCTGCCACCGGTATCGTTGCTAACTTGCATTTGGTCATAACCCACAACACCCACTTGCACCGGCCCGATGGCTTTGCCAATGCCCCATTCGACCGTCACCTGACTGCCCGGTGTATTGCCGGATTTGTCAGAGCTGTTGATCTCGTAGCGCATTAAGGCCGAGCCGCTCCAGCTTTTGGCTGTATCAAAGTAATAGGTGCCGCCAGCAGTCAGCATGGTCGATTTGTAGCCATTGCCCGCTGAAGAGGGCTTGTCGGCACTGGCATTGTCCAACCAGAAGCCAGCTGCAGCCACCGCGTCCCAGTTGGCACCATGCCAACCCAACACCAGCGGGCCCAGATAAACGTCACCAACACCGCTGCCGGTCTCGGAAATGCCTGCCGCCTTGAAGGTCAGCGACTTGCTGATCAACGGGATAATGACTTCGTAGCCATAGTTCGCACCCAAAAGCTGGGTTGTAGTGATCTTGACATAGCGGTTAGCCAAGGCATTGACGGTACCCTTGTTGTCCATTGGAATGGCATCACCGCTACCCGGGGCGCGCAGTTGGTCAATGTTGTAATGAATCATGTAGCCCAGGTAGTAGTCACCAGGTGGCGGTACGCTGGCAGCTTGAATACCCTCGATACCGGGAACATAGTGGCCACCTGCTTGGGCGGAATGGCAGCCCAGAACAGCGAAAATAGCTAGAGTGCTTCGTGCAAATAGATGATTCATATTGATTTTTTGTGTGATTCTGAGGTGATACGGCAATCCATGACACCTGACTGCATGGACTGCCGCGCTGCATCGCAGTGACGGTCTTCTTGATGTGATCACTTTTGGCATAAAGAAATCGCACCGATATGACCACCACCGTGACGAAAACGCTAGGACTGGCGCGCTTCAGGTCACTACGCTCAGGAAGGCCGGATTGAGTTTGCGATCGTGGTAGAAAATGCCGCGACCCACTTCATCCCAGGTCCAGGTGATGGGGTGCATGTCTGGGTAATGGTCATAGCCACCGCAGAAGGTTTCAAGGCGGTTGCCCGATGGGTCAAAGAAATAAATCGTGGTGCCTTGCGTGACACCGTGGCGCGTTGGCCCAATGTCGATCGAGACGCGGTTAATGCTCATGATGTCGGCGGCGCGCAGCACCTGTTCCCAGCTGCCCAACAGGAACGAGACGTGGTGCAGTTTGTCGTCCTCAGCATGGCGCACCATGGCGATGTCGTGCGCCTTGGCGCTGCAAGTCAACCAGGTCGCCAGGTCGGTGGTGCCGTCTTCGAGCTTCACGCGCTCAACCAGGTTGAACCCCAGCACTTCAAACAGGCTCTTGTTGCCGTCAATGTCACCGCCATAAATCAGGCAGTGGTCCATGCGGATCGGGCAGATACCGGGGGTGCTTATCACATCGACTTCGGGGTTGGTGTAGCCCGTGGCATTGCCGACATCGGCTTTTTGTGCGTACAGCTCAATGGTGTGGCCGGTTGGAATTTTGAAGCGCACGCGCTCACCGGTTTCCAGCATCTCACCGGCGGGCATGCGCTCGGTCTTAACACCATAGGCCTTGAGCTTACTGTCCAGGTCTTCCAACGTGGCTTGGTTCAGCACTTTGAAGCCAAAGAAATCCATGCCAGCGCGGTCAGCTTGGCGCAGCACCACGCTGTTGTGATCACGCTCGGCGCGGGTCTTGAAATAGACCCGGCCTGACGCATCGCGGCCGGTCTCCACCAAGCCCAGCACGTTGGTATAAAACTTAACCGACTCATCCATGTCG
>JBBQZI010000083.1:0-12990 GCA_038207855.1 Burkholderiales bacterium
ATGGCTGGCGCTGAAGCACCGGCAATGCCATTGCCGCAATCCACCACGATCTTCATCGGGCGGGCAAGTTTGATGCCGCCCACAATGCGCGCCGTGTAGTCGGCTAGCACATCGACCTGGCGAATGCTGCCGCCGCTTTGCAACACCCAGGTTTCAGTCTCCATCATGCGGCGCAGCGCCTGAATGTCGTCACCATAAATGGCCCGGCCCGCCAACACCATCTTGAAACCGTTGTAATCCTTGGGGTTGTGGCTGCCGGTAACCTGGATGCCGCTGTCGCACAGCGTGTTGGCGGCAAAGTACAGCATTGGCGTGGTCGCCATGCCGATGTCAATGACCTCAATGCCCGCATCAGCCAGGCCGCGCATCAGCGCCGCGCTCAAAGTCGGGCCACTTAAACGTCCGTCGCGCCCAACCGCCACTTTGAGTTGTCCATCGCGCCGCGCCACAGTGCCAAAGGCACGCCCCAGCGCTTGCGCCATCGCCTCATCGATCATGCTGGGCACCACGCCACGAATGTCATAGGCTTTGAAAATGGACGCTTGCAGTTGCATGAGGGTTCCCTTGTGAGTGCTTGTATGGCTGGCCGGGCGTGAATTGTAGAGTCAGCCCCGGGTCAACGGCATGACCGAGAACGGCAACTTGCCACCTGTCAATGCGATCCACTCACGCTTATCATCCTTCGCTTGATTGCATTTGAACCCTTGCGCACCTGGACCCGTCTGTCGCTGTGTCAACCCATGCAATCGAACGCAAAAATACTATTTATTTCATAGCTGCTTACGCATATAGGACAAGGGCTAGAAGGCGAAAACATCATGAATATGCCACTTAACACCGTACAAACCAGCACCAACAGCCCACTGGGCCGCATGATCCTTGCAGCTGCCGATGATCGACTGGTCGGGGTCTGGTTTGACGATCAGGCCGATGTGCCGGATTTATCAGCCTGCGCCAGCGACCGCGATCATCCGCTGCTAAAACAAGCCTGCGCGCAACTGGCCGAGTACTTTGCTGGCCAGCGCCGTGTCTTTGAATTGCCTCTGTCGATCAGCAGCGGAACCGCTTTCCAGCAGGCGGTGTGGCAGGATTTGCAAAGCATCGCCTTTGGCAACAGCTGCAGCTACGGCGCACTGGCCGCGCGCATTGGCAGGCCTCGCGCGGTAAGGGCAGTCGGGGCAGCGGTGGGGCGCAACCCCTTGAGCATCATCGTGCCCTGTCACCGTGTGCTCGGTGCCAACGGCAGCCTGACCGGTTACGCGGGTGGCCTGGCGCGCAAAACCGCCCTCTTGCAACTTGAAGGCCTGCTTTGACCGCCCACCACCCGCCGAAACCCTGGCTAACCGAATTTATTTTGCTGGCCGCTATCTGGGGCTCGTCTTTCTTATTTACGCGCCTGGGTGCATCGGAATTTGGCGCGCTGCCCACGGCCGGCATGCGTGTGAGCATTGCCGCCACTTTTCTGCTGCCCCTGCTGCTGCTGCGCGGTCAGGCGCATGTGCTGCGCCAGCAATGGAAAAAGATATTTTTTCTGGGCATGCTCAACTCTGGCATTCCGTTTGCCTGCTACGCCTACGCCCTCTTGTCGATCACGACCGGACTGTCGTCACTGCTCAACGCCACGGTACCGCTGTTTGGTGCGCTGGTGGCCTGGGTGTGGCTGAAAGACCGGCCCAATGGCTTGAAGATCATCGGACTGGCCATCGGTTTCATCGGTGTGGCGATGCTGGCCTGGGGCAAGGCCAGCTTCAAGCCTGACGCGTCTGGCTTGTCCAGTGGCTGGGCCGTGCTGGCGTGCCTGCTGGCCTGTTTGTGCTACGGAATTTCGGCCAGTTTTACCAAGCGCTACCTCGCTGGCGTGCCCTCGCTGGTGGTGGCTACCGGCAGCCAGATGGGTGCCACACTGGGGCTGGCGCTACCCACGATTTGGTTGTGGCCAGCCAAGACACCGAGCACCACCGCTTGGCTCGGTCTGCTAATGGTTGGGGTGCTTTGCACCGGCATCGCCTATGTGCTGTATTTCCGGCTGATTGCCAAAATGGGCGCTGCCGCCTCTTTGACCGTGACGTTCCTGATCCCGGTGTTTGCGGTGATGTACGGCGTGCTGTTCCTGGGTGAGTCAGTCACCTCATGGATGCTGATTTGCGGCTCGGTCATCCTGGGCGGCACCGCCTTGTCGCTGAACCTGTTCAAGCGGCTAAATCCCAAACCGGCCGCTTAACGCTGCCAACCTGAACAAGTTATTCATGCAGCCGTGGCAAGCCTCAAAACTACAGCGCCCGATCCAATGCACCGTGTTCAGAAGCAATTGTTTGAGCCAGCGTCAAGGACGGCGAAAAGCCACCAACTGTGCTGACCAATAGCTGGAATTCAACGAGTCGAGCCTGACCGAGCCGCCAGTCGACGGCGCATGGACAAAGCGGTCATCCCCGACATAAATGCCGGCGTGCGTGGCTTGGTCGCGTTGTGCAAACAGCACCAGATCACCCGTTCGCGCTTGCCTTTTCGTCACAGACTGACCCCAACCGCTCAATTTTGCGACGGTTCTTGGGGGAATGATTCCCGCTCGAACATGAAAAACATGGTCAATCAGCCCACTGCAATCAAACCCTGCTGCCGGTGTATTGCCGCCAAAACGATACGGCGTTCCGACCAGCCCCAAGGCATAGATGGCAACATCGTCTGACCGCTCCGGTGTCAAGCGCTCGGGAACACGTGCCATTTCAAACGGCACCGTTGCAGGGGCTATGTAGGGCGCAGAACTGCAAGCGCACAACACCAGCAACGCCGCAGTAGCACCAACAAGGCTGAAAAATTTGGGTATTGTCATCAGGGGCGCAAGCGTAACTGATCGTGTTCATCAGCGCAATCTGAATGCGCGCTGCGTACAATCGCGCCCCTTTGCCCGCTACCCTTTACCCAATACATGAACATCGTCGTCAACCCAGATCTCAAAGCCTACATCGACCCCCTGACGCCTGATGAATTCACGGCACTTGAACGCAGCTTGCTGACTGAGGGTTGCCGGGATGTGTTGGTGCTTTGGGGAGACATGCTGATCGACGGTCACAACCGCTACGAGATTTGCCAAAAACATGGTCTTGCATTCCAGACCGTGCAGAGCAAGCTTTTCAAAAACATCGAGGATGTCCACCTGTGGATGATCGAGCAGCATCTTGGCCGCCGAAGTGTTTCTGACTTCCAACGCGGCGTGCTGGCTTTGCGCAAACGCGAAATCATCGAAAACCGCCGGTCACAGAGTTTGACCCATTCGGAATCAAGCACCTCAGTTGATACCAATGAATCGACGCCCGATTTACCCCCTTGGGAGGGTGAAGCCACCCCGGCCATTGCCGCCTTGGCGCAAGCCTTTACAAGCCGGGACGATATCGCGAAAGCCGCACGCCTCTCAAACAACCAAATGGTCATGATCGAAAAGATCAACAAGCAGGCCGCGCCCGAGGTGGTGGCGGCTGTCAAGGCTGGATCGCTTTCGATCAACGCGGCAGCGGCAATCGCCACCTTGCCCGAAGCCGAGCAACAGGCCGCCGCCAGTGCCGGTATGGGTGAGCTGAAACAGGCTGCCAAGCGGGTGCGAGACGCAAAACGCAAGCAACGGGAGTCACACCCTGCCGGCGACGATGAGCTTGGCGTTGCGGAGGGTGAGGAACCAGCCGATGAATTGCCTCGCCTGAGAAAACTGGTGGACAAGCTCACGACTGAAAACAAGCAGTTGCGCAAACAGGTCGAAACGCTGCTCGAGCGAACGCTGCCATCACGGCTCGGACCAGTCGCCTCGTCTTGATAGGCGGCATTCTCAAAAAAGTTCGGCGCAAGCAGAGCGTTGCAGCGTGTTTCGTTCAGTCGCCCAGATCAATGATCGCATTCAGTGCCAGATTGTCTGGCGCGACGTAGTCTGCGATCACCCAGGCGCGTGAAGATTGCTGCGCCGCGTTTGCCAGCAATTCCAGCACAAACTGAATGGAAGACTTGTCAAGTGCTGCAAAGGGCTCGTCCAGCAAGGTGAGCTCTGCACCACTGGCAAAAGCGGCGGCCAGCCAGACTTTGCGCTTGGAGCCGGTGGACAGCATGTACAAATACTTGTCAAGGTGCGGTGCCAGTGACAGTCCGTCGATCAGCTTGTCCATCCATTTTTTGCTAAAACCAGCGTAATTGCTTTGAACAGCCTTGAAATAATCAGTCGCCGTCATTTGATCGAGCGCATTGGAGCTGGGATCGGTGCGAAAAACCATTTGCCGATAAGCCTGTGCTTGTTCATCCAGGTCGGCACCACTGAGCTGTAATCGCCCAGAGCCAGCGGCTTGATCGCCTGCCAACAGACGCAGCAAGGTGGTCTTGCCGCAGCCATCACCGCCGCGCACCAGGGTCACTCCGGCACGAACGTCCGCTGCCCAATCCGCAAACAAGGGCCGATCTGGGTAAGCAAAGCAAAGCCCCGTGACCCGAAGCTTAACCGCGCCCACAGTCTTTACCAGCGTATTCATAAATCGGCATTTCAACTCTTTCGATAGGCTAGCATTATCTGTGCAACCACTCTAGTCAGGATGCCCGACGAGCGTGCTTCTTATCAAGGACAATGCCTCTCATGAGTCCAGAATTTCCAATCCGGTATGTCGAGCCCGTCTTTCGACCACCAAGCGAATCCGAATCGCTGATCCTGCCTGTAACCGACGGTTGCTCATGGAACAAATGTACTTATTGCGAGATGTACACCGCGCCCCAAAAGAAGTTTGGTGTCCGCGATGAACAAGAAACGCTGGACGCGATTGCTCGCTGTGGTGAACAATTTCCGGGTCAGGTGCAGCGTGTATTTCTTGGCGATGGGGACGCGATGGTCTTGTCAACGCGACGGCTTATGACCTTGCTTGCGGCGATCAAGGCGCATTTGCCTAGCGTGCGGCGCGTATCAAGCTATTGCCTGCCCCGCAACCTGCGCAACAAATCGGTTCAGGAGCTCACCGACATGCGCCAAGCGGGCTTGACACTGGCCTACATCGGAGCCGAATCTGGTGATGACGAGGTCTTGCGCTGGGTCAGCAAGGGGGAAACTTTTGAATCTACCCGGGAAGCACTGGACAAACTGGGTGCCGCGGGCATTAGCCGCTCGGTGATGCTGCTCAACGGACTTGGCGGACAGCAGCTGTCAAAGCAGCATGCCCAGAACTCCGCGCGTCTGGCCAATGCAACACAGCCAGAATTTCTGGCGACGCTGGTGGTCAGCTTCCCGCAGGGCGCGGACCGGTTCCGCCAAGCATTTCCAACCTGGCAGCCGCTCAGTCAACCCCAATTATTTGGCGAGATTGAGCAACTTCTGCAAGCACTGGCATTGAAGCGCACCGTGTTTCGCAGCGATCATGCCTCTAACTGGCTGGTGCTTAAAGGAACCCTCGGCGCAGAAAAAGACCGTCTGTTATTAGAGGTGCGAAGAGCCATCGACAGTCCACAATCCGCCAGGCTGCGCCAAGAATGGCAGCGAGGTCTGTAGCTGCTGCCCTTTTCCCATCGTGATTGAAAAACAACTCCCAAGGACCACCCAATGAGCTTCATCGGCTTACCGTTTGGCCTTCAACCTTTGAAACTCGCCGGGGTATCGCCCTGGCACCAATTGGCAAGACTATTGTGAGCAAATGAGTTGCGGCAGTTGCACCTGTGAGTTGGCGCAGCGACTTGGTAAAAGTCACCCCTATTTTGAGTTTTCGTTCGTTCGAGGCCTCAAGCAAAAAACCCAGCACGAAGGCTGGGTCAGTAATTTGATGCGTTTTGCACCGCTTGTGAGCAAAGACCGCTTCAGGAAAGCGACTGGGTCACAAGCTGAGTTGCCCTGCGCTTAGGAAGCGCGGGCCTTCTTGGCGCTGGCCTTTGCGTAGACATCGGTCACGACATCAGCAGCAGTGGCACCCTTCTGCATTGCCGCGTCCAGATTGCTCTCGAGCGTTGATGCTGCTTCTTTCAGGCCCTTGGCGACGCTGGCGAAGGCTTCAGGAGCCGGATGAGCCTTTTCGATGGCATCCACATTGGCCTTGAACTGAGAAACTGCCAGGGCAGTTACTTCTTTCAGATTTCGAGTGGCCATTGCGACGCCCTGCTCTGCAGAAGCTTTCATGGCTTCCATTGCAGCTTGAGGTTCTTTCACGCCCTTTAAGACTTCCAAATTTTCAGCGGCAGCAGCTTGGGCAGCCTGAACTTGTGATTGGCCCAACTCAGCCCAAGCCTTCAGGTTTTCCTGAGTTGACTTGACGACGTCTTGCATCGCCTCAGGGTTGAACTTGCCAGCGCCTTCGGTCATGGACTTGGCGATTGATTCGAATGGAGTGTTTTTAAACATGTGACAGCCTTTGGTGAAAAAAATTGTTGCAGTGCAGCAATTATCACTGATTTTTACGATCACCGTGCAAAATTCGCGAGAATGCAACGAAGCGTTACGACTTGAGCTGGACGTGATATTTATCATTGAGGTGCTCCAAAGTTGCGTTTAGGAAACCTCCTGCAGTCATATTTTTTACGCCTATTTTTTTGAAATTCCCCTGAAGGGTGCACTATGGCAATTTCTCAATTAATTCCCGAAATCGATGCAGCACGTTGTTCAGGTTGCGGATGGTGCATTGCAGCCTGCCCCTTACATCTGTTTGCATTCGAAAAGGTCGGCTGGAGAAAAATTTCGGTATTGAAAAACAGCGCCAGTTGCACTGGTTGCTCAAAGTGCGATACACGTTGCCCAATTAGCGCCATTGCCATGCGAAAAATACCCAAACATGATGAATCAATTCGACTGCAAGCGGTGACTCCTTGCGAAGGTGCCGAAACAGTCGCCGCGATTAATTAACTAAGTCCTCAATTGCAGCCAGTATTCAAGCCGACCCAAGGAGTCCATCATGCCACTCGTTTCAGTCAAATTACCAGAAATCACCAAGGCCAAAGTGGCGCAGTTGGCGGCGCTCAGCCACCCTTCACCCGGTTGCGCTCGGTGATATCCTGAGCCACCTCATTAACGCCGATGCAGTTCCAGTAGCAGGTTGCCACTTTAGGATTCGCTACTGCGGTTGCCTTAAGTGGGATGCCGACACAATCCAGACAAATTCATTACTCCCAAGATGGTCAGCACACAGCTATTTACTCAAAATCTAAGGCGATGCTGACCGATACAGCATGGTCTGGTTGCGCCCGTTGCCTTTGGCTTGGTACATGGCATGGTCAGCGTTTTTAAATAGCGTCACGTCATCTTTCCCATGTTGGGGGTACACGGCAAGGCCAATGCAGCATGAAAGGTCCAGGTTGTGTCCCTCCACGGCAAACGGTCTTTCGATACTCGCTCGGATTTCTTCTGCCACAGCCATTGCTTGCGCCTCACCTGCCACAACGCGTAGCAACACCATAAATTCGTCGCCGCCGACCCGTGCCACGGTGTCAGAGTCCCGTACGCACGCCAACATGCGCCGCGCCACCTCTTGCAGAAGCCCGTCGCCTACTGGGTGACCAAACTGGTCGTTAACTGGCTTGAACTTGTCCAAGTCAATGAACATCAGCGCCAGGTAGGTCTTATCACGCAGCGCACCGGCAATCGCGCGTTGAAGCCGGTCGGTGAACAGCGCCCGGTTGGCCAAGCCAGTGAGCGTGTCATGCTGGGCCATATGCTTGATGCGCTCTTGTGTCTGCTTGCGTTCAGTGATGTCGCGCGCGATGCCAAGAAATGTGTGAACCTGCCCGGCTGCACTGTATAAAGGCGAGCCACTGGCGGCGTGCCAATTCCAGTTGCCGTTTTTGTGACGCACCCGATACTCGATGTTGGGTTGCCTCAGGCCGGTCTTAATGACTTCTTGCACAGTCGCAGTGAATAAATCCAAATCTTCAGGGTGGACAAAGGATGCAAAAGGATGCCCTTGCACCTCGCTTACAGTTTGTCCGAGAACCACCGTCCAGTTGGGAGACACGTAGGTAAAAACCCCTTGCAGGTTGAGCTCGAAAACAATGTCATTGGCATTTTCGACAAACGAGCGGAACCTTTGCTCGCTTAGATTTACTGCCTCATGCAACGCAACCAGTTCTTTCTGTGCTGCATCTTTGCGCGCCAAATTGCGAAGCATTTGCCACGCCAGCAACAGCATTAACAGCGTTACGCAACTTGCCGCGAACAATATCTGGCGCTGATGGCTGCGCACCGATGCCAGCGATTCATCCACACTGGGGCCAACAACCACGGACAGACCATATTGAGGCAATCGGTAGTAGCTTGACAAGCGGTCAATGCCATCCACTGGCGAAATGCTGCGAAAGCTGCCCTGCAAGGGTACGCCGGGGTCGCTGTAGCGCCGTGTGTCGACGACAGTACCGACGTATTTGTCCTGTCCGCTGGAGCGGGCCATGATTTCACCGGTTTCGCGAATCATGCGCGCTGCACCGTCCTTGCCAAAACCTACGTCCTGGTAGACCTTGACAAAATAGTTGGGGTCCACGGAAATCACGATTACCCCGACAAATCTTACTCCACGGAAAATGGGCCGACTGAGCTGGATAGACCACTTGCCAGAAACTTTATCTTGAACCGGGCGACTGACAAACAACTTGTCGCCATGAGAAGTCTGGTGGACCTTGAAGTCCTCGCGGTCCCCCAAAAAAATAGGCTCCTTGGACATACCAAGGTCGGTGTAGGCCAGATATCCATCAGCACCAATGATGGCAATCTGCAGTATGGAACCCTCTAGAAACGCCCTGTATGCCCAGACCTCGTGCTCCATATCCGACGGTTGACTGACCCAAGTGCTGCGTACCGACAACAGTGCTTGGTCAACGCTGCGAAATGTGCTCGTCGTCTGGTTGGCAAATAGCAGCGCAAGCGCAGTAGTCTCGCGGCGAATGTCTTCCAAGCCTTGGTTTTCGGACCGCTTGTAGTCCCAGACCACGGCAGACCAGAGAAACGCCAGCGCAATGACCAGAATTAACGTGACACCGCGCGGCCAGGTGATGGGGATATTGCTGTCGGTGTTGTGTCGCATGACTAAAACGTTTCCGTATGACCCCTTTTTACTAAGACCCGCCCATTTATTTCAATGGTTAAGGAGTCATCTGATTGGGTAGAGTAAGGGCTCAACTATATTTTCAAAAACGAACGCCTGCTTGACAACCCACCATCCACGTCAACCGACGGCCGCAGCTGCCAGCCATGTTGGCTGGATAAGTACTTTAGGATAAATTAACCGTCATTGCACATGCTGTTACCTTATCACCCGGAATTGCAACCGTGCTCTTCAAAGCAATTTCAGAGTGTTTTCGTCAGGTTTCCCAGTAAAAAATCTGTCCAGTGCAGCCTTAAACGCTGGCTCATCCTTGGCAACACTGGCAAACAGCGTCATGCATGAGCGGAACTTGATGTCGTCTGGTGAGCCAAGAATGTCATGAATATTGGTGTTGCGTTGCGCTAGCAACAAGTTCGTGCATTCCAGAAGCCGTTTGCGAAGAATAGGGTGCCCCCAATAGGCCAGTGCCTCTGCCTTCGATTCAATGCCGAAATGTCTTGCAATTGCGCTGCGACCCAATACCTTGAGCTGCGGAAAAATGAACCACATCCAATGCGATGTTTTCTCACCCATGGCCAATTCACTCAGAACGCCGTCATAGTCGCGGTTCTGAGCCTCTACAAATCGTTCAAGGCCTTGGGTGGTCAGTTTCATAAAGTTGATTGTGACTGAATTAGTCTCTCTGAAAGCAGTCACCCCTTTTTGATGCAGTCATATACTGGCGGCCATGCTCCCGACCTTCACTTGGCTCAAAGCCATCCTTCCCGCCGGAGCGACCCCATCGCCTAGACAGCGAGCCAAAGACCTAATCGCGGCCATCGACGCTGGTGGACTACCCTTGAATCCTGCCCGCGTAAATGACATAGCTCGGCAGTTGGGGTTGGAGGTGTCAATCCATGCTCCGATGCCGGACACTATTTCAAGAATTCGTTTGGTACTGACGCAAAACGCGAAGTAGATATTGCTAACTGCAAAGGGATATATGTCCGATTCAACCCATTTTTATGAACCACGCCTGGGCCATGGCTTAAAGCATGACCCCTTCAACGCCATCATTGGTCCTCGACCCATAGGATGGATTTCGACGCAAAGTGCCTCTGGCAGCTTGAACCTCGCCCCCTACAGTTTTTTCAACGCTTTCAACTACACGCCACCAATCATTGGGTTTTCCAGCATTGGCTATAAGGACACGTTTCGCAACATCGAAGAAACCGGCGAGTTTGTCTGGAACCTGGTTACTCGCCCGCTTGCCGAGGCAATGAACCAGACCTGTGCTGCTGTGGGACCAGAGGTCAATGAATTCGCGCTGGCCGGTCTGACTCCAGCACCATCCCGAGTCGTGGCGGTACCGCGTGTGATGGAGAGCCCGGTCACTTTCGAATGCCGACGCACCCAGATCTTGCAGCTCCAAGGTGTTGACGAAAAAAAGGTTTCAACCTGGCTGATTCTTGGTGAAGTCGTAGCGATCCACATTGCCCAGCACTTGCTCAAAGACGGCGTATACGACACGGCTGCATCAGGCGTGGTTTTACGGAGTGGCGGACCAGCGGATTACTTTTCCATAGGCTCCGAGCAATTGTTTCGAATGTACCGGCCGACGTAACCACCCCACATGTGACGTAAAGAAGAGTAAATAGACTTGCATGACTAAGGGTAAACCCTTATCTTTGGTGCTCACAACCAGAGAAAGGACGCATCATGTCCAAACTAATTGAGCTTATCAAGGCATACCTGCCCAAGTTCCCGTCTCCAAAAGACGCTGACGATGCCTATTTGACAGCATCTGTTGACATTTTTGACCTTGAGCGGCGGATGAAATCCATCGACAGCCGTTCGAACGGATATTGCATGTCCCCGTTAATAATCGGAATGGAAGGCCGCTGATGTACACCACGACAGGAAAGCATTGCGAATTTAAATTGTCCGAGAATTTCGCTCTGCGCTCAGCTGCAGCAGTCTTGGCATTTCCATTTGACATCGCCCGCGAGGGGTATACCAAAGCCGTTAAAACCGGACTCATCCCAGACTCACTCATTGAGTGTGCGCGCTATTCTCGTGACTTAAGTGCCTCTGAGAAAATGGCTTTGGGGCCTTGGGCCCGCAGTTGGTGACAACCGACTAAGTAGCAAAAAAACGCCAATCCATGACCGTTTGTCGGAAAGTTTTTGAATGAAATCATCCATCACAAACATGCTTCTGACCGCAATTGCCGTTGCTGCAATCGCCGGAACTGCAGTAGCAGGCCCACATGAAGATGGTGTGGCAGCACAAGGCAATGGCGACTACGCAAAGGCGTTCCGACTTTTGCGTCCGCTGGCATTGCAAGGTGATGCCGGTAGCCAATTTCATTTGAGCTTGATGTACGCCAACGGCCAAGGCATCCCGGTTGACAGCAAAGAGTCTCTCAAGTGGCTTCGGCTTTCGGCCCGGCAGGGTAATGCCTCGGCTCAATCCAATTTGGGCGTGATGTACAGCAGAGGTCGGGGCGTCGCGCAAGACCGTGTCCGGGCTTATGCCTGGCTCAGCCTTGCCGCCGACAGTGGCAACACGGAGGCTATATCAAATCGCGATATTGCAAAGTTGCGCCTGACACCACAGCAAATAATTGATGCCAATGCGTTGGCTGCTGCCTGCCTGAAGAGCAATTATCAGGGCTGCTATTAGGCAGAACACACTTTGGTTTAATTGGCATTCGCAGATACATTTGCAGTAAACACTGCTAATTGCTGTGTCGGTCAACTCTTTCTTGTTTGTGGTGCCAGGGTCCCGCGCTGATGGCGGGTTAGTGTGGCGGCAACTGCTTGCAAAGCTGAAACGACTCCGTCAGCATCGTTAGTGGTCTCACTTCATAATCACTGGCCCACCCTTTTGAATGGCCCGTTGGTACGCCGGTCTTGCCTGCAAGCGCGCCCCGTAGGCCTGTAGCTTGGGATAGGCAGACACATCTTTGCTGCGCGAAAGTGCAGCCTCGATGCCGAAGCTCATCTGAAAATCCGCCATGGTGAGATGCTCGCCAGCAAACCGTGTGTTCTTACTCAGATGGCCTTCGATGAAGTCCAGCGCCGTAGTGATGTTAGGGTCTACCGACTTGGCCTGCACAGTTTTGCATATCTGACGTGCAATCGGACGCACGAAGAATGGCATCGGCTGGGTCGGAATGCTCACAAACACGAGCTTCATGACTATCCAGCTCATCAGCGAGCCCTCGGCGTAATGCATCCAGAACCGACATTGACCTTGCTCAGGTGTACCGGGTGTCGGTAGCAAATGGGACAGTTCGCCACTGGCGGCATGACTGCCATATCGCTTTACCAAGTACTCGATGATTGCGCCCGACTCGGCAATTTTTTCACCCTCGTCCGTGACTACCGGTGACTTGCCCAGTGGATGAACCTTCATGAATACTCCCCCGCTAAACGACATACGTTGTAGCGGTGGTTTCTCGATTCATTGACACGAACGCGAGGGTGTTGCCACCCCTGCGGTTTACCGCTGTCTCCACGACACCGGCGCGGGGGTGAAACTGCTCAACATCGGACCATTTGGTAATGGTGCGAATATCCATGCCACGCTCAGGGCACAGTACCTGTTTGGACGTTCTCATGGCGGCTCCGATTCATCAAGTCGTGCATCCGGGAAACTCGGGTTGCGCAGCACCTCGGCCGCCAGCGCGAGCGCATCGGCCAGATGTTCGCGCCGTGAATTCAGGCCGATGCTTGCGCTCTGCACGCCGCCCGACACGTCAGCGGTGGTTTTCAGCGCCTCGAAGCGCTGCGCGATCTGTTCGCGGGTCATCATCTTGCTACCGCGCATCAGCATGTCGCCCGCGGCGCTGGCGGCTGGGTCGGGGCTGCGCTTGAGCGATTCGACATCGCCGAAGCGGAACGTCGCGTTGAAGGTCACGGTGTCGCCGCGGGTGTCCTTGGGCAGCAGCGAGACTTTGAGCTTGTCGCCGATC
>JBBQZI010000084.1:0-12747 GCA_038207855.1 Burkholderiales bacterium
ACGCTGGGGCGCGTGTCAACGATTTGCTTTTCGGCCACGGTGTAGCCAAACCCCAGAATCGCCGCCGTCAGGCACAACGCGCTGAGCAGCAAAATCTGCCATTCCAGGCTACGCGGCAACCAGCGGTAGCTTAGCGGCAACCGGTGTTCTAGTGGTTTGGCGGCATCCGGTTTCATGGTGTGGCATCAAACGGTAAAGTGGCCCCGCAGACGCGGGCGCGCCCGGCGTGCTTGGCGCAGTAGAGTTGTGCATCGGCCAGTGCCAACATAGCCGCCGCGTCACCGCTGCACTGGCCGTTATGGCTTGCCACGCCCAGACTGACGGTAACGATGTCCGCCACATCCGAGTCGTTGTGGGGTATGCCCAGGGCGCGAACGATGTTGAGCAGTTCCTGCGCCAGCGTGAGGGCATCGTTCAAGCCGGTTTCAGGCAAGATGCAGACAAATTCTTCGCCGCCGTAGCGTGCCACCAGATCAGCCGGGCGACGCAGGCTTTTCTTCAGGGTCAGTGCAATCTGGCGCAGGCAGTCATCACCGGCTTGGTGGCCGTAGCGGTCGTTGTAGCGTTTGAAAAAGTCGACATCCAGCATGATCAAGGTCAGCGGTGCGCGCGTGCGCAGTGATCGCGCCATCTCGATGGTCAATTGCTGGTCAAAGTAGCGCCGGTTAAAAACCCCGGTGAGGCCGTCCAGGAAAACCAGCTTGCGCATCAGATCAGTCTGAAACTTCAGCGTGATCTGGGTCTTGACCCGGGCGCGCACCACCGCCGGGTTGATGGGCTTTGAAATAAAGTCCACGGCACCTAGTTCAAGCCCCAATGTTTCCATTGCAGCGTCGGTGTGGGCCGTGACAAAAATGACCGGAACATCGCGCGTCAGCGGGTCAGCCTTGAGCGCGCTGCAGACCTCAAAGCCATCCATGTCCGGCATCACGATGTCCAGCAGCACCAGGTCGGGCGGGTTGCTGCGGCACAGTTTGAGCGCCTGTGCTCCGCTGGTGGCCATGAACACCTGGTACTGCGCACCAAAAATCTGGTGCATCACCTGGATATTGATAGCCTGGTCATCCACCACCAGCAAGCGTGGCTTGACTGCTGGTGTTTCCAGCATGTTGGCAATGGATGATTCGTCGTGATGCATGGGGTAGTGGGACGGTCTGGCAGCACTGCGAAGCTGACCAAAGGCCGAATTGAACCACAGTTTTTCGGGGGGCTGTGACTTGGAATGTGTTGTGGTGTGATTTTGTTGCTGCCTGGTAACTGCTTCCGTGGGAAAATCACGAAACTAAATTACAACGGAGAGTTTTACATGCCACGTCGTGCTACCAAAATTGTTGCCACCCTAGGCCCCGCATCAAGCGACCCGGCGCTGCTGGAGCAGATGATCCGCGCCGGGGTCAACGTGGTTCGGCTGAACTTCAGCCATGGCACCGCGCAAGACCACATTGACCGGGCCCGCCTGGTGCGCGAAGTCGCCAAACGGGTCGGTCGTGAAGTCGGCATCATGGCCGATCTGCAAGGGCCAAAAATCCGGGTCGGGAAATTTGCTGAAGGCAAGGTGTTTCTGGAGGCCGGCCAGAAATTCGTTCTGGATGCCGCGCGCACCGAACTCGGCGATATTGACGCGGTGCCGCTGGACTACAAGTCACTGCCGCGCGAGGTCAAGGTGGGCGACGTGCTGCTGCTCAACGACGGGCTGATCGTCATCACGGTCGATGCGGTCAAGGGCGAGGCCATTTACACCACCGTCAAGCTCGGTGGTGAGCTGTCCAACAACAAGGGCATCAACAAGCAGGGCGGCGGTTTGAGCGCCCCGGCATTGACCGCCAAGGACATGGACGACATCCGCACCGCCATGAGTTTTCATGCTGACTATGTGGCAGTGAGTTTCCCGAAAAATGCCACCGATATGGAAATGGCGCGCCAGCTGTGCAACGTCGCCGCTGAAGACGGCCATCGTCCCGGACTGATTGCCAAAATCGAGCGGGCCGAGGCGATTCCCAACCTCGAAGCCATTTTGCTGGCCAGTGACGGCATCATGGTGGCGCGTGGTGACCTGGCCGTGGAAGTGGGCAACGCCGTGGTGCCAGCGCTGCAAAAACGCATGATCAAGCTGGCCCGTGAGCATGACCGCGTGGTGATTACCGCCACCCAGATGATGGAGTCGATGATCACCAACCCGGTACCGACCCGCGCCGAGGTCAGCGATGTCGCCAATGCCGTGCTGGACGGTACCGACGCGGTCATGTTGTCGGCCGAAACCGCTGCTGGCAAATACCCGCTTGAGACGGTGATTGAAATGGCCAAAATTTGCCATGCCGCTGAAGGGGGTGAAAGCTTCAAGCTGGAAGCTGACTTTACCGGCAAGACCTTTGCGCGCATTGACCACGCCATTGCCATGGGCGCGCTGTTTACCGCGCACCACCTGGGTGCCAAGGCGATTGTGGCCATGACTGACAGCGGCGCGACTGCACTGTGGATGAGCCGCCACTTGATTCAAGTGCCGATTTACGCATTGACCTCCAAGGTGGCCACGCAGCGCAAGATGACGCTGTACCGCAATGTGCGCCCGCTGCTGATTGGCGGCAGCACCGACCGCGACACAGCGCTGTGGCAAGCCGAGTCCGATCTCAAGGCGCGAGGTGTGATGCACAAAGACGATGTCTATGCCATCACCTATGGCGAGCCCATGGGCGAACCCGGCGGTACCAATACGCTGAAAATTTGCCGGGTGGTTTAGCCGCTGTTGGCCGCCGTCAAACGCATCGCTAGAATTGATCCGAGTTACCACCTAGTTACCAACTTTTCAAGGACACCATCATGGCTCTTGTTTCTATGCGCGAACTGCTTGACCACGCCGCGGTCAATGGCTACGGTATTCCGGCTTTCAACGTCAACAACCTGGAGCAGGTGCAGGCCGTTATGGAGGCGGCCAATGAGGTCGGCTCGCCAGTTATCTTGCAGGCCAGCGCCGGTGCCCGCAAATACGCTGGTGAGGCTTTCATCAAGCACCTGATTCAGGCTGCCATTGAGGCTTATCCGCACATTCCGCTGGTGATGCACCAGGATCATGGCCAAAGCCCTGAGATATGTCAGGGTGCCATCAACCTGGGTTTCAGCTCGGTGATGATGGATGGCTCCTTGATGGCCGATGGCAAAACCATTGCCAGCTACGACTACAACGCCGAAGTCACCCGCAAAGTGGTCGAAATGGCGCACGCTGTGGGTGTCACGGTAGAGGGCGAACTGGGCTGTCTGGGCTCGCTGGAGACCATGAAGGGCGACAAGGAAGACGGTCACGGAACCGATGCCACCATGACGCGCGAGCAAATGCTGACTGACCCCGAGCAGGCCGCTGACTTTGTCAAACGCACGCAGCTTGACGCACTGGCGATCGCCATTGGCACCAGCCACGGCGCCTACAAGTTCACCCGCAAGCCCACCGGCGACATTCTGGCGATTGACCGCGTGATGGAAATCCACAAACGCCTGCCCAACACCCACTTGGTGATGCACGGCTCCAGCAGCGTGCCGCAAGAGTCGCTGGCCATCATCAATCAGTTCGGTGGCAAGATGAAAGAGACCTACGGCGTACCGGTCGAAGAAATCCAGAAAGCCATCAAATTCGGCGTGCGCAAGATCAACATCGACACTGACATTCGCTTGGCCATGACCGCAGCGGTGCGCAAATTCATGTTTGAAAACCCCGACAAGTTTGATGCCCGTGACTGGCTCAAGCCGGCCCGCGAAGCTGCCAAGCAACTGTGCAAACAGCGCTACCTTGAGTTCGGTTGCGAAGGCCAGGCCGCCAAAATCAAGGGCCATACCCTGGTTGAAGTGGCAGCCCGCTACGCGCGTGGCGAACTGGCGCAAGTGGTGCAATAAAACGCTGGCTTGCGCCACGTTCCAAAAAACCACCCTTGGGTGGTTTTTTTTATGCCAAATTGGCCGCTAGCCCTTATGGAATAAGCGTGAAGAACTATCAAAAATAAAGCAATTTCTGAATCTTGATCCGCATGCAACTTGATATTTTTGAAGACAGCCGCGATGTCATGCTGCGCAACGATGTGCTGCAGGCGCTGGAGCGCTTTGATGCGCCGCGCTCGCGTGCCTGCTGGCTAGTGCTGGCGCATGAGTACCCGTGTGATGCCGCCTTGCCGGCACTCTCCAAACTGATCGAGGCCACGGCAGCACTGGTCGCCCAAACCGAACCACCGCCTGCCTTCGCTGACCATGCGGGTTTGGCGCAGGCCCAGTCGGCGCTCAAGGATGAACTCGCCCCAGCCGCCCAACGCTTGATGGATGCCAAGCTGGCCCAGCCCTGGTTGCTGCGGTTCTGGCAGAACGTCATTGGCCGCAGCGCCCATCTGCCGTACCGCGCCGATGCACCAGCCCAGCACGCGGCCTCCATGCTGCTGCACATTCAAGACTGGCGCGGCGCGCAGGATGCAGTGGCGCAGATTGAGTCCTGGCGGCGCATTCCCACCCCGCTGGCCTGGATGACGCAGGCACGTCTGAACCTGCTGGGTTTGCAAGCGAGTTGGCCGCTGCTGGCTGAGCTGGCCTGGCTGTCGCCGCAGCGCCTGAACGCGCTGGTGCAGAATTCGTCCGACCCTATTTTGAAGCGGCTCAAGGCGCAGTTTGATGCCGAATTTGAACCGGGCCTTGAGTTGACCGCCAACCAGACCGAAGCAGATGCCGACTTGGCCTGGTTTCCCGCTTGGGTGCTGACCGAACGCCCGCAACTGGCACCCCATCTGGCCCCAGCTCAAGTCTCGACCCACCGTGCGCCCGAGCAAGCCATGCGACTGTTGGTCAACTTGCTGGGTCTGGAGCACCAGGGTCGCCACCAGGACATCGTCAGTCACCGCAAGTTGCTGCGCGACCTGCATGGCGGCCTGTATGCGGCCTATATGAAAACACGCTGATGGGCGTAGGGACTCCTTGTTCGCCGGTTTTGCGAGCACAGATTTGTCGCATAATTCATGCGTACACATGCAAGGTGTATCAAATTGAAAACCCCTATGAACACCCGAACCAACATTGTCATTGACGACGAACTGATTGCCCAGGCGATGCTGCGCGCCGGGGTCAAAACCAAAAAGGCAGCCGTTGAAGCTGCACTCAAAGCCTATGTGCGCAAGCCCGACTATTCGGGCCTGTTGGCGCTGGAGGGCAGCGATGTGCTGGCCGACGATTACGACCCGGATGAATGCTATTTGCGAAACCCCATAATTCCTCTGCTGCTTGCCGAACCTGACGGCATTGATTACGCTGCAAAGGCAAAATGAACACCCCGGCAATGATGGTTGACACCTCTGCGGTGATTGAATTTTTGCGGGGCACCGGATCGGCAGCACACCAGCGTCTGGCGCTGGCTATCCGCTCCAATGAGGTTTTATGCTTACCTGCCGTGGTGTTGCAGGAGGTGTTGCAGGGGGCGCGCGATGCCAGTCATTTCATTCGGCTACAGGCACAAATTGACCAAATTCCCGTGTTTGAATCTGAAGATGTGCGCGAATTGCACCGTCAAGCGGCTTTGTTGTACGCGCGCTGTCGCTGGAAAGGCTTGACCGTACGCAACCCCATCGACTGCATCGTTGCCGCCTGTGCGCTGGAAGCCGACATCCCTTTGCTGGCGCGTGATCGAGATTTTTCCGCCCTTTGCCAAATTGAACCCAAACTGAAATTGATCCCATGACCACCTCCAACCCTACCGTCCACACCTCATCCCTCACATCCCTGACCCTGCTGGCGCGCGGCAAGGTGCGCGACAACTACGCCGTAGGCGATGACCGCATTCTGATGGTGGCTTCTGACCGCATCAGCGCCTTTGACGTCATCATGGGCCAACCGATTCCCGGCAAGGGCGTGTTGCTGACCCAAATGGCCTTGTTCTGGTTTGACAAGCTCGGCCCGAATGGCTTGAACCTCTGCCCGATTCATCTGACCGGCGACGCACCTGAGAGCGCCGTCACCCCGGCAGAAGTGCCACAAGTGACCGGCCGCTCAATGCTGGTCAAGCGCCTGAAACCGATTCCGGTTGAAGCTGTCGTGCGCGGCTACCTGGCTGGCAGCGGCTGGAAGGAATACCAGGAGAACCGCATGGTCTGCGGCGTGCCGCTACCCGAAGGCCTGACAAACGCCAGCAAACTGCCTGAGCCGATCTACACCCCGGCAGCCAAGGCCGAGATGGGCGAGCACGACGAAAACATCACCTTTGAGAAAACCGTGGAGATGATTGGCCTTGACCTGGCCACGCGCATTCGCGACATCAGCATTGCCATTTACAAAGCCGCCAGCGCCTTTGCCGCCACCAAGGGCATCATCATTGCCGATACCAAGTTTGAATTTGGCCTGGACAAAGACGGCACGCTGGTGCTGATGGACGAGGTACTGACCCCCGATTCATCGCGCTACTGGCCAGCCGAAAGCTACCAGGAAGGCGTTAACCCGCCCAGCTACGACAAACAGTTTTTGCGCGACTGGCTGGAAACCGCGCAAGTCGGCGGCAAACCCTGGAGCAAAACCCCGCCAGCCCCGCATCTGCCGCGTGACGTGATCGAAAAAACCGCCGCCAAATACCAGGAAGCGCTGGCGCGGCTGACCACCTGAGACTTTGCGGGACAGACCAGGATTTACACGCAGTGAAATCTGCTCTGTCCTCAACTAATCAGGGGTGTTTTGCGGGACAGACCAGCATTTACATGCAGTGAAATCTGCTCTGTCCTCAACTGATCATGTCACACCCCGCTACCACCACAAACGTGCTGATGCGCTGGAAAATCGGTCTCCCATTCAACAACCCAGGAGACCAGCATGGCGGCCAAAAAAATTCTGATGATTTGTGGTGATTACTGTGAAGACTACGAAAACATGGTGGTGTTCCAGGCAGCGCGTGCTGCTTGAATACGATTTAACCAGGCGCTGAAGTTTGGCCACCCACGCCAAACATCTGGTAGCGGTTTTTGCCGCCCGCCTTGGCGGCAAACATGGCTATGTCGGCCTGACGCAGCAGGGTGTCGGGCTCGGTGGCATTCACCGGGTACAGGCTGACTCCCATGCTGGCTCCGACGCTGACTTGCTGGTCCCCGATGGCGATCGGCTGCGCGATCGCCTGCAGCATGCGTTGTAGCAAGGCATCCAACGCATCCGGACCTTCCAGGTCAGACAGCAACACCACAAATTCATCGCCGCCAAGGCGCGCCGCTGTATCGCTGGCGCGCAGTACCGTGCCCATGCGCTGGGCCACGGTTTGCAGCACCAGGTCGCCGGCTGCGTGCCCCAGCGTATCGTTGACACGTTTGAAGCCGTCCAGGTCCAGGTAACACACGGCCAGCTGGGTTTGATTACGGTGCGCTTGGGCAATCGAGTGCTGCAGCCGGTCGGCCAACAGCACCCGGTTGGGCAGGTTGGTCAGGGCATCGTAGTGCGCCACATGTTCCAGCAGGTCCTGGTGAATCTTGAGGTCGTTGATGTCAGTGGCAACGCCCACGTAGTGGCTAACTTTGCCTTGTGCATCGGTGATGGCGTTGATATTGAGTATGACCGGGTAAACCGCACCGTTTTTGTGGCGGTTGTAAACCTCACCAACCCAGAAGCCCTGTTGGTTGATTTGCTGCCACATGGCTTGGTAAAACGCGCTGTCTTGCAGCCCGGACTTGAGTAGGCGCGGATTTTGTCCCAGCACCTCAGCGCGGCTGTAGCCGGTGGTGCGGGTGAACGCCGCGTTGATGTCCACGATGTTGCGCTGGGCATCGGTAATAACAATCGCTTCTTGCACGTTGGCAAACACGCTGGCGGCCTGGCTCAGCTGCACCTCTTGCGCTTTTTGTGTACTGATGTCGGTCAAAATGCCGCTCCACAGCGCGCTGCCATCGCTTTGCCGCTGCGCTGAGGCCTGGCCGCGCACCCATTTGCGGGTGCCAGCAGGGGTGATGATGCGGAATTCATGCTGCCATGGGCTCAGGCTCTGGCTCACAAGCTCGACCGAGGCGAGGTGCGCGTCACGGTCTTCTGGCGCAATGCACTGCGTCAGCGCGTTGTGGTCGCGCAAACCTGCCTCGACTCTCACGCCATAAAGCGCTTCAATGCCGTGGCTGAGGTAGCTGAACTGCCAGCGCCCATCGGGGTGGGTGATGAACTGGTACACCACCCCTGGCACGGCATCGGCCATAGCGGCCAACTGGTTTTTGACGGTGCGCACTTCATGGGCATCGACACACGAGCCAATGTAGCCCACAAACACACCCTGAGCATCAAAGCGTGGCACGCCGCTGTCGTGAATCCAGCGGTGCTGGCCGCTGTGGTGGCGCAGGCGGTATTCCATTTGAAACGGCAAGCGCTTTTCAAAATGCTGAAGGTAAAACGCCGCGCATCGCGCCAGATCATCGGGATGCACCCCTTCGAGCCAGCCGTTGCCCATCTCCTCTTCCAGGGTGCGGCCGGTAAAAACCAGCCAACCGGCGTTGAACCAATAACACAAGGTATCGGTGCCGGCCAACCAGATCATCACCGGCGTGGCGTTCGCAATGCTGCGAAAGCGCTGCTCACTCTCGCGCAGCGCAGCTTCCGCCTGGTAACGGGCGCTGAGGTCAACATCAGCACAAAACAACTCTATGGGCTGACCCGGTGAATGAAGCAGCGTATGGCTGGACAACACCTGTACCCGCGAGCCGTCTTTGTGCTGCAGGCCCAGCTCCTGCGTCGGAATTGGCTGACCGGTTTGCGCCATGTGTGCCATGGCCGCCTTGACATCGGCTTGCATAGGAGCCGGGATGATCAGGTCGAGCAGGTTTTTGCCCAGCGCCTCGGCACGCGTGTAGCCATACAAACGTTCCGAGGCTGGGTTCCAATAGCGTGTGCTGCCATCCAGGGCGTAGCCTTGAATGGCCACGTTGGCCAGGTTGTCAAACAGGTTAGAAAAGCGCAACTCGCCTTCGGTCAGCGCTTGCTTGACCAACTCTTGTGGCGTGACATCGGCATAGGCGATGACGGCACCGCGCCAAGCCGCCCAGGCAATCGGCTTGACCGTCATGTTGAACCAGTGTTGCTGCTGCGGGGTGTGACAGGGGTATTGCAGCGCAAAGTGGTCCAGCTGCCCGCTGAGCACGGCCTTGATGCCCACACCCGCTTGCATGGCGCTGGCTGGCGCATCGGGTGCCTGGGCGGCGCTTGCAAGCACTGCAAGGTAATTGCTGCCAAGGTCTGAATGGGCGGGGATTTGACCGGGCTGTGGGCTGTTGTTTTGGGCAAAGCGCCGCCAAGCGGCATTGACCATGACGATCACCCCCTGCGTATCGACCACCGCCACCCGGTCGGTGACGGCACTGAGCGCAGTGCCCAGCAGTTCGGCAGCAGACGCGCCGATCAGCAGGCTGAATTCTGAGGATGGTTGGGTCATCATGGTGACAGGCTCCCTTTGTCACATCATTCTGCACCGGTTGCACCCGCTGCACTCTTACAGCCCAAAAGCCCGGCAATTTTTAAGAGCTATCAATTCAGCATCATGCTCAATTTGCGCCGGTAGCTTGACACCAGCGCGGCCTGCGGATCTTCCTGCACAGCGGCCTTGCCCAGCACCTCGATGCCACCGGCCGTTTTGCCCGTGGCTTGTGCAGCGGCTTTGGGTTTGGGTGGGGTCAGCAGTTCCAGAATCGCCACCACCAGCTTGCGCGGGGCTTCATCGCGCCATTTTTTGTCGCGCATGATGATTTCCAGCAACTCGTCCATGGCGGCTACCCATTCATTGGTGGCGACCAGCAAGCAAGCCTTGGCGTAGCGGGTCTCAAAATCACGCTTGTTCAAGGCTATTTTTTCGTCAAATTGACCTATAGACCAGGTGGAATATGCGCTAGTAGCTATGTTTTTAATAGCAATCAACCATTGCTGCAAGGCTTCAAAGCGCAGCTTGCGCGGAATCTCAGTCAGCTTGGGCGCCAGCGTGGCTTCGGCTTCTTCGAGCTCACCCTGTTCAATCAACAGCTTGATGTAGTCAAAGCGCGCATCGTCATTGCCGGGGTCGCTGGCCAAGGCATCGGCCAGTTTGGCCAGCGCGGCCTGCGGGTCACCGGCCTGGAGCAAGGCCTGCGCATCTTCGACCTCTTCCTCTGCCACCAGCGCGCCCTCGGTCGGCAGGTGCTTGTCGAGAAACTCGCGCACCTGGGTGGCGCTTTGCGCACCAGTAAAACCGTCGACCGGCTTGCCTTGCATCATCAAAATCACCGTAGGAATGCTGCGCACGCCAAAGGCCTGGGCCAGTTGCTGCTGTTCATCAGAGTCAATCTTGGCCAGCGTAAAGCGGCCTTGATAAGCCTCTTCAACCTGTTCCAAAATCGGGCCGAGCGATTTGCACGGGCCGCACCACGGAGCCCAGAAATCAATCAGGATCGGGGTCGTCATGGAGGCGGCAATCACCTCGGTCTCAAAATTTTGCAGGGTGATGTCAATCATGGTGGTTATCTTTTGTGAGCTAAACGTAAAATTCAAAGAATGAATACTATCCAAATCGGTGTGCTCATGGGCTCCAGCTCAGACTGGGACACCATGCAACACGCAGTCCACATTCTCCAACAGTTCGGCATCAGCCACGAGGCCCGGGTGGTGTCCGCCCACAGAATGCCTGATGACATGTTTGCCTACGCCGAAACGGCGGCGGGGCGCGGTCTGAAGGCCATCATCGCCGGGGCCGGCGGTGCGGCCCACTTGCCGGGCATGCTGGCAGCCAAAACCACCGTGCCGGTGCTGGGCGTGCCGGTGGCCAGCAAACACCTAAGCGGTGTCGATTCGCTGCACAGCATTGTGCAAATGCCCAAGGGCATCCCGGTGGCCACCTTTGCTATTGGTGCGGCGGGCGCGGCCAACGCGGCGCTGTTTGCCGTCGCCATGCTGGCCAATAACGACATCGTGCTGCGCGCCCGGCTGGAAGATTTTCGCGCTGAGCAAACCCAAATGTCGCGCGGCATGCTGCTGCCGCCCGCGCTATGAGCGGCCCCGTGTTGTTGCCGGGCACCACCGGCTTGAACGGCGACGGCCAACAGACCACCCTGGGCGTGATGGGCGGTGGCCAGCTTGGGCGCATGTTTGTCCAGGCAGCCCAAAGCATGGGTTATTTCACCGTGGTGCTGGACCCGGATGTGATCAGCCCGGCCGGGTTGGTGAGCCACTACCACATCAAAACCGATTACCTGGACGAGCAGGGCCTGACGCAGTTGATGCAGCGCTGCGCGGCCATCACCACCGAGTTTGAAAACGTGCCCGCGCCAGCGCTCGTCACACTCGGCGCAGCCCGCCCGACGGCACCGTCGGCAGACAGCGTGGCGATTGCGCAAGACCGCATCAAGGAAAAGGCCCATCTGGCGCGCAGCGGCGTGCCGGTCGCGCCCTATGCCGTGATTGAGACGCCTGCGCAACTGGCAGCCGTTGCCGACGACCTGCTGCCCGGTATTCTGAAAACGGCCCGTCTGGGCTATGACGGCAAAGGTCAGGTGCGTGTGCGTACCCGTGCTGAGCTGGCGGCGGCCTGGGGCACCCTCAAGAGCGTGCCCTGCGTGCTGGAAAAAATGTTGCCCTTGGCGGCTGAGTGCTCGGTGATCGTGGCGCGCGGCTGGAATGGGGACTGTGTCAACTTTCCCCCGCAGCTCAACCTGCACCGCGATGGCATTTTGGCGGTCACCCAGGTTTATGAAGGAAATATGCCTCTAGCCCTTGCAGAGCAAGCGGTAGCAGCTACTAAAAAAATAGCGGAAGAATTGCGTTATGTGGGTGTGCTGTGTGTCGAGTTTTTTGTGCTGAACGAGGGTTCACCGGAACGCGCGGCGCTCGGTGCGCTGGTGGTCAACGAGATGGCCCCGCGTCCGCACAACAGCGGCCACTACACGCTCGATGCCTGCGACTTGTCGCAGTTTGAGCTGCAAGTGCGCACGCTGACCGGCCTGCCGCTGGTGCAGCCGCGTCAACATAGCGCCGCGGTGATGCTCAATTTGCTGGGTGATTTGTGGGTGAATGGTGCGACACCGCCCTGGGCGCAGGTGCTGGCGCTGCCGGGCGTGCATTTGCATTTGTACGGCAAGCTCAAGGCCAACCCGGGTCGCAAGATGGGCCACCTGACGGTAACGGCCGCCACAGCGAAAGAGGCCAACGCCACGGCGCTGGCGGCGGCCAGCTTGCTCGGCATCGACGCGTTTTGAATGAAGAAGTTCGCCCGTCATGCTCTCGAAAGCGGGCATTCAGTTCCTTGCTGGCTTAGCCGGGTTTTATCATGATCCTGCCTGGTGATGCTGCAAGTTCAATAGCGTCTGGCGCAATCTGCATAAGGGCTGGAGGTCTATTAGGCTTGCCAACAGAGACCGTTTATGGGCTGGCGGCAGATGCTGAAAACACAGCCGCCGTGGCGCAAATTTTCATCACCAAAGGCCGGCCGGCTGATCACCCGCTGATCGTGCATGTGGCAAGCGCTGCGGCGGCAACGCACTTTGCCAGCGAAATCCCAGACTTTGCGCAAGCACTGATGACCGCCTTTTGGCCCGGCCCGCTGACGCTGATTTTGCCGCGCCGCCCGGGCATCGCCGCTGCTGCTGCCGGCGGCCACGCCAGCATCGGCCTGCGTTGCCCCTCGCACCCGGTAGCGCAGGCACTGCTGCAGTCGCTCATTAATTGGGGTCAGATAACGATTAATTTTTCTGAATCTGACTCGAATCAAAAACAATCGTTATCTGACCCCAATTATTTGGTTTGGGGGTTGGCTGCGCC
>JBBQZI010000085.1:0-12575 GCA_038207855.1 Burkholderiales bacterium
GCGCATCGCCGGCATGATCACCACCACCGACCTGACCGAGCAACACAGCAGCTCTGCCGTTTACCTGGCGGGCGACATTTACAAGCAAAGCACGCTGGCCGGCCTGGTTGAAATCAGTACCCGCGTCAAAACCTTGCAACAACACCTGGCCGCCGCCGATGCCAGCGCTTACAGCACCGGCCACATCCTGACGGCCATCACCGATGCACTGACGATTCGGCTGATTCACCTGGCGCAAACGCAACTGGGCCCGGCGCCGGTGGACTTCTTATGGGTGGCGGCGGGTTCGCAGGCGCGCAACGAGCAAACTGCCAAATCAGACCAGGACAACTGCCTGATTCTGGATGACCGCTTTGATGAAGCCCGCCACGGCGACTACTTTCGCGCCTTCTCCAAATTTGTCTGCGACGGCCTGGCAGCCTGTGGCTACATCCACTGCCCCGGCGACATGATGGCCATGACCGACACCTGGCGGCAACCGCGTAAGGTGTGGGCGGGGTATTTCCACAAATGGATCGACAGCCCCAAGCCCAAAGCGCTGATGCTGACCTGTGTGTTTTTTGACTTGCGCGCCATTCATGGTCAGGCCGAGTTGCTGACCAGTTTGCAAGAAGAAGTGCTGGTTCACACCAAGGGCAACAGCCTGTTTTTGGCGCACATGGTCAGCAACGCACTCAAACACCGGCCACCGCTGGGCCTGTTTGGCACCATTAGTTTGAGCAAAGGCGGCGAGCACCCGCACACCATTGACCTCAAACACAGCGGCATCGTGCCAATTGTTGATCTGGCACGCATTTATGCCTTGGCCGCAGGCGTATCGCTGGCCAATACCCATGACCGGCTCGAAGTGTCTGCTACAGCCGGTGAAATCAGCGTGCAAGGCGCGCGTGACCTGCGTGATGCGCTGGAGTTTCTGGGCAAGCTGCGCATTGCCCACCAGGCCCGCCAGACGCAGCAAGGCCAGTCACCCGATAATTTTTTGGCACTTGAAGAATTGTCAAACTTTGAACGCAGTCACCTGAAAGACGCGTTCAGCGTGGTGCAAACCCTGCAAGGCGTGCTGAAACAACGCTATTGATAAAGCTTTTTAAGCCTCTAGCCCTTTATTTATAAGCGCAAGTAGCTACATTATTAATAGCAATTAACTCAATACTTCAGCCGGGCGTAATAGGTTTTTTGCGCCGCTTCACGCGCCTGCCCCAAGGTCGTGATGCCCATGGCTTGCAGCAGCGGGACCAGCCGCAGCCACACTTCTGCTGTCAACATCGCATCGCCCAGCGCCGTGTGCCGCCCCAGCACGGTGATATTGAAACGCTCGGCAATGGCTTCGAGCCGGTGTGACTCCTGGTTCGGGTGGACCACCGCTGACAGCAGCAAGGTATCGAGCACCGGGTGCTTGAACACCAGGCCGGTATTTTTCTCCTGCAATTGCAGAAACTTCATGTCAAAAGCCGCGTTGTGCGCCACCAGTACGGTGTCCTGGGCAAAGGAGTAAAACGCCGGCAGCACCTCGGTAATGGCAGGCTTGCCACGCACCATGTCCTGGGTGATGCCATGAATCGGAATGGTAGCCGCCGGAATCAGGCGCCCCGGATTCACCAGTTGCTCAAAGCTCTCTTGCTTGAGCAACTTGCCATTGACACAACGCGCCGCGCCAAGCTGGATGATTTCATCGCCCTCGGACGGATTCAGGCCCGTGGTCTCGGTATCAAACACGGTGTATGACAGGTCGCTGAGCAAGCGGTCGTCCATCGCATTGGTTTGCTCGGTGGTCTGGAACAGGTCAAAGTCGTAGTATTCAGGGCGGCTGTCGTTTTGCAGGATTTGCGTGGCTTCCAGTTGCTCCTGCAAGCTGGCCAGCGGCAACAGAAATCGGAAAAACGCCTCGTGGCGCACGCGTTCGCGTTCAAACCACATCTCGCCACCATGGCGCTCGACCACGTCGCGCACCGTCAGCGGCGTGCTCTCGGCACCAAAGCGCATGCTGTCCATCTCCCAAGTCATCACGGTTTCAGTGCTCATGGCCTGGCCGGTCCAGATCAGGTCCAGCTGCGCTCGCGCGCCATTGGGCTGCAGCCGCAAGCGAAAGTGCTTGATGTCAAATTCATCCACCAGACGGGCGGCCAGATAATCCAGCGCCTGCGTCAGGCTGAAGCTGTCCACCTTTAGCCAAATACCGGCATCCATGTTTTCCAGTGTCACGGAGCGCTTGTTGCGCGCTTCAATGCGCCGTTGCGCCGCCAGCAGCACGTCGGCACCCAGCATTTCCTCCATCGGCCAGCGCGCCTTCAGGCCTTGTGTCTCTTGTTGCGTCATGTCGGCGATGCGACTGCTCATGCTGCCAACCTCTTCGCGCACCACTTTCAGGAAACGCTCGCGCATGTCTGGCTCCAGATCAGGATAGGCCAGCATGTCCACGGCTGCCTGAATATTGGCCAGCGACGAGCGACTGCCTTCGGTCAGGCTATGCAGCAGTTGGTCACGCAGGTGCTCTTCTTCAAAAGCGCGGGTAACGTTGTCGAGCATCAGCACAAAGCCATTGATCTCAATGGCCCCGTCGGACGCATCCACATTGCGCACTGGCGCCATCTGCACGCGCAGCAGTTGACCAGCTTGCGTGGTGGTCACGAATTGGGCCGACGGGCTGCCGGCTCCGCGGGCAATGCGCTGCTGAATGCTCTCCAGCGCATGCGCGACCAATTGGCGGTCAAACACGGCGTAAATCGACCGGCCAATGCCCACCAGTTCAGCCCCACCGGCCAGCGTTGGTGTCACCGAGAGCGTTTTGAACTGCAAGCGCGCCCGGCTGTTGTACAAAATAATGCGGCCATCCAGATTGCACACCACGACACTTTGAGTCAGTTCAGCCATCAGTGCGGCCAAGCGGTTTTTTTCCTGCTGCACGCCCAAATTGGCCTGCGCGATCTGCGTGGCAACATCTGCGCGCAAGCTGTCACGCTGGCTGGCAAGCTCATAAATGGCATGCGCCAGCGCATGGGTCTCCTTGGTGCCTTGGTGGTTCAGTGGGGCCGCCTTTTGCGCGGCCAGCAACACCTGGGTTTGTTCTAACAGGCGTGCTGGCGCACTGGCGTAGCGCCGAAACAGCCAGCGCAGCGTGGCCGCAATGGCCACCAGACCAAAAACCCAGGTCATACCGATCAACACCAAGCGGGGTGCCAGTTGTTCAACCACCAGCGCACGCTGCGCCGGTGCCAGCGTGGAAGCAATCAAACCCATCGTCAACAGCAGCCAGACCACCGTGGCCAGGCCGATGATGCCAATGGCCATCACCAGGCGGCGGTCCAGCTTCATGGGGCGTTGCCCAGCATCTGCGCCACTTTTTGCACCAGTTCGCGCGTCGCAAAGGGTTTGGTCATGTAGGCATCGGCCCCCAGCGCCAGGCCTTTGGCAATATCCGTGTCGCGCCCCTTGGCGGTGAGCATCAGGATTTTGGTGCTTTGCAAAGCCTCGTTGGCACGCAGCTCCTGGCAGACTTCAAAGCCGGTTTTCTTGGGCATCATCACATCCAGCAACACCAGATCGGGGTGCTCACGGGTGATGACATCAAGCGCTTCCTGACCGTCACGCGCAATCACCACGTTGTAGCCTTCGCGCTTGAGCAGGTACTCCAGCGAAATCACAATATTCGGCTCATCGTCAGCCACCAGTATTTTTTGGCTCATCGTCATCTCCTCATTTATGTATTTTCAGTGTCATTGGGCTGCTTCACGGGCAAATAAAACAGGAAACAGGCCCCTTGTGGCGGCGTGGATTCCAACCAAAGCCGGCCACCAAAATGCGCCACAATCTGCCTGCTGATCGGCAGCCCCAGACCCGTGCCCTGGGGCCGGTTGCTGGCATCACCGCCTTGCTGAAACCGCTCAAAAACCAGCGCTTGCTGCTCTGCCGCCACGCCCGGTCCGTTGTCTTGGACCGCCACCGTTACCCCGCTATCGTCACTGCGCAGGCTTACACCAACCCGACCACCGGGCACGGGTACAAACTTGGCCGCGTTGGAGAGCAAATTCAACATCACCTGCATCAAGCGGTCCGGGTCAGCCAACAGCACTGGCGATGTTTCGGGTAGGTTCAGCACCACCTCGATCTGGCGCTCACGAAACATCTCCGCCGTGGTCACCACCGCTTGGCGCACCAGATCGGACATATTAATTCTCTCTGAATGCCACTCGGCATGGCCCGACTCGATCTTGGCCATGTCCAGCACCTGATTGACCAAGCGCGACAGTCGCTCAGTCTCGCTGACAATGATCTCGATGAACTTGCAGCGCTGCGCCAATTCGATCTTGGGGTCGTCGCGCAACAACTCTGCCAACGCGCGAATCGAGGTCAATGGCGTGCGCAGTTCGTGCGTCACCGACGACATGAAATCATCCTTGAGCCGATCCAGACTTTTGAGCTGCTCATTGGCTGCACGCAGCTCAGCTGTGGCGCGCTCCAGCGAGGCTGACTTTTGTTCCAGCGCCATTGAGTGCGCACGCAGTTGCGAGGTTTCGTCCAGAATGCGCAGCACATCATCGGGGGTCAAGGTTTCTTCTTCAACGGTGGAGGCCACCAGCACACGGGCCGAAGCACTGCCGACGGCCCCCGCTAGCTGGGTCTCGACAAACTGCACCAAGCGGGCATCCGGAACAATGGTTTTCACATCACGCACACCCGATTGCCGCGCATAACCGGCAAACAACGCGAGGGCTTTGTCGGCACCCAAAAACCGCTCACACAGTCGCAACAAATCCGGCACCTTGGCACTACCGCGCCAAAACACCGGGCTGCTGGCGCTGGTGCGCTCAAACACATCGACAAACAGCAGTGCCTGACTGGCCTCCTGCCCCGATGGCACACGCCACAATGACAAAACAACAAAGGCCCCGACGTTGACCAGCAAACTCCAGAATAGTGAATGGGTCAGGTTGTCCAGGCCTGCCAAGCCGAACAACTGTTCAGGCCGCAACCAGCTCAAGCCCCACAGGCCCTGCGTCAAAAAAGCAGCATCCAGCCAGCCCGACTTGGCCAGCGAAGGCAGCATCAGCGTATAGGCCCACATCAGAAACCCTAGCAACAAGCCCACCAATGCGCCGCGCCGGGTGCCGCCTTTCCAGTACAGGCCGCCCAGCACCGCCGGGGCAAACTGGGCCACCGCCGCAAAGCTGATCAGCCCAATGCTGACCAGTGCATAAGCCTCGCCCGCCAGGTGAAAGTAGCTATAACCCAATACCAACACCAGCAGAATGGCAGCGCGCCGAATGACCAGCAGCACCCGGGTCAGGTCATGGCCGGCCTCCAGCCGGAAAAGCCGGGTGCGCAGCAGCAGCGGCATCACCAGCTCATTGCAGACCATGGTCGACACCGCGATGGTTTCCACAATCAACATGCCGGTGGCGGCCGACAGCCCACCAATAAACGCCAACAAGGCCAGCGCCGGCTGACCGGCCGCCAGCGGCAGCGACAACACAAAGTTGTCGGCATTCATCTGCCCCGAGCCAAAATACAGCAAGCCGCCCAGCGCAATTGGCAACACAAACAGGTTGATCGCCAGCAAATACAGCGGAAACACCCAGACCGCCCGGCGCAGGTGACTTTCTCGGACGTTTTCGACTACCATCATTTGGAACTGGCGTGGTAAAAAAATCACCGACAGCATTGACAGCAGCGTCAGCGCAAACCACTGCGTCCAGGCAAAACTGCCACCCTGATCCAGCCGCAATAGGGCCGCCAATTTGGGCACTGCATGGGCTTTGGAAAAAAGATCGGCCAGGCCATCAAACATGCTGTACACGACAAAAAAGCCGACCGCCAGAAAGGCCACCAGCTTGACCACCGACTCAAAGGCGATGGCGGCCACCAAGCCCTCATGCCGTTCAGCCGAATCCAGATGCCTGGCACCAAACACCATGGTGAAGCCGGCCAAGGCCAACGCCATGTAAAAAGTGCTGTCCTGGCTCCAGTGCGCCTGCAGCACCGGGCCGGCGTTGGGCGATGTTGTCATCAGGGCATAACCGGCTGAGACCGCTTTGAGCTGCAGCGCAATGTAGGGCACGATGCCAACCACGGCAATCAGCGTCACCAGCCCGGCCAGCAGTGGACTCTTGCCGTAGCGGCTGCCAATGAAGTCAGCAATGGAGGTGATGCGGTAAGTCTTGGCAATACGGATCATCTTGCGCAACACCATCCACCCCAGCGCCATGGCCAGTGTCGGCCCCAGATAGATCGGCAAAAACCAGATACCGCCAGAGGCCGCACGTCCAACGCTGCCAAAGTAAGTCCAGGCGGTGCAGTACACCGCGAGCGACAGGGCGTAAGTCCAGGGGTTATCGATGATCGAGCGGCCCTGCGTGGCGCGCCAGTCACCAAAATAAGCCACCGCAAACAGCAGCAGCAAGTAGATAAATGAAGCCCCAATGACCAGCAGCGGCGACAGCATGGCTAATCGTCCTTGTCAGCTTGCCCGGGACGCTCCACCAGCCAGGCCATGGCGGCGATCAACACAGCCCACAACATGAACAAGGCCGCCGGAAACACCGGCACACCCCACCAGGTGGCGTCCACATCCCACAACGCCAGCAGCGGAAAGTTCAGCAGCAGCCAGCCGCCCACAAACAGGGTAGTCAATCGTTGGGCGGCAAGGTCCTTGAACATGCGATCAAAATCATCTATGCCGTGCTGTCCGGCTTGGCCTTGCCCCACTTGGCGTGTGCCTGACGGCTCAGGGCAAAACTGGCAAAAAACTTGCACCAGATGGTGCTGCCGGCCACGGCGCTCCAGACGCTGTATTCCCAGACGCCCATCACGATGGCCACAATGGTTCCGGCAATCACGATGCCGGCGACAAGATTGATGGCCATCTCATAGGGTGCGAACTTTTCGGGGTTGGGTGGTGCTTCACCACCCTTCGTGGCCACCTCAGAAAAATCGCGGTACATGATGATGCGCCAGGCCCGGCGCAACCAGAAAAAACTGATCGGAAACAGTGCCAAAAAAAGAATCCACGTCATCGCAACGCTGATGTCAAAAACCATGTTTCAAGCTCCCGGTTTCAGTAAAAAAGCCCTGCAAGCAAAACCAGCAGGGCTTTCATTGTCACCCTGATCTGCCACAGCAGACCAGGGTGCAATATTTCGTCAAATCGAGCGCCTTAGTGGGAACCGTTAACTAGTTTGGAACCACGCGGCGTACGCACCATTTCAACCATGTGCTGAATATGCTCAGGGGGTTCCGGGGTAAATTTATCCACCACGAAGGCCACAATAAAGTTAACCAGCGCACCAACGGCACCAAAGGCTTCCGGCGTGATGCCAAAGAAGCTGTTGGCGCCACCGATCAGCGGCAGGTAGTCTGTGCCCTTGATGAAGAACAGACCCTTGTGCGCAAACACATAGAACAGCGTGATGGCCAAGCCTGCCAGCATACCGGCCATAGCACCTTCTTTGTTCATCTTCTTGCTGAAAATACCCATCATGATGGCCGGGAACAGCGAGCTGGCGGCAATACCAAAGGCCAGCGCCACGGTACCGGCCGCAAAACCTGGCGGATTAAGCCCCAGGTAGCCTGCCACCACAATCGCACCCGCCATCGCCACCTTGCCCGTCAGCAGCTCATTCTTCTCGGAGATGTCCGGAACAAAGATGTTCTTGACAAGATCGTGCGATACCGCTGCAGAGATCGCCATCAGCAAGCCGGCCGCAGTCGATAGCGCAGCCGCCAAACCACCCGCCGCCACCAGACCAATCACCCAGTTGGGCAACAAGGCAATTTCAGGGTTGGCCAGCACAATAATGTCGGCGTTGACCGTCAGTTCGTTGCCCTTCCAACCAGCCGCTGCAGCCTTGGCTTTGACCGCTTCGTCCTTGGTCTTGTCGTTGTAGTACTGAATACGGCCATCGCCATTCTTGTCCTCGAACTTCAGCAAACCGGTTTTTTCCCAGCGCTTCATCCAGTCGGGGCGCTTTTCAAACTCGATGGCCGAGTCTTTGGCAAACGGATCGGTACCCTGCATCACAACACCCGGCGTAACCGTGCGAATCAGGTTCATCTTGGCCATTGCAGCCACAGCGGGTGCAGTGGTGTACAAAATAGCAATGAACACCAGCGCCCAGCCCGCGCTTGAGCGCGCGTCCTTGACGGTAGGAACAGTAAAGAATCGCATGATGACGTGCGGCAAGCCAGCCGTTCCGATCATGAGCGACAAGGTATACACAAACATATTGAGTGTGCTGCCTGCCGTTGTCGTGGTGTACCGGCCAAACCCGAGGTCAGTCACAACCGAGTCGAGTTTTGCCAGCAAGGACATGTCCTGCCCCACGATATTGGAGCCCAGACCGACTTGTGGCAACACGTGACCGGTGAGTTGCAGCGAAATGAAGATCGCAGGCACCGTGTAGGCCAGAATCAGCACAACGTACTGCGCCACCTGTGTGTAGGTAATGCCTTTCATACCACCGAACACGGCGTACAAAAAGACGATGCCCATACCGACATAAATGCCGGTCTCGCTCGAAACACCCAAAAAGCGCGAGAACGCCACGCCCACGCCCGTCATCTGACCAATGATGTAGGTCAGTGAAGCAACCAACAGGCAGATCACAGCCACCAGACTGGCACCCTTGGAGTAAAAACGATCGCCAATGAACTGCGGCACAGTGAACTTGCCAAACTTGCGCAGGTACGGTGCCAGCAACATGGCCAGCAGCACGTAGCCACCCGTCCAGCCCATCAGAAACAGGCCGCCGCCGTAACCCATGTTGGAAATCAGGCCGGCCATGGAGATGAACGATGCCGCGCTCATCCAGTCGGCACCGGTCGCCATGCCGTTCAAGACCGGGTGCACCGAGCCGCCAGCTGAGTAAAACTCGCTGGTAGAACCGGCACGGGCCCAGATCGCAATGCCGATGTAAAGCGAAAAGCTCAACCCGACCATGATGTAAATTGTGGTTTGAAGATCCATGATTTTCGAGTCCTTATTCTTCGTGAACGTCAAACTTGATGTCCAGATTGTTCATACGCCAGGCGTAGTAAAAAATCTGAATCACGAAGATGTAGATCGAACCCTGCTGGGCGAACCAGAAGCCCAAGGGGTAACCACCCAGGTGGAATTGATTGAAAAAGTCCACCAACAGGATGCCCGCACCAAACGACACCAAGAACCAGACAATAAGAATGTTCCTTAGCAGCGAGATTGTGGCCTTCCAGTAGGCTTGACTACTTAAGTCTTCCTTCATGAAATCTCCTCTAATAATATTTAAGTCACCACAGCAAAAATGCTGTCCCAGTCGCATTGCCACAAATGTATGTGTCGTGCCGGGCGGACTTTCGCGGAGATTCCTTACAGTTTTCTGATGAAATTGCTGTCGGCGCTTCAAAACTAGGGTAAACACCGACAAATTACCAAGCAATCCGCTAGCCACGGGTCAGTAATTGGTAAGAGCGACCACGTAACCTTTACGGTCACCACATTCTTAAGGAGATATTGATGCAAGATGATTTAGTAGCCCGGGTTGTCAGCAACCCGAAGTACCAGGAGCTCAAGGCCAAGCGCAGCAGCTTTGGCTGGAAATTGACGTGGGCCATGATGATCGTTTACTACGGTTTCATTGGTCTGATCGCTTTCGACAAATCATTCCTGGCCCAAAAAATGGGTGCCGGCGTGACCACCATTGGTATTCCAATTGGGTTTGGTGTCATCATCTTCACCATTGTGATCACCGCCATTTATGTTCGTCGCGCCAACAGCGAATATGACGACCTGACAGCAGCCATTACAAAGGCAGTTCTGAAATGACAAATTTAAAAAATATCAAAAGCGCGCTTGCGCTAATCTCGCTGCTTGCTGTTTCTGCCGGCGCACTCGCGGCGGGCGCTGACTTGGGCCAAGCTGAAAAGCAACCCACCAACTGGACGGCCATCAGCATGTTCGCTGGTTTTGTCGTATTCACACTGTTCATCACCAAGTGGGCAGCCGCCAAGACTAAATCTGCGGCTGACTTCTATACCGCTGGTGGCGGCATCACCGGCTTCCAGAATGGTCTGGCCATCGCTGGTGACTACATGTCGGCGGCTTCGTTTCTGGGTATTTCTGCGGCCGTGATGGCCAGTGGCTATGACGGCTTGATCTACTCGATCGGCTTTCTGGTCGGCTGGCCCCTCCTGACCTTCCTGATGGCTGAGCGCCTGCGCAACCTGGGCAAGTTCACCTTTGCCGACGTGGCGGCGTTTCGCTTCGAGCAGAAGCCAATCCGCATTTTTGCCGCCTCGGGCACATTGGTGGTGGTGGCTTTTTACCTGATCGCCCAGATGGTCGGTGCCGGTCAGCTCATCAAGCTGCTGTTTGGTCTGGAGTACTACATTGCCGTGATCATTGTCGGCGCGCTGATGATGGTGTACGTGCTGTTTGGCGGCATGACCGCCACCACCTGGGTGCAGATCATCAAGGCCTGCTTGCTGCTGTCTGGTGCCACCTTCATGGCGGTGTCGGTGCTGTGGCACTTTGGCTTCAGCCCTGAAGCCATGTTCGTTGAAGCCATCAAGGTCAAAACCGACCTTGCTCTCAAGAACGGCAAAATTGCTGAAGTGGCGGCTGCAGCCGGTGCGTCCATCATGGGGCCAGGCAACTTTGTGAAAGATCCTATCTCGGCCATCAGCTTCGGTATGGCTCTGATGTTCGGCACCGCTGGTTTGCCACACATTTTGATGCGCTTTTTCACCGTACCAAGTGCCAAGGCAGCACGTTCATCCGTGATGTGGGCCACCGGCTGGATTGGCTACTTCTATCTGCTGACCTTCATCATCGGTTTCGGTGCCATTACCTTCGTGCTGACTAATCCACAGTTTCTTGATGCCAAGGGCGGCCTGATCGGCGGCGGCAACATGGCCGCTATTCACTTGGCCAACGCTGTCGGCGGTAACGTGTTCCTGGGCTTCATCTCGGCCGTGGCGTTTGCCACCATTCTGGCTGTCGTGGCTGGTCTGACACTGTCAGGTGCGTCTGCGGTGTCACACGACATCTACGCAACGGTTATCAAACAAGGTAAGGCCAATAGCGCCGATGAGCTGCGCATCTCAAAAATCACCACCATCGGCCTGGGCATCCTGGCTGTCACGCTGGGCATTGTGTTCGAGAAGCAAAACATCGCGTTCATGGTGTCATTGGCGTTTGCGATTGCCGCATCGGCCAACTTCCCGGTGCTGTTTATGTCGGTGCTGTGGAAAGACTGCACCACCAAGGGCGCTGTGATTGGTGGCTTTTTGGGCTTGATTTCTTCTGTTGGTCTGACCATCGTGTCGCCTTCGGTGTGGGAAGCCACGCTGGGTAACCCCAAGGGTTCCGCATTGTTCCCGTACACCTCGCCCGCTTTGTTCTCCATGACCATCGGCTTTGTCGGTATCTGGTTGTTCTCGATTCTGGACAACAGCGCACGCGCCAAGGTAGACCGCGCTGGCTTCCTTGCGCAGCAAGTGCGTTCTGAAACCGGCATTGGCGCATCAGGCTCTTCGGGTCACTGAAATCGCGCCTCGCCAGGGTAAACCCTGGCGATAATCAACAAGGACTGAGGGCAATTGCCTTCAGTCCTTTTTTTATGGATGACTGATGCTGTGATGGACACCTTTTCTTTTGACATTGCCCCCTGGCAGGCCCTGAGCGCAACCGAGCAGGCCCAGTTGCATGAAGCCGCGGTGCGCGTCCAGCTCGCACCTAACGACACCCTGGGCACGGCGCAGGAACCTTTGCGCAGCCTGTGGGTCATTCAAAGTGGCCACATGCAGCTCGATGAAGAAGGCCATGTGCATGTGCTGGAAGCCGGTGAAACCACGCCGTGGCGCGCCTTGCTGACCGGGCGCAACCACGCCAGCTGCACCGCGTTGGATACCGTCACCGCCTGGCAACTGCCGCGCGAACTGCTGCTGAACTTGCTGGCGGATAACCACCGCTTTGCCAAGCTGGTATTTTCCCAAGCGGCCACCAACCTGGCGCTGGATGCCGAAGCCGACCACAACCGCGAAATGATGTCGCTCATGCTGGTGCGGCTGAAAGACGCTTACCTGCAAAAGCCGCTGTTTGTGGATGGTGATCTCGACTTGGTGTCGGTGTGCCGATTTTTGTCCGAAAAAAAAGCCACCCATACGCTGGTGCGCGACAGGGCCAACGGGGCCGAGCGCATCGGCATGTTCACGACCACCGACCTGCGTGATGCACTGTTAAATCCGATAGCACCTGACGCTTTACCCGTAAGGGCTATCGCCCGATTTGACCTAATTTCTTTGTCTGCCGAAGCTGAACTGTTCGAGGCCCTGTTGACCATGCTACGCCACCGCGTGCACCGCATTCTGGTGAAAGACGGCGACACCATTTTGGGTATTTTGAGCCAGCTGGACCTGATGAGTTTCATGTCCAACCACTCGCACCTGATCACCTTGCAGGTGGAGCAGGCGCACACGGTGGAAGACTTGCGGGTGGCTGCGTTGGCGGTGGACGACTCAGTCAAGGCACTGCAGCGTGGCGGCATGCGCATTGAGGTGATTTCCCGGCTGGTCAGCGAGCTCAACAGCCAGATTTTTGCCCGTCT
>JBBQZI010000086.1:0-12285 GCA_038207855.1 Burkholderiales bacterium
ACATCAGCCATGTTTTTGGCTTCAAAGGCGCTTTTGTTGTAGGCAAAGGCGTATTGGGGAAACAGCCCCGTGGTGGCCAGCAGGCCAGCCACAATGGCGCTGTGTTTGAGTGTCTCGCGACGTGTTTGCATGGGAATCTCCTTGTTTAAGTTCATGCGTGAAAAAAACTGACGGCAGTCCTTGAATACGGGGTTCTATCTGACTTCACCTGATGCCAGCCAAGCCGCAATGGTCTTGACATCGGCATCGCTCAAAGTTTGGGGTGGCATGGGAATTTCGCCCCACACGCCAACACCGCCAGACTTGATCTTCTTCACCAGGTAATCAACCTGGCCTGCATACTTTTTGGATACATCGGCATAGGCCGGGCCAACAATCTTGTTGGCAATACCGTGGCACACCAGACAGCCGTTCTTTTGGGCTGCAGCTGCGCCTTTTTTGGCGTCGGCCTTGGCCTGCTCAGCTGCTGACAACTGCACCGGGGCTGCAGCCATTTCACCCAATTTACGTTCCGGGTGCAGCGTATCGGCACCCGCAATGCCGACTGGGCGCACCTGCTCGGCAATATTGCCGTGCGCGTTACGGGCGAAGTCTGGCAAGAACGAAGCGAGCTTGGGCTCATGCGCGCAGTCTTTCATGCAAGCCACGTTGTGGGTATCGGGCTTCTTCGCACCACCAAACTCTTGACCAGGCCACAGCGCATGATCGTGCGTCATGCCATTGCGGTTGGGCATACGTGCCTGCACGTCACGAATGGTTTTTTCGTTCAGTACGTAGTTGTCAGGCACGATGCCATTCAAATTCAACAAATAAGCCAGCACCGCGTAGACATCATCAGGCGTGAGTGATTTCGGTTTATTCCAGGGCATGGCGCGGTTGATGAAGTCCCAAACCGTCGAGACGGTGGGCACTTTCATGAAGGTCGTGCGACCCGAAAAGTTGCGGTTGCGCAGATTAGCCACATGCCCGGTTTCAAGGTCGTTCGGAACGATGCCGCCCACCAGCGGACTGAACACCTCGTTGGAGTCACCAAAAATACCGTGACAGGATTCACACTTGGCCTCCCACACCACTTGGCCCTGAGCGACCGAGCCAGAGCCGGCCGGTAGCCCCTTGAAATCGGGCCGCACGTCGATGTCCCAAGCTGCAACCTCTTTAGAAGTTGCATCACGCCCGACACCGGGGAACTGGTAGTGGGTCTGTGCGCCCACCGCTGCGGCAGCGCTCACCAGTGCGATGCCCAGGACTGCCTTACGAAATTTGAACATTTTTTACCTCGCCGTTCTCTTGCACCAGCCACGACTGGATAGCGTTGTTGTGATAGATCGAGCGGGTGCCCCGCACGCCGCGAAGTTGCTGGTAAGTGGGCTGCACAAAACCAGTTTCATCCATAGCGCGACTTTGCACAATGGCCGGCTTGCCGTCCCAGACCCAATCGATATTGAAGCGTGTCAGTGCTTTCGAGAGCACCGGCGACTCCAGCCGCGCGGTGCGCCAGTTACGCCCACCGTCGACCGACACATCAACCCGCTTGATCTTGCCGCGACCCGACCAAGCCAAACCGGTGATGTTGTAAAAACCCTGATCCAGCAACAACTGACCGCCCGAGGGCGTGGTCACCACGCTTTTGCACTCCTGTAAGCCCGAGTACTGGCGATGCTGGCCGTCGGGCTGCAAGTCCATGTAGTGGTCGGCTTCGTCCTTGGTGGCGTAAGGCATGTCGCCCACTTCGATGCGGCGCAGGTACTTGACCCAGCTTACGCCCTGGATGCCTGGCACCACCAGGCGCAAGGGGTAACCGTTTTCTGGCCGCAACATTTCGCCGTTTTGCCCATAAGCCACCAGCACTTCGCCGGATTTAATCAGGCTCATCGGGATGGTGCGGGTCATGGAGGAGCCATCGGCACCCTCAGCCAACACGAACTTGCCATTTTTCAGATCAGCCCCGGCAATTTCCAGCAGCGTGATCAGCGGCACGCCGGTGAACTCACTGCACGACACCATGCCATGGGTGTACTGAACTGTTGGTACCGCCACATTGCCCCATTCGACCGCCGTATTGGCACCGCACTCCATGAAGTGAAAGCGCGACACCGATGGCAGGCGGATGATTTCGTCCAGCGTGAACACTTTGGCTGACTTCACCATGCCGTTGATCATCAGCCGGTGCTTGGACGGATCAATGTCCCACCAGCCTTGGTGGTGACGCTCAAAATGCAAGCCGCTCGGGGTAACAATGCCAAACAACGACTGCAAGGGCGCAAACGACACCGATGCCTGGGTCGTCTGCGTCAGACCCGGGCTGGGCCGACGCTGTACGTTTGACTCATATTTGGACGGCTTGCCATAACCATCGTTCAACGCCACGCCCAAACCCAACGCCAGACTGTGTTCGGGCAGGTTCAGGATGTTGGCATCACCGCCCTCGCTCGGGATCGGATTGCCTTGTGCCAAGGCGGCGGGTACTGCTACCCCTGCCGCAGCGGCTGCAAATGTGTTGCGAATGAAGTCGCGGCGACCTTTTTTAGCTTCGGCAAAAACGGTTTTGACACCGCTCTGATCCAAAAAATTTTCTGGCGCCTTGCGAACCCGACCAGAGCTCGTCGTTTGTTCCATTAAAAAACTCCTGTTATGCATGCTGTGAATGACTCATGTCGTGATGCAGATTGATTCAACTTCATAAAAACCAGGTTCCGGCAACTTCTCCGCGAACACCCGCTTGCCTTAGCAATTTGGTCGCCGCCACGCAGCGAAGCGATGATTTTCAAACGCATGGGGTCAACAGCTCACCGAAAATTCTGCAGCGCTTGAACACCAGCGCCGAGACCCTTGGGGTTTTCAAGAATATCCGTTATTAATCTAAATTAAGACAACACGAATATAACTTGACGAGCATTAATTCCGAGTCGGGGTTTTTACCTACTTGAAGCGGTAATGATCGCGGTTGAGGACCGCAGAAATGGAGGTCACTTCGTCCGGAAAAAGTCCAACATTCAATTGCTGGTTGCAGGCCTCTACCTGTCCGCGCAACGCCCCCAACGAATTGACCCGCCCAGCAGGACGGTAAATGGCACTGCCATCACCCCCCACCTGGCGCTGGTGGCAAGAGCTGCAGTTGTTGTCGGCAATCAACTGGTTACCCAATTTCAGATCGGCCCCTTGGTAAAGGGTGGGTATCTCGTCGGCATGGCTTGATGCAGCAAACACCAGCAATAAAGCGGAAGCAAAGTGTTTCATTGATAGATCGCTTTCTGTCTATAAATGATGTTAGTTTGACAGCAGCGCCTCTGGCAGGCACACCTGATAAATGCGCCCCTGCTTGTCCAGGGGTTTAATGACGCCTTCTTGAACCAGTCGACTGATCTCTCGACTGACCGTTTCAAGTTTCAGGTCCAGCATGGCCCCCATGTCCTCGCGGGAGAACAGCATGGACACCTCGCTATTGCCTGGGCTGCGCATCTTCAAAACCAGGTTACCGACACGCTGGCGCGCGGTCCCAAAATTTAAATTAGCCAGCCAGTCATCCGCATCTTTCAAAGCAAGTTGCCACTTGCGCATCAATTGGGAATGCAGGCGCGCACTGTTAGCGCCCAGTTTTTGGATGATTGCAATGGGAATCCGACAGACCGTTGCAGCCGTTAAAGCAATCGCATCGCTGTCGTAATGGGCTGTCGCCAAGGCCTCCAGCCCGACCACATCGCCTGAACGAAGCACCCGCACAATGCGCTGGCGACCATCCTGCGTGCTGCGTACCAGCTTGACCATGCCACTTCGCAGCGTATAGACACTTTGCGCCGAACTGCCCTCATCGAAGAGCACCGCACCACGCCCAAATTCAAGATCATCAATGGGCACATGAATTTTCACAAAGTCTTGCTCACTCAAGTCAGCAAACAACATCAATTCACGGATGCCGCAACTGCGACAGTCAGAAGTGCCACGCCACGCCGATTCAGTTTTAATGGGAATCATGAATTTCTCTTTATCAAACAGCAACCGCAGCACGCGCCACGCGCAATCGATCATCCAGGTAAGCACCATAAAAGTCAGGAATGTAGCCGCCAACCAGGCGCTCAGCCACCTCCACGCCCCCACGTCCAAAAAACAAAATGGTGGGCGCTATTGTTATACCCCAACTGCGAATCAAGGCATCCTGGGTTTTACTGCCCCCGCTGAAGTCTTGAAGCATTTGACGACTTCGCATGTCAATTTGTACGATGGCCAATCCCTGTTGGCGTTGCAGCGGTGCCAGATAATTCTCGCGGGCGATCTTGCAAAATGGACAGCCCTCCAGACTGACCATGACCAGCAACGGGCCGCCTTTTTTCAAAGCCCGCGCCAAATCATCGGGCAGCGATGTCGGAACCGGCAGGCTAGCCGCCTGCGCCCAAGCCAAAGGACTCACACTTGCAACCGTACTGAACGCGCCAAAAGCAAGCAGATGGCGACGCGACATCACACGACCGTTTTGTTTCATCATTTAGCCTCGTGTTCAAGCAGCAAATAGGTGTTGTAGGCATTCATGCGGTTGGCCACGCCAAACAATGGCAGGTGTTCAAACGGTGTCCAGTCGGTGTTTTTGTAGGCTTCTTCAAATGGCTGCATCACCTCAGTTGCACGGCCCATGGCGGTGCGCAGATAGACCAGGTAGTCGCGTGTTTGCTGCATGTCCTTGCGCGCCTCATTCGACAGCGGCCCATGCCCCGGCACGATCACGTTGGTATCAAAGGCCAGTAGTTGATCCAGCGATGCAATCCAGTGCTGACTATCCGCCTGCCCGACAAACGGAATGCGGCTGCGAAACACCAGGTCGCCGGCAAACAGCACCTTTTCAGCAGGCAGGTAGTAGGCCAGATCTTCTGGCGTATGGGCCGGCCCAACCTTCTTAGCCTGAATACGAACACCACCCATATCAAATTCTTGATCACCATCAATCCATTCATCGGCTGGCACCAGATGGGTCGTCTCGTCGATCCACGGATAAAGTTGTTCACGTGAAGCCTCCATGCGCAGGCGCGCGGTCTCTGAGTTCAGGTAAATCAAAGCGGCACGGTGCGCCACAATGTGGGCACCTTGCGCCTTGAATACCTGCAAGCCGTAAATGTGATCGGCGTGGTAGTGGGTTACCAGCACATGGGTGATGGGCAGCGGTGTGAGTTTTCTGATTTCAGCAATCAAGCGCGTTGCCAGCGCCGGTGAGCCCAGTGCATCAATCACAACCACCCCTTTTGGCGTGATGACAAAGCCGGCATTGGAAATGAAATTTTGATTTTCCGGGGTTCCCAGCGCCGACAAGCCTTGCACAAACCAGGCGGAGGGCGACACCTGCTGCACCTCCATCGGCGGCGCATCGGCGGCGTGTGCGGCGCTGAAGCAGAGGCCCAAAAAGCCCCACAGCAGCCAACGGAGTTGAAAAAAATGCTTGTAGTTGTACATACTTGTCTCCATAACAGTTTTTAAGTAAATCTTTATTGTGGGTGTAATATAAGCGAAATATAAAATATTGGAGCCATTGTGAACTTTGCAAACCTGATCGAGGCCTACGGCGAAAAAACCATATTGGCATCGGGTGGTTTGCTGATTGGAATCATGTTTGGTTTTTTTGCACAGCGTTCCAAATTCTGCTTGCGCGCTGCCACGCTGGAATTCTGGCACCGTACCTATGGTGAAAAAATATCGGTCTGGCTACTGACATTTTCGGCTGCCGTGATCGGCGTTCAGGCGTTGAACCTGACACATCACATGGACACCACTGCGGCACGACAAATTGCCGCCACCGGCAGTATTTCCGGTGCCTTGATCGGCGGGCTTTTGTTTGGTGTGGGCATGATCCTGACCCGTGGCTGCGCCAGTCGACTGTTGGTTCTGGCTGCCAATGGCAACCTGCGCGCACTGCTTTCAGGACTAATTTTTGCCGTATCCGCACAGGCTGCTTTAGCCGGCGTACTGGCACCCTGGCGCGAAACCATCAGCGGATGGTGGACTGTGGACGGCGGGGCATCACGTGACCTGCTGGCGTTAACCGGTGTCGGCCCATGGGGTGGCTTGGCCTTTGGTTTAATCTGGTTGATTGCAGCCCTGTTCTTCTCAGTACGCAGTGGCTGGGGTTTCTGGAAGTGGGTTGGCGGCATTGGCACCGGACTGGCCGTGGCAGCGGGTTGGGGCTTTACCTATTGGGTGTCAACCAATTCCTTTCAAGTCGTGCCAGTGCAGGGCTTGACGTTTAGTGGCCCGTCCGCTGAATGGTTGATGCGCGTGCTGGCAACGCCGGCTCCGGAAGTCGGCTTCAATTTCGGCTTGGTGCCCGGCGTAGTTCTAGGCTCATTCGCCGGAGCCTGGGTCGGAAAAGACCTAAAGCTGGAAGGATTCAACGATGGCTACAGCATGCGTCGCTATATTTTTGGAGCCATTCTGATGGGTTTTGGTGCCATGCTGGCAGGTGGTTGCGCAGTGGGCGCCGGCATCACCGGTGGTGCCATTTTTGCATTGACGGCCTGGCTGGCCTTGGCGGGTATGTGGGTAGGCGCAGGAGTCGCGGACCGCCTGATCGATTCCCCCACAAGCCACTCCCCGACCGGGGCCTTACTCAATAACGGGCGTGTTGCACCTTAACCATTGGCGGCGCTATTTGCCACTGATGTATTGCGCCACGGCGGCTATTTCCAGGGGCGACATTTTGTCAACAATGGAATGCATGACGGCGTTGTCATTGGTGCGCTCGCGCTTGTTAAACAAGTGCAACTGGTTTTCAATATAGGAGGCATATTGTCCGGCCAACCGGGGCAGCGATGCGGTACCCCGCCCTTCCTTGCCATGACAACCAGCACAGGCCGGCACGCCACTGAATTTATTTCCGCTATTGAATATATAGCGACCTACACCCGCAAGTTCCGGGTCTTTGATCACCTCAGGTGGTGCAGATTTGGCTTCAAAATATTGCCCAAGCGCCAGCATTTCATCAGATTTCAAACGTCCGGCCATATCAGCCATGGCGGTGCTTTTGCGGTTGCCACTTTTGAAATTCTCCAGTTGCTTGGCGATGTACTCGGCATGCTGACCCGCCAGCTTTGGAAAAATTTCGCTCGATGACTCGCCGCCCTCGCCGTGGCACATGAAACAGGAGCCAGAGACAATCTTGGCGGCCCGGGCCTGGTCAGCTTGAGCATACGCCGAACCGAGCGCTAGCACACCGAGTGCAGCGATCACAACTTTGAACGAATTCTTCATGGGCTTAGTTCAAGGTATCCGCCCAGATGCCACGCGCCCAGGCTAATGCAAACTGACCTTCAAGCTCGTTGGCTGCCTTTGACAAACCACCCGCGCCAGCCACCGCCACCATCGTCTTCCTATGCGCGTCATAAGCGTGCACGCTGGCCACATGCACGGCATCTTCGGCACTCACAAAACTGTAGCAGGTGTTGTTGTAAATCGGTGCGTCATTGACCGCCTTGCCCGTCAACAATGCAACCACCGCTGCAGCACAGGTCTTGCCGTGCTGATTGGCCATGTGGCCAGACTTCGGCATGGCCGGCGCGACTTGTATCGAATCGCCCAGCACGTGGATGTTTTTGGCTGCTTTGGACTCGAACGTCAAAAAGTCCACCTCACACCAGCGGTCGTTGGCCGTTGCCAAACCGGACTTGACCGCAATCTCACCAGCGCGCATGGGCGGAAGTACGTTCAACACATCGGCCTTGAGGTCGTCATTGAACTCAAACTTGAGCGTGTTGGTAGCGACATCAACATCAGTCACTGTGTGCTTTGGACGGTATTCAACAATGTTTTTATAACGATCAACCCAGGCTTTCTTGAACAACGCTGATTTGGATGTGACATCGTCATTGGCGTCCAGAATCAATACCTTGGATTTGGGCTTGGCCTGGCTGAAATACGAGGCTACCTGGCAGGCACGCTCGTAAGGACCGGGGGGGCATCGATACGGTGCCAGCGGAATTGACATAGCAAACACACCCCCGTCCGGCATGGCTTCAAGCTGTTTGCGCAAAGCTGCAGTTTGCGCGCCGGCTTTCCACGCGTGCAAGACCTTGTCTTTGGCACCGCTGGCGGCCATACCGGGCAGGGCTTCCCACATGAAGTCAACGCCCGGCGACAAAATCAGGCGGTCATACGGCAACGCACCGCCACCAGCCAATTTGACAATGCGCTTATCGGGGTCGATGCTGGTGACCATGTCGCGCACGAGATTGACACCATGGTGCTTGACCAAGCCGTCATACGGGGTGGTGATATCTGCCATGGTTTTGACACCGCCAAGCACCAGATTGGACATCGGGCATGACACAAATGACGCATTGGGTTCGACCAGCGTCACAGAAATACCGTAGTCTGACCACATACGCACATATTTGGCTGCGGTAGCGCCGCCAAATCCACCACCGACCACCACCACCTTGGGACCATTGGCCCCCGCAGTGCTGGCACATCCGGACAACATGCCCAGCGTTCCAAAAGTGCCCAACAAAGAGCCTGCACCCAGAGTTCTTACAAATTGACGACGTTCCATGTGTTTCTCCCTTATTTCTTCAAGGCTGAAAAGTAGCCGGCCAATTGATCAATCTGCTCATCCGAATAGCCCTTGGACAACTGGTGCATCAAAGTGGCTGGGGCCTTGCCGGACTTGTAATCAAGCATTTTCTTGAGCAAATCTTCTTTGCTTTGTCCCGCCAGGGTTTTCATGCCTTGCTCGGCCACCCCATGGGTTCCGTGGCAACCTGAACAGGCTGCAGCCATGCTACGCAACTGGAGCGCGTCAGCACTGGCACACAACGACAAACTGGCAAGCACCGCGGCGGTGGAAATTTTATTGAACATGTTTACGTGATCTCCTTAAAAGGGGTGTCAGAGACATTTATTAGTCGATTCTGATATGAATGTACTGGGTTTCACCCGTCCCGGCACATCGTATAAACCCGAAGGGCTATTGAAAGTAAGGCACATTACATCGTCAGCATCAAAACCATGACAAGCCCGGTTCGTTCAACGGATCAATTCAAACTACAGTCACAGGAGACACAGCATGTATAAAATTTTCATCACCTTTTTAATCGCTCTTTTTGCAACCGTGGCCAGCGCCCAGGAAACCAAAGTGGTGTACCACCTCACCACCGGCATTGATACAGCGGTCAGTTCCCTGAACAACATCAAGAACCATTTGGCAGCCGACCCGACTGCCAAAATTGTGGTAGTTACCAACGGACCGGGCATCGACTTTTTGTTGACCGATGCGAAAGACAGCAAGGGACGCGAGTTCTCTGGGCTGGTGAGCGCACTGGCTGCAAAAAATGTGGAGTTCCGGGTTTGCAACAACACGTTGATGTCACGGAATATTGATCCCGGCAAGCTGTTGCTGGAAACCAAACTGGTTCCCTCGGGTGTTGCAGAGGCAGCCAAACTGCAATCCCGCGAGGGCTTTGCCTACCTCAAACCCTGATCAAAGCCGCTGTTTCAGTCGACCAGGTCAAGTGGGCTCAGGCTCCGTCTTGCTGGCTATTTCACGGCAGACCGAGTCACAAATGGAAACGATGCGCTGGTCAACAATGCGGTAATAAATCTGCACGCCATCGCGTCGCTTACCCAAAATTCCAGCCTGATACAGCGTGTTCAGGTGCTGTGACATATTGGGCTGGGTGGTAGCAACCTGCGTCAACAGATAACTGACATTCTTTTCGCCATCACACAGGCTATTGATGATTTTGAGCCGTATCGGTGCTGACATAACACGAAACAGATCAGCCGCAGATTCAAAAGTCTGATCTGTTTTCAGGTTTTTGGGGGCACTGTCATTTACCGACTGAATCGACATCACGTACTTCCTGGTTGAATTCAAGACACCGCAGCTCGGTGAGCGGCTTGAACCAGTGCGCCGAATCGCATCGGTCTGGTTTTGATAAAGCCCCGCGGTATTTTACGTTGGGCATCAGCCGGCCTGATAGGCCAGGCGCCCACCCACCAGGGTGCAGCGCACGCGACCAGGCAATTCATAGCCACTGAAAGGCGTGTGCTTGCCCTGGCTGCGCAAGGCACTTGCCGTAACCGTCCAGGCGGCTTGCGGATCAAACACACAGACATCACCCAAACCGCCCACCGCCAGATGCCCGGTACGGCCCTGGCGCGCACCCAAAGCGCTACCCAGCACCGCCGCCGGGCCCGTGGTGACAACGGCAATCGCACGCATCAACGCCACGCCACTGTCGAGATGCCATTTGCAAGCCAAACTCAACAGCAATTCAAGTCCGGTGGCACCGGGCTCGCTCTCGGCAAATGGCACCGCTTTGGCGTCATCATCGACCGGCGTGTGATCCGACACCAGCGCGTCAATGGTGCCGTCTGCCAGCCCCACGCGCAACGCATCACGGTCACGCTGCTGGCGCAAGGGCGGATTCAAACGCGCCCGGCTGTCAAAGTAGCCAATGTCCGTATCGGTCAGATGCAGTGAGTTAATGCTCACATCACAGGTCAGCGCCAGGCCTTGGGCTTTGGCCTCGCGTACCAGCGCCACGCCCGCCGCACTACTGATACGGCACAAATGTACCCGCGCACCAGTGGCGTGCATCAGCTCGAAAATGGTATGCATGGCAATGGTTTCAGACATCACCGGCACACCGCTGAGTCCCATGCGCGTGGCCAAGGGCCCGCTAGCAGCCACACCCTGACCCAAAAATGCATCTTGCGGGCGCAGCCAGACGGCATAGCCAAAGGTACTGGCGTATTGAAAGGCGCGCTGCAGTACCTGTGTGTTGCCAATCGCCACCTCGGCCTGACTAAACGCCACACAACCCGCATCGGTGAGCTGAACCAGCTCGCTGAGGGTCTCGCCCTTCAGGTTGCGCGTCAAGGCGCCCAGCGGATAAACCCGCGCCTGCTGCAGTTTTTCAGCGCGAAATCGTAGCATCTCCACCAAGCCGGACTCATCGAGCACGGGGTCGGTGTCGGGCTGGCAAACCAGGCTGGTCACGCCACCGGCCATGGCAGCGGACATTTCGGATTCGAGCATGTGGGCATGTTCATTGCCAGGCTCGCGCAGGCGCACCGCCAAGTCGACCAGACCGGGCAACACCCAGCAGCCGCTAGCATCAATGGTAATTTCTGGCTGAAAGTCATCCGCTATATTTTTTATAGCTACTACCGCACCATTGACAAGGGCTACATCCGCTTTTTCATCAAAACCACTGGCGGGATCGATGACCCGGCCGCCGTGGATCAGTACATTTTTTGACTTGTTCATATTAATCACTCAGGCTTCGTTACCGGCGACGATACTCATGACGGCCATGCGCACGGCAATGCCAAAGGTCACTTGCGGCAGGATCACGCTTTGCTGACCGTCGACCACCGCCGAGTCAATTTCGACCCCGCGATTGATCGGACCGGGGTGCATCACGATGGCATCCGGCTTGGCCAGCTGGAGCTTTTCAGGGGTCAGGCCAAAGCTCTTGAAAAACTCCTGGCTCGACGGCAGCAGCGCACCGCTCATGCGCTCGTTTTGCAGGCGCAGCATGATGACCACATCACAGCCCTTGATGCCTTCTTCAAGCGTATGGCAGACTCGCACGCCCATCTGCGCCATGTCGGACGGCACCAGCGTTTTGGGGCCCACCACCCGCACTTCAGCGCAGCCCAGCGTGGTCAGGGCGTGAATGTCTGAGCGCGCCACGCGCGAATGCAAGACATCACCAACGATGGCGACCGTAAGGTTGCTGAAGTCTTTTTTGTAATGCCTGATGGTGTACATGTCGAGCAAGCCCTGCGTCGGGTGCGCATGGCGGCCATCGCCGGCATTGACCACATGCACATGTGGCGCCACATGCTGGGCGATCAGGTAGGGCGCGCCGGACTCACTGTGGCGCACCACAAAAATATCCGCCGCCATCGCGCTCAGGTTGGCGATGGTGTCAAGCAGGGTCTCGCCCTTGGTGGTGGAACTGCGGCCAATGTCCAGATTGATGACATCGGCTGACAGCCGTTTGGCGGCAATCTCGAAAGTGGTCCGGGTGCGCGTGGAGTTTTCAAAAAACAGGTTAAAAACGCTCTTGCCACGCAACAGCGGTACCTTTTTCACCTCCCGATCACCAACACTGACAAAGTTAACGGCAGTGTCGAGCACCTGCGTCAAGATGCTTTTGGGCAGGCCTTCGGTGGACAAGAGATGAATGAGCTCGCCATTTTTATTGAGCTGCGGATTGCGCTGGTACAGCATGGTTAATGGGCTTTCACATTGAAACTGAATTGACCATCAGCGCCGCGCGCCAATGACAAAGACTGGGT
>JBBQZI010000087.1:0-12204 GCA_038207855.1 Burkholderiales bacterium
GACCATCGGCGCGGCGATGCGGCTCATCACTTCGGAGCCGGTTCCTGTCCCCCACAGAATCGGCAGCAGGCCGGCCATGATGGCCACCACCGTCATCATCTTGGGTCGCACGCGCTCCACGGCACCTTCCATGACGGCGGCGTACAAATCCGCCACTTCCGGCTGTCGATTTTCGGTACGGCAGGTGGCTTTAACCGCCTGCCAGGCGTGGTCGAGGTAAATCAACATGATCACGCCGGTTTCCGCCGCCACCCCAGCCAGCGCGATAAAGCCCACCGCCACAGCGACCGACAGGTTGTAGCCCAGCAGCCACATCAGCCAGACACCACCGACTAACGCAAACGGCACCGACAGCATGACGATCAGGGTCTCGGTGATGCGCCGAAAGTTCAGGTACAGCAACAAGAAGATCGTCAACAGCGTGACCGGAATCACCACCTTCATCTTCTGAATGGCGCGCTCCATGTACTCAAACTGGCCGCTCCAGGCAATGTAATAACCCGGCGGAAACTTGACTTGCGCGGCCACCGCTTTTTTGGCATCCGCCACATAGCCGCCAATATCGCGGTCTCGAATATCGACGTAGATGTAGGCCGACAGCAGCGCGTTTTCGGTGCGGATGCCGGGCGCGCCCTTGGCCACCACCACTTTGGCCAGTTGGCCCAGCGGGATCATGGCACCACCCATGGTCGGCACCAGCACTTCGCGCTCGATCTGCTGCGGGTTGCTGCGCAGTTCACGCGGGTAGCGCACGGTCACACCGTAGCGCTCGCGCCCTTCCACCGTGGTGGTCACCATCTCGCCGCCCAGCGCCGTGCCAATCACGTCCAGCAAATCACCCACGGCCAGGCCGTAGCGCGCCAGTTGCGCGCGGTCGGGTTCGATGTTGAGGTAAAAGCCGCCGGTAATGCGCTCGGCAAAGGCGCTGGTGGTACCGGGCACAGTTTTCACCACGGCCTCGATCTGCCGCGCCAGCACTTCCATTTCGTCCAGATTTTTGCCAAACACCTTGATGCCAATCGGCGTGCGGATGCCGGTGGACAGCATGTCAATGCGCGCCTTGATCGGCATGGTCCAGGAGTTGGCGACACCGGGGAACTGCAAGGCTTGGTCGAGCTCGGCAATCAGCTTATCGATGTTCATGCCAGGCCGCCATTCACTTTCTGGCTTGAGGTTGATGACGGTCTCGAACATCTCGGTCGGGGCTGGGTCGGTGGCGGTGTTGGCGCGACCGGCCTTGCCAAACACTGAACTTACCTCAGGAAAGCTTTTGATGATCTTGTCCTGCGTTTGCAACAGCTCCGCTGCCTTGGTAATCGACATGCCAGGCAGCGAGGCAGGCATGTACAAGAGCGAGCCTTCATTGAGCGTCGGCATGAACTCCGAGCCGAGTTGGGATGCCGGATACCAGGTGGCGACCAACGCTACCAGCGCCAGCAAAATAGTCACTTTTTTATAGCGCATCACGCTTGCAATCATTGGGCGATAGGCCCAAATGAGAAAACGATTCACCGGGTTTTTGGACTCCGGCATGATCTTGCCGCGAATGAACAGCAGCATCAGCACCGGCACCAGCGTGACCGACAGGATAGCTGCGCCGGCCATCGAAAAGGTCTTGGTGAAGGCCAGCGGCGAAAACAGTCGCCCCTCTTGGCCTTCCAAGGCAAACACCGGCAGGAAAGACACGGTGATGATCAACAGCGAGAAAAACAGTGCCGGGCCAACTTCTTTGCACGCCGCCAGCATGGCCTCAAAGCGCTCGGCGTTGCTGTGTTCGGGCGGCAGGCGCTCCAGGTGTTTGTGGGCGTTTTCGATCATCACAATCGCTGCGTCAATCATCGCGCCGATGGCAATGGCGATGCCACCCAGGCTCATCAGGTTGGAGCTCATGCCCAACAGGCGCATGGCGATGAAGGCCATCAAAATACCCACTGGCAACATCAAAATCGCCACCAGCGCGCTGCGCACATGCATCAAAAACACCACGCAAACCAGCGCCACGATGACCGATTCTTCCAGCAGCGTGCGCTTCAACGTATCGATGGCGCGGTTGATCAGCTCGCTGCGGTCATAGACGGCTTGCACCGTCACCCCTTCGGGCAGGCCGGGGCCGATCTCGGCAATTTTTTCCTTGATGTTGGCGATGACTTCGAGCGCATTTTGGCCATAGCGCGCCATGGCAATGCCCGACACCACTTCACCTTCACCATTCAGTTCGGTCAGGCCACGGCGCTCGTCGGGCACCAGTTCGACCCGAGCGATGTCACGAATTAGCACCGGCGTGCCCTTGTCGGCCTTCAGCACCAGCAGTTCAATATCGGATTTGCCGCGCAGATAGCCTTTGCCGCGCACCATGTACTCGGTCTCTGCCATTTCCACAGCGCGGCCACCCACGTCGCGGTTCGAGTCGCGCAGCACTTGCGCCACTTTCATGAGTGGAATGCCGTAAGAGCGCAGCTTGACTGGGTCTACCGTGACCTGGTAGGTCTGTACGAACCCGCCCACCGAAGCGACTTCGGCCACGCCATGCGCCTTGGTGAGCTGGTAGCGCACAAACCAGTCCTGAACGCTGCGCAACTCAGCCAGCGTTTTGTCTTTGGCCAGCAGCGCGTATTGGTAAACCCAGCCGACCCCGGTGGCATCGGGCCCGATTTGCGGCGTGATGCCTTTGGGCATGCGGCCAGCGGCAAAGTTCAGGTACTCCAACACACGGGAGCGCGCCCAATAGATGTCGGTGCCATCTTCAAAAATGATGTAGACAAAACTTGCGCCAAAGAACGAGAAGCCGCGCACCACTTTTGATTTGGGCACCGACAGCATCGAGGTGGTCAGCGGGTAAGTCACCTGGTCTTCCACCACCTGCGGCGCCTGGCCGGGGTATTCGGTGTAGACGATGACTTGCACGTCCGACAAGTCGGGCAACGCGTCAATCGGGGTGCGCAGCACGGCAAAAATGCCGGCCAGCACGATGAACAGCGTGGCTAGCAAAACCAGGAAGCGGTTCTTGCCGGACCAGTCAATCAGTTTGGACAGCATATTGGCGTTCTCATTTTTTGCAGTCTTCAGTTAGTCTGGGTGTGTTGGATGCGCTTAGACCGTGGGTGGGTCACGGGCGCTTGGGCCGGGGGCCTCATACTGTCAAAGGCCCAGAAATCGGCCCCCGGCCCAAGCGCCCATGACCTGCGTGAGGCTGGTGGTTCGCCAGGAATAAATTCAGAACTACAAGACTGCATTTGCATTTGAAGGCCGGCATACCTTGGCGCTTGCAGCAGTGGGTGGGGTGTTGGGGCCCGCCGATTTCTGGGCCTTTGACAGTATGAGGCGGGGCCCAATACACCACCCGCTGCCACCACAGTCATTTGGCACTCGCCGACGATGGCTTGACAGCGGTAATCACCCATTCACCCTGCCCGCGTTCGACAAACTCAAAGTCAACCGTCGCGCCAGGCTTCAACGCCGTCATCAACCCGGCGTTGGCCACAGCAAACTCCATCGTCATCGCTGGCCACTTGAGACTGGCTACGGGCGTGTGGCTGATGTTGACCAGCCCGGTTTTGGCATCCACCTCAACCACGCTACCGTGCGCTTGATGACTGACAGATACTACTGATTTAGTAGCTGTCTGCGCATTATTGACGAAGGCTACAGCACTATTTTCCTTAGAACCAAAGCCTTCCAGCGCAGCCTTCAAATTACTCTCCGCATCAATCAAAAAGTTGGCACTGACCACCACCGACTCGCCATCCTTCACGCCATCGAGCACTTCTACATAGGTGTCGGTGCGGCTGCCGAGCTTGACCGTGCGCGGCTCAAACCGGCCCTGCGCCTGGCTGACCAGCACCACCTGGCGCGTGCCGCTGTCGATCACCGCTGACAGCGGCACCGTCAGCACGGCAGCACGGGTGCCGGTCTGCATTTCAACCTCGGCAAACATCGCTGGTTTCAGCAACAGGCCGGGGTTGGCCAGCTCCACCCGCACCGGCACCGTGCGCGTTTCGGCCTTGAGCGTCGGGTAAACATAGGTGATGGTGCCGTTGAACAGCTTGTCCGGGTAGGCGTTGATGCGAACCTGGGCTTTTGAGCCGGTCTTGAGCTGGGCAATGTCTTGCTCAAACACATCGGCAATCACCCACACGCGCGATAAATCAGTCACCTGGTACAGCGTCTCACCGGCCATGAAACGCATGCCCTGCACGGCCTTTTTTTCCATCACGATGCCCGACACCGGCGAGCGCAGCGTGAGCGTGCGTTTGGCTTCGCCGGTGGTCGTCAGCGTCTTGATCTGCTCGTCTGAAATGTCCCAATTCTTCAGGCGCTGCAGGCTGGCCTGTGCCAGCTGCTGCATGCCTGCCTGGGCAGAGCCGCCGGCAGCCTTGAGCGCCTCCACGCCCTGCACGGCAATCGCGTATTCGCGCTGCGCTGACACCAGCTCCGGGCTGTAGACCTCAAACAAGGGTTGGCCGCGCCCGACCACCTGACCGGTAACGTTGACATGCAGGCGCTCAACATAGCCTTCAAACTTGGGCGCAATGGCATAAACGCGGCCTTCATCGGGCTCGACCCGCCCGGCAGCGCGCACCACCTTGCCCAGCACGCGCAGCTGGGCCGCCTCGGTGCGCACGCCGAGCTTTTGCACCTTGTCGGTGCTGATCTTGATCTGGTTGGCGGGTGTAGGCTCGTCGGCAGCATCATCGGCATAGACCGCGATGTAGTCCATGCCCATGGAATCTTTCTTGGGCTCGGGCGAGGTATCGGCCAGCCCCATCGGGTTGCGGTAATACAGCAGCTTTCGCTCTTTTTTGCCGCCAGCCTCGGTCGGTACTGCGGCAGCGATGGGTGTCGCACCGGTTGCGGCCATGCCCGACGATGCTGCTCTCTGGTGGCCAAGGTAGTAGCCCCCGGCGGCAGCCAGTGCGACGGCGATCAGGCCGACGGCCAGTGTGCTTGCCTTGCTCATACATCTTCCCCGGTGAGTTTTTCTATTTCAGCCAGACGCATCTGGGCTTCAAAACGTGCCTTGAGCTGGCTTTGCCGGGCCTGGCGCACTTGGCGCTGGGCATCCAGCAGGGTGGCAAAGTCGAGTTTGCCGTTTTCATACGCAGCCATGGCCGAGCGCAAGGTCAGTTCGGCTTGCGGCAACAGGCTGTGCGTGACCAGTTGCTCGGTGCGCTGCGCGGCCTCCAGTGCGGCCTGGTTTTGCGCCAGATCAGCCAGCACCTGGTTCGCCAGAGCCTCGGTGCGCGCCCGGGCTGCATCCAGCATGGCTTGCGCTTCGCGCTCTTGAGCACGCCGGCTGCCCTGCTGCAGCGGAATGTTCAGCTCCACCATCAGTGCCCATTCGGTGCCGCCGCCCTGGGCCACGGTGGGTGACAGGCCGAAGTTGAAATCCGGGTAGCGGTTGCGCAAGCTCAGATCACGGTTTTTTTCGGCTGCCTGCGCCCGCGCCTGCTCTGAAAACAACTGCGGGTTGCGCTGGCGCACGCGCTCAGCCAGGCTGGCGCTGTCCAGCTTGGTAGCCACTGGCATCAAGTTAGGCGCGTCGGGCAGGGCCAGCGGTGCCTGGGCATCGCGTGCCAACCAGCCGTTGAGCCGGGCATCGAGCTGGGCGATGTCGCTTTGCATGTTCACCAACTCGCTGCGCATCGTGGTTTGCTCGACCTGCGCCCGAATCACGTCTTGCTGCTGCGTCAGGCCATTGGCGTAGCGGGTTTGGGCCACACGCTCAAGCTGGGTCATGAGGTCCAGAATTTCCTGTGCCAGTTGCTGGTTGCCATGCAGGTAATACCGTTGGGCCTGCGCGGTCTTGATGCGTGCGGCAAGCTCAAACCAAGTGGCTTGCGCGCGGCTCTGACTGGCTTGCGCCTCCAGGCTTGCCATGTCGGTTTTGAGTCCGCGTTTACCAAACCAGGGAACATCCTGCATCAGCGTCAGGCGAACGCTGCCCGCATTGGAGGGCAGCAGGGTGGGGTTTTGCGTGCCACCGCGGGTGATGTCCATCAGCTCGGTGCGCAAGCGCGGGTCGGGCAAAGCACCGGCGGGCATGATGCGCTCCTGGGCGGCCTGGGCCTCATAGCGCATGCTGGCGTACTCGGGGTTGTTGCTGCGCGCCAGGGTCAGCAAGTCCTGCACGCGTGCGCCGGGCCATTCAGCGGGGCCGGTTTGCGCCATGGCCGCGCCCAGCGCCACACCCAGCGTTAGGGCACACGCCAGCACGTTGGCGCGCAGCACCGGCTTCATCGTGCCAGCTCGATGGCGGTCAGGGTCAGGGCATCGCCCGCCATCTCGGCGCTGAACCGGACCTTGTCGCCGGCCTTGGCCTTGCCCAGCAGCGCCGGTGTTTTGACCTTGAAGGCCATGGTCATTCCGGGCATATCGAGGTTGACGATCGGCCCATGCTTGAGGGTAATGGTCTGGGCCTTCAAATCTACCATCCTGACTTCCCCAAGCGTCATGGCATGGGCATCGGTCTTGCCAGTGGGCATGGCCCTATTGCCCATCTGGCTGTGGTCCATGCCGGCTTGGCCAGGCGCGGTTTGTGCAAACGCCGGGTTCAGCCACCAGGTACTCAGGGCGCAGGTCAGGGTCAAGGCAAAGCGGGTGACGGTCATACGATATCTTTCAGTAAAAAGTGGCTGTAGCCCATACAGCGCAAGCGCTAACAGCTACTATTTAAATAGCGGCTATTGCATCACTTGTCGCATGGCTGCTGGTTCTGGCATTTGAAACACCGAGCAGTTTAGGGCTCCAACGCCGCCGCGGAGGTGACGCCAACATTACATTTCTGTCAGTTTGGTCAAGTTTCAAACGTGTCAAACTCGTGCGCTTTCGGCTTGGGCCGCTTCCAACACCGCGATGGACTACCTTGACTACAACTGACCCCGATAACCTGACATCTGCGCTGGCCGCCGACTTTTTGCCGGGTCAGTCGGTGCGCACCTTTAGCTGCCAGTGTGGCCGACCGACATTTTTCAGAAACAGCACCTGCCTGGCGTGTCGCACGCCCTTGGGTTATCACCCCGAACGCGCGCGCCTGTTGCCATTGAGCGCGGGCAAAACACCCGACACCTGGACCGAGTGGCAAACCGCTAGCCCGGCCTACCACCGGTGCGCCAACCTGAACACGCCGGCTGGCTGCAACTGGCTGGTGCCTGTGGCAGAAAGCGCGGCACACGACGGTCTGTGCCGTGCGTGCCGCCTGAATCGCACCATTCCCGACCTGCACGACCACAAGCACCCGGACAACGGCGAACTCTGGGGCCGCGTCGAGTTGGCCAAGCGGCGGCTGGTGTCGGCCTTGCTGGTGATGGGGTTGCCGGTGGCCTCGCGTGAAACCGAGGACAAGGAGCGCGGCATGATGTTTGACTTTCTGCGCGCGTCCAAAGGTAGTCCGTCCGTGATGACCGGCCATAGTCAGGGCGTGATCACGCTCAATATTGTCGAGGCCGACCATGCCAGTCGCGAATCAACCCGCAAAGCCATGAACGAGCCCTACCGAACACTTGTTGGCCACTTTCGCCACGAGGTGGGGCACTATTACTGGGACCGGCTGGTCGCCGGAACGCCATGGGTGGCCGGTTGCCGCGCCCTGTTCGGCGACGAAACCCAGGATTACGCGGCCAGCTTGAAAAAAAATTATGCGCACGGCCCGCGCAAGGACTGGCCCCAGCATTTTGTCAGTGCCTATGCCAGCGTGCACCCGTGGGAAGACTGGGCCGAAAGCTGGGCACACTACATGCACATGTGCGACACCGTCGATACGGCCGCGAGTTACGGCTTGTCGATTGACAGCACACAATTGGAGTTCACGCCTTTTCAGGCTCATGATTTGCACCAGCCCGAGCACCCTGATGCCGAGCGTTTTCTGGCTTTTGTCAATCGCTGGACGCAATTGACCATGCTGCTCAACGGCATGTCGCGGGCCATGGGTCAGCCTGACTTTTACCCCTTTGTGCTGGCACATAAGGTGGTGGCCAAACTGCATTTCATTCACCTGGTGGTCAGCGCCGCCAGTCAAGCTGCTGCTGCGCATGAAAATACTGATTGTTGAAGACGAGCCCAAAACCGGCGACTACCTGAAACAGGGATTGGTCGAAGCCGGGTTTGTCGTGGATCTGGCGCGCACCGGCACCGACGGCCTGCACCTGGCGCTGACCGGCGACTACGATCTGGCTATTCTGGACGTGATGCTGCCCGGCATGGACGGCTGGACCGTGCTGGCCGAGCTGCGCCGCGCCAAATGCCAGCTGCCGGTGATGTTTCTGACGGCGCGCGACCAGGTCGACGACCGGGTCAAGGGACTGGAACTCGGTGCTGACGACTATCTGGTTAAACCGTTTGCGTTCTCCGAACTGCTGGCGCGGGTGCGCACGCTGCTGCGCCGCGGCAGCAAAGCGCCAGCACCCGAGTTGTTGCGCGCCGCTGACCTGGAGCTGGACTTGCTGCGCCGCCGTGTCGTGCGGGCGGGCAGGCGCATTGACCTCACCGCCAAGGAGTTTGCGCTGCTGGAGCTACTGCTGCGCCGGCGCGGCGAGGTGCTGCCACGCTCCCTGATAGCGTCACAAGTGTGGGACATGAATTTTGACTCTGACACCAATGTCATTGAAGTCGCCATGCGTCGCCTGCGCGCCAAGGTGGACGACAGCTTTGAGCCCAAGCTGATTCGCACCGTGCGCGGCATGGGTTATGTGCTGGAGGACCCGGCGTGCTCGCCCTGAGCCGGATGTCGCTCACGCGTCGCCTGACGCTGATGTTTGTGCTGGCCTCCACCACGGTGCTGCTGGCGCTGGGCCTGTTCATTGCCCACTCCGTCGAAAAACATTTTGAAGACCTCGACCTGGAGGCGCTCAGTGCGCAAGTCGGGCTGGCACAACACGCCTTGCACCAGCTCAACACGCCCCAGGACTTGGCCCGGCTGCACGAGTGGCTAGGCCATTCGATGAACGGGCACCACGGCCTGGAGGTGCTGGTACTCAACGCCGATCAAAGCGTGCTTTTTGCCACAGCCAGCACCCGCTTTGACCTGGCACAGGTACTGGCCAGCGCCGCGCCCAGCCCCTACCGCACGGCGCTATGGCAAGTGGGTGGTCAAACTTTTCGCGGTCTGTCGACCTGGCTTGACACCGGTCTGCGTCAGGCAGACGGCAGCCCTCAGCGCGTGCTGGTAGCTGTGGCGAGCGACACCGCGCACCATCAGGTGTTCATGCAATCATCGCTGCAGACCCTGTGGTTGTTTGTCTGCGGCGCGGCCGCGCTCATGGGCTTGCTCGGTTGGGCAGCGGTGCGCCACGGCCTGGCACCGCTGCGCGCCATGCGCGAAAAAACTGACGTGGTGACAGCGCAGGCGCTGGCCCACAGGTTGCCGGTGGACAGCGTGCCGCTGGAGCTGGCCGAGCTGGCTCAATCGCTCAACGACATGCTGGCGCGTCTGGAAGCCGCGTTTCAGAAGCTCTCGGATTTTTCATCGGACATTGCACATGAGTTGCGCACGCCGGTGAGCAACCTGATGACGCAGACCCAGGTAGCGTTGTCGCGCGCGCGTGATGCACAGGACTACCGCAGCGTGCTCGAATCCAACGCCGAGGAGTTCGAGCGCATGGCCCGCATGATTGCCGACATGCTGCTGTTGGCCAAGGCCGACAACGGCTTGGTGATACCCAACCGGGAATCGGTCAACCTGGGCCGCGAGGTGCGCGCGCTATTTGACTACTACGAGGCAGTCGCCGAAGAGAAGCACTTGCAACTGGCCTTGCAAGGTAATGCGGAGGTCATGGCCGACCGGCTTATGTTGCGCCGCGCACTGGCCAACCTGCTGTCCAACGCGGTGCGCCATGCCGCACCTGCCAGCATGGTGCTGATCACGCTGAACGGCAGCACAGAGGGGGTGACGGCTTCGGTGAAAAATACCGGTGACCCCATTCCCCCTGAACACCTGGAGCGCGTGTTTGACCGATTCTTCCAAGTTGACCCTTCGCGCCAGCGCAGTTCTGAGGGCACCGGGCTGGGCTTGGCCATTACCCAGTCCATCATCGCCGCGCATGGCGGCAAGGTCACGGCAGCCTCTGCCAACGGTGTGACCCTACTGACCATCGCCTTGCCACGGCTTTAGCCCAAGCCGCGCGTCAGGCTTGACGATTCGCAAGCTGCCACCTTTTGCCCGGCGTTACGCTGGCACACAAGATTAAACGCCGCATTGGCAAAAGGAGGCTTGACCGATCATGGGTACACAACTTAAACATTTTGCCAGCGCTGCCGTTGCCGTGGTCGAGCCTGACACCACCGCCCTGGTGATTGCACAAGTCATGCGCAAGTACCACGTCGGCGCGCTGGTGGTGGTCGATGCACAAGACAAAAGCCGACCCATTGGCATCGTGACAGACCGTGACCTGGTGCTTGAGTTGATGGCCGAAGGGCTGGACCCGGCGGTCTTCACCGCCGGCGACATCATGTCGGTCGATCTGATTCTGGCCAGCCCGGACATGGATGCCATGGATGCGGTCACGCTGATGCGAAAGCACAAGCTGCGCCGCTTGGTGATCGCGGACGCAGCGGGTTTGCTAACTGGCATGGTCACGATGGAAGACGTGCTGGAGTTGCTGGCACGTGAACTGGCCGACCTGGCCAGCGGACTCACCGGCGCGCGCGACCGTGAGGCCAGACAACGCGCTTGAGCACAACCGCCTTCACAGCACAGACACGAAGACTTTCTGGAGCGACAAAATGAACACCTGGATTTTGCTGGCCAATGCGCATCGCGCACGCTGTTTCGCACGCCGCGGCGCAAACGGTGACCTGATGGAGTTGGAAAACTTTGTCTACCCGCAAACCAGGCTCACCCAGCCACCGCAAGCGGCGAACCTGACCGCCGATGCCGGCAAAGGCCATGGCAACACCGGCCACAGCGGTACACAGTTTGAACCGCACACCAGCGTTCAAAGGAAGGAACGTGATGCTTTTGCCCACACGCTGGCGGAGTACATCAACAAAGCTAGTACGGCGCACAACTTTGACAAGTTGGTACTGGCTGCCTCCGCTCCCATGCTCGGTGCGATCAGGCCCCTGCTGGCTCCGCAAGCCAAGCAACTGCTGGTGCGCGCCTTGTCCAGTGACATCACGCACTACCAGGGTCCCGAGTTGCTGCAGCACATCAACCATATTCTGGCGCTACCCGACTGACAGACCGGTGCGCTTGCGCCAGCCCGACTGGCTTCTGGGGGTGTCCGTGATAATTGGTATTGATCCCATTCAAAATCAAACCGATGCAACCTAAAGGACTACCCCATGGGCAAACGACTGACACAAATTGCCACCCGCACGGGCGACAACGGCACCACTGGGCTGGGTGACAACACCCGCGTATCAAAAAGCAGTTTGCGCGTGCACGCCATGGGCGATGTCGACGAACTCAACTCCAACATCGGCGTGCTGCTGTGCGAGCCCATGCCCGATGACGTGCGCGCCTTGCTGGTAGAAATCCAGCACCAGCTTTTCAACCTGGGCGGCGAGTTGTCGATTCCGGGCTTCGAACTGCTCAAGGTGGAGGCTTTGCTGGCGCTCGATGAAGCGCTTGAGACGCACAATGCCGCGCTGCCCAAACTGCAGGAATTCATCCTGCCAGCCGGCACGCGGGCTGCCTCTGTAGCCCATGTGTGCCGCACCGTGGCGCGCCGTGCCGAGCGTGCGGTGGTGGCGCTGGGCGCGCAGGACGCCCTGAAGGAAACACCGCGCCAGTACCTCAACCGTCTGTCAGACCTGATGTTTGTGCTGGCGCGTGTGCTGAACCGCTACCGTGCTGACGGCACGCAGGGTGATGACGTGTACTGGAAAAGCGAACGACTGGCGCAATCCGCTGAAGAGTAGGGACGCAACTGACTTGCGCGCCGGGCAGACATGCCCGGCTGCGTCAGTTGGGCGCTTACTGCGCGGTTTTTTTCAAAATCGCGTAAATCTCGTCTTTCAAAGCCAGCTTTTCTTTTTTGAGCTGCTCAATTTCCTCGGGTGTGCCGGGGTCAACGCGTGCCACCATGCGCTTGACTTGCTCGTCTAACGCGTTGTGCCGCGTAAACAGAGCGACAAAATGGGCATCGCTGGTTTTCAGTTGGGTAATTTGGTCGCGGTATTCAGGAAACATGCAAACTCCAGTCAGTTGACGCGGGCACTGCACTTGCTGCAGGTGGCCCGGCGGGGGGTGAAAATAATGACATTATG
>JBBQZI010000088.1:0-12173 GCA_038207855.1 Burkholderiales bacterium
GCCTTCACCGGCGTAAATTTTGGCCGGTAGTGGCGTTGTATTGGAAAACTCCAGCGTCACATAGCCTTCCCACTCGGGCTCGAACGGCGTCACATTGACGATGATGCCGCAACGCGCATAGGTGCTTTTGCCCAGGCAAATGGTCAGCACATTGCGCGGAATGCGAAAGTACTCCAGGGTGCGCGCCAACGCAAAACTATTGGGCGGAATGATGCAGACTTCGCTGTTGAAATCGACAAAGCTTTTTTCGTCAAAGTTCTTCGGGTCAACCACCGTGCTGTGGATGTTGGTGAACACCTTGAATTCCGGCGCGCAGCGGATGTCGTAACCGTAGCTGCTGGTGCCATAAGAGATGATTTTGTTGCCATCGCGCTGGCGAATCTGGCCAGGCTCGAAGGGTTCAATCATGCCGGTGGTCTCAGCCATGTGGCGAATCCATTTGTCGCTTTTGATGCTCATGCGGGTACTCCGAAAGTTGCAGGATTGTAAGCAGCCCGACGTGTGCGCCAACGGCATGGATTGAGGCCAGGGGCCTCATACTGTCAAAGGCCCAGAAATCGGCCCCTGCCCCCAATCCATACCTTAGCAATCGCCTGAAATAATCAAAACAATAGCTACCCACGCTTTATCCATAAGGGCTACAGACCTATATCGCTTGAGAAATGATGGTGCGCTCGATCAGCCGGTCATCCCCCAGCACGATCATCGAAAACAGCAGCTCATCCAGACTGGCGGCCAGCGCCGTTTTGCGCGCCAGCAGCGGCGTGGCCTGCGGGTTGAGCACGACAAAATCGGCCTCGCAACCGGGCTGCAAGTTGCCCACCACACCTTCCAGCCCCAAACAGCGCGCAGCACCCGCCGTGTGCTGCCACCAGAGGTGTTGCGGACTCAGACTCAAGCCCGCTTTGGTGTGGCCTTCGCGCCCGACGTAATAGGCCGCCAGCATGGTGTGAAACGGGCTAAAGCTGGTACCGCCCCCGACATCGCTGGCCAAGCCGTAGCCAAAGCCGATTCGATCTGCCCCGGCATAGTCAAAAAAACCGCTACCCAGAAACAGGTTACTGGTCGGGCAAACCGCCGCGGCAGCGCCACTGTCGCGCAGCAGCTTGCGATCCGCATCGTCCAAATGAATGCAGTGGGCATAAACCGCGCGCTGGCGCAGCAAGCCAAAGTCGGCATAAGTCGCCAGGTAGCTGCGGGAAGATGGAAACAGCGCTCGCGCCCAGGCGATTTCCTCCTTGTTCTCGGCCACGTGGGACTGAATCCAGACATCCGGGTACTTGGCCGCCAACTCGCCGGCACCGCGCAACTGGCCATCCGTGCTGGTCGGGGCAAAACGGGGGGTGATGGCGTAGCCCAGGCGATCGACACCATGCCACTGCTGGATCAACGCCTGCGAGTCGATCAGACTTTGCTCAGCTGCAGCGTGCGTGCCATCGGCTGCGGCGCGGTTAAGCAGTTCAGCCGGTGCGTGCCGGTCCATCAGGCACAGGCCGGTGATCAGGCGCAGCTTGTTTTTTTGTGCCTGCTCGAACAAGGCCTGTACCGATGCCACCTGCGAGGTGGCAAACGTCAGCGCTGTTGTGACCCCGTTGCGCAACAACTCTGCTATAAAAAAACTAGCTGCCTGCGCACTGTATTCGCGGGTTGCAAAGCGTTTTTCCTCAGGAAATGTGTAATTTTCAAGCCACGGCAACAAGCCGTCAGCGGGGGAGCCAATCACGTTGGTTTGCGGATAATGGCTGTGCAGGTCAACAAACCCCGGCGCGATGATGCGCCCCGGCCAGTGTGTCACGGGCACCGCCGGATAGTGTGCACTGACATCACGGTACGGGCCGACCGCCTGTACCACTTGCCTGCCGCTCGCATTGGGCCCGACCACCAACAGGCCATCGTCTTCCAGCACTGCACGGCCATGCGAGTCGGCATCAAGCTTGAAATAAAGAAGGGCTGCGCGGTAGGCTTTCATGGGGGCAGAGCTTACCCAATTTGGCACTTTGCGATAATTCCGCCATGAACAACACCCCTCGCATTCCACTTCTGACGCTCTGGCGGCCCATTTTGGCCATGCTGGCGATCATTGTTTCGTCCAACTACCTGGTGCAATTCCCGATCAACGACTGGCTGACCTGGGGTGCCTTCACCTTTCCGGTGGCGTTTCTGGTCACCGACCTGACCAATCGCGCGGTGGGTGTTTCTGCGGCCCGGCGGGTGGCCTGGACTGGCTTTGCCATTGCCGTGCTGGTGTCGCTCGCGTTGGCGCCCTGGCGCATTGCCGTGGCATCGGGCACCGCCTTTATATTGGGTCAACTGCTCGACATCGTGGCCTTTAACCGCCTGCGCACGATGTCGTGGTGGAAAGCACCGCTGATTGGATCGGTTGTTGCGTCAGTTGTCGACACTGGCGTTTTCTTCTTCCTGGCCTTTGCTGGCTCCAACCTGAACTGGCTGATGCTGGCCGCCGGCGATCTGGGCATCAAGTGGGTGATGGCTGCGGTTCTACTGGCACCCTACCGCGTTATGCTGCCACGCCTGCAACTCTGGGTGCCTGTGCGCTAAATCAAAGCGCGCAACTATTCAAACCTATCAAACACCTCAGCGAGCTGATCCTGAAAGGCTCGCTTGGCTGACGCATCGATAAAACTGGCCTCAAAACTGTTGTGCGCCAACTGGTAAGCGTGCTGGGCCGTCAACCCCAGCGCATCAAAGGTCTGCGTGAAGTTCTGGTTGATGTAACCGCCAAAATAGGCTGGATCGTCTGAATTGACGGTTGCCACCAGACCGGCCTCCAGCATGTCTCGCAAGTTGTGCTGGGCCAGTGTGGGAAACACGCGCAGTTTCAGGTTCGAGAGCGGACACACCGTCAAGGGAATGCGGTCGCGCGCCAGCCGAGCGACCAGTGCCGGGTCTTGCATGGCCTGCACGCCGTGGTCAATGCGCTCGACCTTGAGCACATCCAGCGCACGCCAGATGTAAGCCGGTGGCCCTTCTTCACCGGCATGGGCCACCAAACGCAGCCCAAGTGCGCGTGCCTTGGCAAACACACGGGCAAACTTTTCTGGCGGGTGACCCAGTTCGCTTGATGCCAGCCCGACACCGACCAGCTTGCCCAGAAGCGGCATGGCTTGCTCCAGCGCTTCAAAAGCCTCGGCCTCACTCAAATGCCGCAGAAAGCACAAAATCAAACTGGCACTGATGCCCAAGCCCGTGCTGGCATCAACGCAAGCCCGGTGCAAGCCATTAATCACCACCTCGGCACCCACGCCATGGCCGGTGTGCGTTTGGGTGTCGAAAAAAATCTCGGCGTGCAGTACATGGTCTGCCGCTGCCCGCTGCAGATAGGCCCAGGCCATATCGTAAAAATCCTGCTCGGTCTTCAGTACCTTGGTGCCTTCGTGGTAAATGTCCAGAAAGTCCTGCAGGTTGTCAAAGACATAGGCACGCTGCAAGGATTCAACGTCTGGGTAAGGCAGCGTCATGCCATTGCGCGCCGCCAGCGCAAACATCAGCTCGGGCTCGAGCGAGCCCTCAACGTGCATGTGCAACTCGGCTTTGGGCATGGCGCGCAGCAACGCTGGCAAGCGATCTGGCGCGATGGGCTTGAACTTCAACATTTCGATTTACCTTTCAAAAAAAAACGGCCCACAGGCCGCCTTTTTGACAAACATCAGCCGCTTATTTGCCGCCAGGAATCTTGCCTTCAACACCCTTGACGTAAAAGCCCAAGCCGCTGAGGAACTTGTCATCGGCCACGCTGTCTTTTGCAATCTGCACTTTGCCCGTGTTGTCGGTAATCGGGCCTTTCCAGATGGCAAAGCTGCCGTCTGCCAGACCCTTCTTGACCTCTTCAATCTTCGCCTTGGTTTCTGCCGGTACGTCTTCAGCGATCGAGACGATGTCAATCGCGCCTTCTTTCACGCCCCACCAGGAATGTCCGCCGCCCTTCCAGGTGCCGTCCAACGCCTCTTTGGTGGCCTTGATGTAGTACGGACCCCAATTGATGACAGCCGATGCCAGGTGCGCTTTCGGGCCGTAAGCCGTCATATCAGAGTCCCAACCAAACGCACGCTTGCCCTTGGCTTCAGCGGTCTTAAGCACCGCCGGAGAGTCGGTGTTCTGGAACAGTACATCAGCACCGCCATTGATCAGACTGGTGGCGGCTTCGGTTTCTTTCGGTGGGTCAAACCAGCCATTCACCCACACCACTTTGGTCTTGATCTTGGGGTTGCTGCTTTGCGCGCCCAGCGTAAAGCTGTTGATGTTGCGGATCACTTCAGGAATTGGGATGGATGCCACCACGCCGAGCGTGCCAGTCTTGCTCATGGCACCGGCAATCACACCGGCCATGTACGCACCCTCATAGGTACGACTGTCGTAAGTGCGCATGTTGTCGGCCTGTTTGTAGCCGGTAGCGTGCTCAAACTTGACATCCTTGTTGTCCGCAGCTACTTTGACCATGGCTTCCATGTAGCCAAAGGTGGTGCCAAAAATCAGCTTGTTGCCCTGCCCGGCCATATCGCGAAAAACGCGCTCGGCATCGGCAGACTCGGGTACGTTTTCAACAAAGCTGGTCTGGATTTTGTCGCCAAATTCTTTTTCCAACGCCTTGCGACCGTTGTCATGGGCGAATGACCAGCCACCGTCGCCAACCGGGCCAACATAGGCAAAGGCAATTTTCAGCGGCACGGGCTTCGGTGCCGGTGCCGATGCCACGGGGACCGGTACTGGCGCGGGTGCCGGCTCTTCTTTTTTGCCGCAGCCTACCAAAGCAGCGGCAGCAACCGCAGTCAAGGCGGTTACCTTGAAAAGCGCACGTTTTTTCAGTTCAGTCATGTCAATTCCTTTTGTGACGGGGTTTTACGACGGGAGCGGGGGAAACGGTGAATTATGAACCGGGGTAAAACGGTTTACCCAGGCTGGTGGGCATGTTGATGCGGATCCATTGCGGGTTGCGTGAAATCAACGCCAGCACCACGATGGTCGCCACGTAGGGCAACATACTCAGAAACTGGCTGGGCACCTCAACACCCATGCCCTGCAAATGAAACTGCAGCATGGTGACACCACCAAACAAATAGGCGCCCAACAAAACGCGCGCCGGCCGCCAAGTGGCAAAGGTCGTCAGCGCCAAGGCTATCCAGCCCTTGCCCGACACCATGCCCTCGACCCACAGCGGGGTGTAGATGATGGAAAGATAGGCCCCGGCGAGCCCACACAGCGCACCGCCGGCCACCACCGCCGCCAAGCGGATGCGACGCACCGGGTAGCCCAGGGCGTGTGCGGATTCAGGACTTTCGCCAACGCTGCGCAGCACCAGACCGCTGCGCGTGCGGTACAAAAACCAGATCAGCGCCAGCGCCAGCAGCACCGTCACGTACACCAGCGGGTGATGGCGAAACAGCGCCGGGCCGAGCAAGGGGATGTCAGCCAAACCGGGGATGGCAAAGCTGCTGCGCTCGGGCATTTTGGCCTGCACAAAGGCGGTGCCGACAAAGGCTGAAAAGCCGGTACCAAACAGGGTCAGCGCCAAGCCGGTGGCGTATTGGTTGGTGTTGAGCCAGATCACCAGTACGCCAAAAATAGCCGCCAAAAATGCGCCTGCAGCCATGCCCGCAGCAAAGCCCAGCCAGTCATTGCCGGTGGCCACCACGGTGGCAAAACCGGCAATCGCCGCGCACAGCATCATGCCCTCGGCACCCAGGTTGACGATGCCGACTTTTTCGTTGATCAATAGCCCCAGCGAAGCAATCGCCAACACGGTACCGGCGTTGAGGGTGGCAGCCAGCAGCAGTGCGTAAGATTCCATGGCTTACCTCAGTTCTTTCGCCAGGTCAGGCGGTAATTGACCAACGTGTCGCAGGCCAGCAGGCTAAACAGCAACAAGCCCTGAAACACGCCAGTGAGCGACTTGGTGAGCCCCAAACGCGACTGCGCCATTTCACCGCCAATGTAAAACATGCTCATCAAAATAGCCGAGAACACCATGCCGACCGGGTGCAGCCGCCCGACAAAGGCGACGATGATGGCGGCAAAGCCATAGCCTGCTGGCACATAAATGGTGAGTTGCCCAATCGGCCCGGCTACCTCCAGCGCACCGGCCAGGCCAGCCGCGCCACCCGAGATCAGCAAGGCCGTCCACAAAGCATTGCGCGACGAAAACCCGGCGTAGCGCGCCGCCGCCGGTGCCAGGCCACCCACCTGCAACGAAAACCCGGCACGGGTGCGAAACAAAAACACCCACAAACCGGCTACCCCAATCAACGCAAAAATCACCCCAATGCTGACCCGTGAACCGGCAAACAGGCGCGGAATATGGGTGGCCGCCTCGAAGGTCTTGCTTTGTGGAAAGTTAAAACCCATCGGGTCTTTCAACGGCCCGCCAACCAGGTAGCTGAGCAACTGTACGGCGACGTAGACCAGCATCAGGCTGACCAGAATCTCATTGGCGTGAAAGCGGTCGCGCAGCAACGCGGTGATGCTGGCCCATAGCATGCCGCCCAGCACCCCAGCCAGCAAAATCGGCAACACGATCCAGCCACCGGTAGAAGCGTCAGCCAGCAACGCCACCCCACCGCCAAAGATCGCCCCCATGATGTACTGGCCTTCGGCGCCAATATTCCACACGTTGGAGCGAAAACACACCGCCAGGCCCAACGCGATGATCAGCAGCGGGGTCGCCTTGACCAACAGCTCGCCGATGGCATAGCTGTTGTGAATCGGTTGCCAGAAGAACATCTCCAGACCGCGCAGCGGGTCTTTTCCTAGTGCCGCAAACAGCAGCGTGCCGACCATCACCGTGATCGCCAGCGCCAGCAAGGGCGAGGCGTAAGTCCAGGCACGGGAAGGCTCGGCGCGCGCTTCAAGCTTGAGCATGTTCAGCCTCCCAATCGTGCCGATCGAGCTCAGCCAGATGCGCCTGCACATCTTTGTCCCACAGGCCACTCATCCACTCACCAATTTTTTCAACCGTCGCCTCGGCCACTGGAATCGATGGCGACAAGTAGCCTTTGGCAATCACATGCAGGCGGTCACTCACCTCAAACAGCTCATCGAGCTCTTCGCTGACCACCAGCACCGCGCAACCAGCATCGCGCAGGGCCAGAATGGCGCCGCGAATCTGCGCGGCGGCACCCACATCGACACCCCAGGTGGGTTGCGCCGCGATGAACAGCGTGGGCTTGGCATCAATCTCGCGCCCGACGATGAATTTTTGCAAATTGCCACCCGACAGCGACCGCGCTGCAGAGCGCGGGCCACCGGCCTTGACGTTGAACGCGCCAATGATCGCCGCGGCCTTGGCTTCGAGCTGGCGAACCTTGATCCAGCCGCCGGCAAATCGCGGGTAGGCAATCGCCTCATGGCGCGTCAGCAGCAGGTTGTGCGCCAAAGACAGCGTCGGCACGGCACCGCGCCCCAAACGCTCTTCGGGCACAAAATGCAGCCCCAATTTGCGCCGCTGGCCCGGATTCAACGCCGCCACGTCGGTGCGGCCCATACGGATGCTGCCGGCGGCACTGCGGGTATCTTCGCCGGACAAGGCGTACAACAGTTCTTTCTGACCATTGCCCGAAACACCGGCAATGCCCACCACCTCGCCACCGCGCACTTCAAAAGAGATGCCTTCCAGCGCAACACCAAACTGGTCGTCGCGCGGCACCGACAGCTGGCTGACGCGCAGCACCGAGCGGCCAGGTTGTTGGGCCCGGTGAACCAGCTGCGGCGGCTCGGCCCCGATCATCAGCCGGGACAGCGAGGCATTGCTTTCCTGTTGCGGATTGCACACACCTGTGACCTTGCCACCCCGCATGACGGTGCAGGCGTTGCAGAGTTCGCGAATTTCATGCAGTTTGTGACTGATGTACAAGATGCTGCAGCCCTCGGAGGCGAGTTTTTTCAGCACCACAAAAAGCTTTTCAACCGCCTGCGGTGTCAGCACTGAGGTGGGCTCGTCCAGAATCAGCAGTTGTGGCTGGGTCAGCAGTGCGCGAATGATTTCAACCCGCTGCATCTCGCCCACGCTCAAAGTATGAACCGGCCGCGCCGGGTCGATGTCTAGCCCGTATTCAGCCGCCTTGGCGGTAATGCTGCGCGTCACGTCCGCCAAGCTCAGGGTTTTGCTCAAACCCAGCCAGACGTTTTCAGCCACCGTGATGGTGTCAAACAAGCTGAAATGCTGAAACACCATGCTAATACCCAACGCACGGGCTTCTTGCGGATTTTTGATGTGTACCGGCTGGCCATTGAACAGCACCGCACCGGCATCCGGCTTGACCGAGCCGTAAATGATTTTCATCAGGGTCGATTTACCAGCCCCGTTTTCGCCCAGCACGGCGTGGGTTTGGCCCGGCAGCACCGTCAAGCTGACATCGCTGTTGGCCACCACGCCGGGGTAGCGTTTGGTGATGCGGTCAAGTTGCAGTCTGGGCGTCGTCATGGGCTTAAATGTTATTCGATTAATACGATGATCAGATACCCGACGATGCAACATTCATGCCCACCAAAAATCCATGCAAGCAGCGTCTGTGACATCATTGCGTCCTGATTTTTTTAGGCAAACCCCGCATGAACACCCCAATGCTTGAATTTGTGCACCGTGGTGAAATTATCTCGTTGCGCAATGTACCACCCACACGGATGCTGTTGCAGCTACTGCGCGAAGACCTGGGGCTGACTGCCACCAAAGAGGGCTGCAATGAGGGCGATTGCGGCGCTTGTACCGTTGTGATTGGTGAAAAACAGGGCCAGCAGATGCGCTACAGCGCCGTCAACAGTTGCATCCGTCTGGCGCATTCGATCCAGGGTCTGGCGCTGTGGACGGCAGCCGACTTGGCCGCGCCCGATGGCACACCCCACCCGGTGCAGCAAGCACTGCTGCAAAATCACGCCAGCCAATGCGGCTTTTGCACACCGGGTTTTGCCATGAGCCTGTTCGGCCTGTACCAAAACAAGGTCTGCCACGGCCAAGCCATCACACGCCAAGCAGCGCAAGAGGCGCTGTCAGGCAACCTGTGCCGTTGCACCGGCTACCGTCCGATTCTGGATGCAGCACAACAAATGGCAGCGTTGCCGCCCAGCCCGCTGGATGAAACCAAATTGCTACATTTAATAGAGCATCTTGCGCAACCAGCACAAGGGCTAGAAGGTGATTTCTTATATAAAAGACCGGCCACGTTGGCGAACCTGCTGACGGCGCGCGCAGCCCATCCCACCGCGCAAATCGTGGCTGGCTGCACCGATGTGGGGCTGTGGGTCAACAAGCTGCACAAGAACTTTGACGCGGTGCTGGACGTGACCCGTGTAGCCGAGTTGCGCCAGATATCCACCGATGCGGATCATCTGCACCTTGGTGCCGCCGTCAGCCTGACCGATGCTTTCACTGCACTCGAAGTCGAGCGGCCTCATCTGCACGCCTTTGCCAGCCGCTTTGCCGGCTTGCCGGTGCGCAACTCCGGCACGCTGGGCGGCAACGTGGCCAACGGCTCGCCCATCGGCGACTCGATGCCGCTGCTGATTGCATTGCACGCCCGTGTGGTACTGGCCAGTGTGCGTGGCGCGCGTGAGTTGGCACTCGAAGCCTTTTATACCGGCTACCGCCAGAATCTGCTGGCCGCTGACGAAGTGCTGGCCTGGATCAAGGTGCCCAGACCGCAGTCCGATGAACTGCTGCGGGTTTATAAAATTTCCAAGCGCTTTGAAGACGACATCTCGGCGGTCTGCCTGGCGCTGCAACTGCAGATTCAGCATGGCGTGGTGGCGCATGTCTCGGTCGGTGTCGGCGGTGTGGCGGCAACACCCGTGCGGGCGCTGCAAACCGAGGCCGCGCTGCTGGGCCAAACCTGGTCACAGGAGACCGTCCTAAAGGCCACTGACACGCTGCGCGGCGAATTTGCGCCGATCTCTGACATGCGCGCCTCTAGCACCTACCGGACTGAAGTGCTGGGCAAGCTGCTGCACCGCTTTTGGCTGGAGAGCCAGGGGCAAGCCGACACTAGCTTGGACAATTTATCGATCGAAGGCAGCGCAGCATGAGCACCGGAAACACCTTCGCACCAACCCTGCCGGCCTGTGGCAGTTCTGCACCGCACGAAAGCGCACGTGCCCAGATTGCCGGGTCTGCACCTTACGTTGACGACATCCCCGAGGTACGCGGCACGCGCCATGCGGCACCCATTTTGTCAACCGTGGCGCATGGCCGACTCAATGGCATCAATGCCGATGCAGCCCTTGCTCTACCTGGTGTTCTAGCTATTATTCTTGCAGCAGATGTGCCAGGCAGTCCGATGTTGGCGGCGTTTGCCGGCGATGAGCCGGTGTTTGCCGTAGACACAGTGCAGTATGTCGGCCAGGTCATTGGATTGGTAGTGGCTGACAGCGTGATGCTGGCGCGGCGTGCCGCCAAGCTGGTGAAACCCGACATCACGCCGCTGCCTGCCGTGCTGACCGTGGCACAGGCGTTGGCAGCGCAAACCTATGTGTTGCCGCCGGTGCAGGTGCGGCGCGGCAATGCTGATGCAGCGCTGGCACGGGCACCGCACACGCTCAGTGGCACGCTCGAAGTCGGCGGTCAGGAGCACTTTTACCTTGAAGGACAGGTCGCCTACGCCCTGCCGCAAGAGCAAAACCAGTGGTTGATCCATTCCAGCACCCAGCACCCGGGCGAGGTGCAACACTGGGTGGCGCACGCGCTGGGGCTGGACAATCACGCCGTGCGGGTCGAATGTCGGCGCATGGGCGGTGGCTTTGGCGGCAAGGAAACCCAAGCCGGTCATCTGGCGGTGTGGGCAGCGGTGGCAGCCAACAAGCTCAAGTGCCCCATCAAGCTGCGACTCGACCGCGATGATGACTTCATGGTCACCGGCAAGCGCCACCCGTTCAGTTACCAATACACCGTGGGCTTTGACGATACCGGACGCTTGTGCGGGCTAAAACTGACGATGGCGGTACATTGCGGCTTCAGCGCCGACTTGTCGGGCCCGGTAGCCGACCGGGCCGTTTTCCATGTGGACAACGGCTATTTTCTGGAAGATGTTGACATCACCTCGTACCGCTGCAAGCTCAACACCCAAAGCCATACCGCCTTTCGTGGTTTTGGCGGACCGCAGGGCATGATCGTCACCGAAGCCATCCTGGGCGACATCGCACGCCACTTGGGGCAAGACCCGCTGGCCGTGCGTCGGCGCAACCTGTACAGCGATGAAGGCCGGCGCAACATCACCCATTACGGGATGCAGGTGGAAGGCAACATTTTGCCTGAATTGCTATTTAAATTAGAGCTATCTGCGCAATACCAAAGCCGGCTACAGGCCATTTTGGCTTGGAACGCGAGCCACAGCACGATCAAGCGGGGTATGGCCCTTACACCGGTCAAATTTGGTATCAGCTTTACCGCCACGCTGTTCAACCAGGCCGGTGCTTTGGTGCATGTCTACCTGGACGGCAGCGTGCAGGTGAACCACGGTGGCACCGAAATGGGGCAAGGGCTCAACACCAAAGTGGCGCAAATCGTCGCCGACGAACTGGGCGTGCCCTTGCACCGCGTGCTCAGTACCGCCAGCGACACCAGCAAAATCCCGAACGCCTCGGCCACGGCCGCTTCAGCCGGCACCGACCTGAATGGCCGTGCAGCGCAATTTGCAGCGCGCCATGTGCGCGACAACCTGGCGGCATTTGTCTGCGGGCTCGATGGTGTCGGCGCTGGTGCTGTGGAATTTGCCGGCGGGCGGGTCACTACCCGAAAAACCAGCCGCAACTTTGACGAGGTGGTGAAACTGGCTTACGCCAACCGCATCCAACTCTGGAGCGACGGCTTTTACCGCACGCCCAAAATTCATTACGACAAAACCACCTTGACCGGGCGACCGTTTTACTACTTTGCCTATGGTGCCGCTTGCACCGAAGTAGCGATTGACACCCTGACCGGCGAAAACAAGGTGCTGCGGGTGGACATCTTGCACGATGTCGGGCGCAGCATCAATCCGGCCATTGACATGGGTCAAATCGAAGGCGGCTTCGTGCAAGGCATGGGCTGGCTGACCACCGAGCAACTGGTCTGGAATGAGCAGGGTGTGCTGGCAACGCACGCGCCCAGCACCTACAAAATCCCGACTGCGGGTGACATACCGGCGCACTTCAAGGTGGACCTTTGGGATGCCCCCAACACCGAGGACAACGTG
>JBBQZI010000089.1:0-12160 GCA_038207855.1 Burkholderiales bacterium
GTCGCTGGTGGCGACGATCATGAAGCGTTCCAGGTCCAGCGCCAAGCCAAAACGCGCCTCGTCCCAGATGATGGATTTGATCAGCGACTCCATCGCGTGCTCGGTCTTGTCCATGTCGCCGGCGCGAACATAAACCTGCAACAAATGGTCGACACCGGCGCGCGATGTGATGCGCTGCTCGCGCGCCACCAGTTTGCCCGCTACCAAGGCAAACAGGTAGCAGGGCTTCTTGTGCGGATCGACCCAGGTGGCAAAGTGGCGGCCGTCGTCCAGCGTGCCATGCTCTGCCAGGTTACCGTTGCTGAGCAGCACGGGGTACCTGGCCTTGTCGGCACGCAGCGTGACGGTGTAGCTGGCCATCACATCCGGGCGGTCCAGAAAATAGGTGATGCGCCGAAAGCCTTCTGCCTCGCATTGGGTAAAAAACGAGTTGTTACTGACATACAGGCCCGACAAAGCGGTATTCTTGATCGGCGCGCAGGTGGTAAAAATCTCCAGATCAAAACTGCCCTCCAAGGGCAAATTCTCCAGCACCAGTCGGCTGCCTTCCATCTTGAATGAGCAGCCGGCACCATTCACCAGCACGCGCGCCAAGTTGAGCTCATCACCGTCAAGTTTGAGCGGCTGCGCTGCCACTTGCGGGTTGCGGCGCAAGGTCATTTTGTTGAGAACCCGGGTTTTGACCGGATCCAGGTCAAACGTCAAGTGGACGGTATCAATCCAGTAGGCCGGGGCGCTGTAATCGGCCCGGTTGATCACCGTGGCGGGGCCAGTTGAATCACGCAGTTGCAACATTCAGATTCTCCAGAAAATTTGTATTCATCAATTCAATGTAATCGCGCGCACTGGCGATCACGTGCGGACCGGCCAGCTGCGCGGGCGTGTGGGTGGTGCAAATCGCCACCGCACGCATGCCAGCGCGTCGAGCGGCCTCAATGCCAAAGGGCGCATCTTCAAAGACAATACAGTCTGCTGCCCTTGTATTTAAACGGCTGGCTACTTCTAAAAATATAGCGGGATCAGGCTTGCCGGCAAAGCCCTCGTCGCCTCCCACCACGGCTTGTGGCGGTGCGGGGAGTTTCAGGTGTTCAAACGCAAAAGCAATGTTGTGGCGGTCGCCAGCGGTGCCGACGCCAAATTTGAAACCAAGTGCCAGCGACTGTGCCGCAAACTGCTTGAAGCCTGCCACCTCGGCAAACACCGGGCCGAATATCTCGCGGTAAAGGGCTTCCTTTTTGACGATCAGCGCCCAAGCTTCTTGATCGCTGAGCGGCTTGCCAAACAACTCGCGCATGCACTCGGCCCCGGTGCGCCCGGTGGTGCGGCGCATCAGGTCGGACAGGTCAATATCAAGCCCGTGCTGCTGGGCAAATACCGACCAGCTTTGCGCATGGCTGGGCATCGAGTCGATCATCGTGCCGTCCAAGTCAAAAATCAAGGCTGAAACGGCTCCAGCCCTTATGGATAAAGCGTGAGTAGCTTCGCTTATCATAGCGACGGGCATCACACGCCCTGCTTCAACGAGGCTTCAATGAATTGATCCAGATCGCCGTCGAGCACTTTTTGCGTGGCCGAAGTTTCGTAGTTGGTGCGCAAATCCTTGATGCGGCTGTTGTCCAGCACGTAAGAGCGAATCTGGTGGCCCCAGCCCACATCGGTTTTGCCGTCTTCGAGCTTTTGCTGCTCCTCTTGCTGCTTGCGCAACTCAAAGTCGTACAGCTTGGAGCGCAGACGCTTCCAGGCAATGTCGCGGTTGCCATGCTGGCTGCGCCCGTCCTGGCACTGCACCACGATGCCGGTCGGCAAGTGCGTCAAGCGCACCGCCGAGTCGGTCTTGTTGATGTGCTGGCCGCCGGCACCGCTGGCGCGGTAGGTGTCGACCCGCACGTCGGACGGGTTGATATTGATCTCGATCGAGTCGTCAATCTCAGGGTAGACAAACACGCTGGCAAAGCTGGTGTGGCGGCCACCCGATGAGTCAAACGGAGATTTGCGCACCAGTCGGTGCACGCCGGTCTCGGTGCGTAAGAGTCCAAAAGCGTATTCACCTTCGATCTTGATCGATGCGCCCTTGATGCCGGCGGTGTCTCCCGGTGTTTCGTCTTCCAGCTCGGTTTTGAAACCCTTGCGTTCGGCGTAGCGCAGGTACTGGCGCAGCAGCATGCTGGCCCAGTCGCAAGCTTCGGTTCCACCGGCACCGGCCTGAATGTCTAGAAAACAGTTCAGCGGGTCGGCTGGGTTGTTGAACATGCGTCGGAATTCGAGCCCTTTGACGATCTCTTCGAGTCGGGCGGCATCGGCTTCGATGGTGACCAGGCCATCTTCGTCGCCATCGTCACGGCTCATTTCGAACAGCTCAGTGCTGTCAGACAGGTCGCGATCAAGGTCGGTCAGGGTGACGACCACGCCGTCCAGCAGCTTCTTTTCCTTGCCCAACTCCTGGGCGCGCTTGGGGTCGTTCCAGACGGTGGGGTCTTCCAGCGAGGCGTTGACGGTTCTCAGGCGCTCAAATTTGGTATCGAAGTCAAAGATACCCCCGTAAATCCAGCGCGCGCGCGCTCAGATCGATGAGTTTGTTGCCGATGGCGTTGATGCGTTCTGCTTCCATGATGCAAATCCTGTACTTGTAATGATTGTCGAAAAGGACAGGATTTTCTCACGTTGACAGATTCGGCCGCTACCGCACCAGTTATCGGCTGCGGCACTGGCTAGGCCTGCTTGGTCAGCCCGGTTTGCAAGTAGGTCAGCAGATCCTCCAGCGTCACGAGTTGCCCGTAGTCTGATTCGGCAATCACCACATCTAGCCGCTGACTCAGCCCAATCAGGAAGTTGAGCCAATCCATCGAGTCCAGGTCAATCTGGGTTCGCAGCGGCTGCTGGTCGAGCAGCGTGGCGCCATCCACTTCAGGGGCGATTGAATGCAAGATGTCCAGCACCGTTGCGCGTAGTTCGGATTCGTTCATGAGCAGGCTCCAGTTGCTGTCTTGGGTGGCAGACTACAAGTTTTCAGGCTTTTGCAGCAAATCGCGCAGCGCTGCCAGAAAAAGGGCGCCACTGTGTCCGTCAGTTACCCGGTGATCGGCTGCCAGACTGGCCGTGATGGTGGGCATCACGCAGAGCTTGCCTTTCGGGTCTACCCACGGCCGCCTGGCCAGATTGCCAAAGCCCACCAAGGCCACTTGGGGCGGGTAGATGACACCCAGCACCGCTTGCACGCCCTGGTCGCCCAGGTTGGTGACGGTCATGCAGGCATCGGACATTTCAGAACTGCGCAGCGAGCCAGCGCGGCAGCGCCTGACCAGGTCGGCCAGTTCCTGCATCAACTGGCCCAGCGGCTTGCTGTCCACCGCATGCAGCGCTGGCGCAATCAAACCGCCTTGACGCAAGGCAATGGCGACACCGATGTGTATGGCGCTTGCCGGCTGGAACTGGCCGTTCTGAAACAAGCCGTTGAAGTCCGGGTATTTTTTCAGCGCCAGCGCCACTGCCTTGAGTTGTAGCACCCCCAGCAGCAGCCGATCGGTAATGGGGCGGCCCGCATTCTCGTGCTCCAGCCAGGCTTGTGCCTGTTCCATTGGAATAGTGTCAAACAGGTAATAGTGCGGAATTTCGCGTTTGGACCGGCTCATGGCAGCGGCAATGGTCTGGCGCAGGTCCGACCGACGGCCCGCTGCTGCGGCCGGTCCAGCAGCAGCATATTGTTCGATGTCCGCTAGCGTGACGGCACCTTGTGGTCCGCTGCCCCGAAGTGTGCTTAGGTCGACACCCAAACCCTGGGCTTTTTTGCGTGCAGCGGGGCTTACCCGCTGGCGCATCAGCGACTTGGCGGCGAGCGCAAGATCTTCACCGGGCAACAGCAGCGTTGCCAATACCTCACCTACGGGTACCTTCGTGCCCGGCGGCACCAGCAGTTCCTGCACAGTGCCGTCTTGCCATATCTCAAGGTCAATGGCGGCCTTGGTGGTGTCGACAACGGCCACCACCTGACCTTTGTGCACGGTGTCGCCCGCTTTGACTTTCCACTGCAACAGCGTGCCGTCATCCATGTCTGAACCGAGCGATGGCAGTTTGAACTCAAACATTCAGCACCCCTTTGACGGCAGTCACAATTTTTGCAACCTGGGGCAACGCGGCCTCTTCAAGATGGACCGCATAAGGAATGGGCACCTCTTCACTACACACACGGGCGACGGGTGCATCGAGCTCATAAAAGCAGTCTTCCATCAGCCGCGCCATGATCTCGGCGGCCAGGCTGCCAGTTTTCCAGCCTTCATCAACGATGACTGCGCGGTGTGTTTTTCGCACGGATGCGTTGATGGTTTCGGTATCCAGTGGTCGCAACACGCGCAGGTCAATTACTTCGACGTTGATGCCGATGCCCGCCAACTGCTCGGCCGCCTGCATCGCCTTGGGCAGGTTGCCGCCGTAGGTGATCAAGGTCAATTGGCTGCCGGTGCGCCGCACGGCTGCGTGGGCAATGTCGCATTGCCAGTTGTCCGGCAAGTCATCTTCCATGTTGTAAAGCTGGGCGTGTTCAAACATGACCACTGGGTCAGGGTCGGCCAGCGCGGCGCCGAGCATGCCACGGGCATCGGCCACGGTCGCGGGTGCCAGCACCCGAATGCCGGGTATGTGCGCGTACCAGTTTTCCAGGCTGTGTGAATGCTGGGCCGCCAGCTGGCGGCCGGCACCGGTGGCCATGCGCACTACCAGTGGCACTGAAAATTGCCCACCCGACATGTGACGCAAGGTGGCCGCCGTGTTGACGATCGGGTCAAGCGCCAACAGGCTGAAATTGACCGTCATCACCTCCACAATCGGTCGCATGCCACCCAACGCGGCCCCCACGCCTGCGCCAACAAAGCCCAATTCAGACAGCGGTGTGTCGCGGATGCGCTCGGGGCCAAATTCATCGAGCAAGCCTTTGGACACGGCGTAGCTGCCGCCATAGCAGCCGACATCTTCGCCCATCAAAAAGACGCGTGGATCGTTGGTCAGTGCTTCATGCAGCGCCAGGCGCAGCGCTTCGCGGTAGCTGATCTTCATCTAGCCTCCTGAGGTGTGTAGACATCACGCAGCAAGTCGGTTGCGGGCTCCACCTCGGATGCTTCGGCAAAGGCTACGGCATCGGCCACTTCTGTTTCTGCGCTCGCATCAAGCTCCAAAAATTGGGCTTCGGTTAGTTGACCAGATGCCTTGAGTTGCGCCGTCAGACGGTGGATCGGGCCGCGTTCCTTCCACGCTGCCACCTCGGCTTTGTCGCGGTACAAGTCAGGGTCAAACATCGAGTGGGCGCGGTAGCGGTAGGTGGCGTATTCGATAAACGCCGGGCCAGCGCTAGCGCGCACCTGCTGTGCGGCTTGCAGCGTGGTGGCATGCACTGCCTGCACATCCATGCCATCAACCTTGACCGCGGTAAGCTTGTAACTCTGTGCTTTGGCGCACAGATCAGTTTGCGATTCGCTTCGCGCCAGCGCCGTGCCCATGGCGTACAGGTTGTTCTCGCAGCAAAACAGCACTGGAAGTTGCCACAGCGCGGCCAGGTTCATCGACTCATGAAACGCCCCTTCGGCCATGGCACCTTCGCCAAAAAAACAGGCGGTCACGCGTTGTACACCCTGCAACTTGTCAGCCAGCGCCAAGCCCACCGCCAGCGGCAGGCCGCCGCCCACAATGGCGTTGCCGCCATAAAAGCGCCGCGCCGCGTCAAACAAGTGCATGGAGCCACCGTGACCATGGCAGCAGCCAGTCGCTTTGCCATACATCTCGGCCATGATGGCGCGCATAAGGACGCCGCGCACCAACGCATGCGCGTGTTCGCGGTAGGTCGCCACCACGTTGTCTTGCGGTAGAAGGGCGCTCAAAGCACCCACGGCGCAGGCTTCTTCGCCAATGTACAGGTGCAAAAAACCCCTGATCTTGCCGGCTCCGTAGACTTCGGCGCACTTTTCCTCCATGTGGCGGATGCGCAGCATGTTGGTCAGCATCTGTAGGGGCAAGGGCCGCGGCGGTGCCTCTTTCGGGGTGCTTGCACTGGATTTCATGCGCCGGCCTCCAGGGTTGAGGTGTCGCCTTCGGGTAGGCCCAGTTCTCGCGCTTTCAGTAAGCGGCGCATGATCTTGCCGCTGCGGGTGCGCGGCAATGTCGGTAAAAAGGCGATTTCTTTGGGGGCGACGGCAGCACCGAGTTTGGTGCGTGCATGGCCTAGCAATTCCAGTCGCAGTGCCTCGGTCGGCTCAAAGCCTGGCTTCAAGGATACAAAGGCCTTCACCACCTCGCCCACCATGGCATCGGGCTTGCCGATGACACCGGCCTCGGCCACAGCGGGGTGCTCCATCAACGCGCTCTCCACTTCAAACGGGCCAATCAGGTGCCCGGCCGACTTGATGACATCGTCCATGCGGCCAACAAACCAGTAATAGCCATCGGCATCACGCCGTGCCAGGTCACCGGTCAGATACCAATCCCCCGAGAAACATTTTTGGTAGCGTTCCTTGTTGTTCAGGTAGCCGCGCATCATGGACGGCCAGCCGCGTTTGAGGGCCAGTTCGCCCTCCTGGCCGGGTTGCGTCAGTACCGCAACCGAGCCATCAGGCTGGTGTTGCACGATGGCGGCCTCCACGCCCGGCAATGGCAACCCCATAGAGCCTGGCTTGATGTCCAGCGCAGGCAGGTTGGCGATCATGATGCCGCCGGTCTCGGTCTGCCACCAGTTGTCGTGGATGGGCAGGCCCAGCACGTCCTGTCCCCACCAGATCGCCTCAGGGTTGAGCGGCTCGCCGACACTGGCAATGAAACGCAGCTTGGGGTAGCGGTGACGGCGCGCCAACTCGGGCCCCGCCTTCATCAGCATCCGAATGGCCGTGGGTGCGGTGTACCAGACGCTGACCCGCTGCTCATGCAGGATGCGCCACCAGCGCTCGGCATCAAACTCGGACTCGTCAATGATGGAGGTCACGCCATGCAGCAGCGGCGCAATGATGCCGTAGGAGGTGCCGGTTACCCAACCGGGGTCGGCGGTGCACCAGAAGACATCGTCAGCATGCAGGTCCAGCGCATAACGGCCGGTGGCCCAGTGGGTCAACACGGCAGCATGCACATGCATGGCACCCTTGGGCGTGCCGGTGGTGCCGCTGGTGAAGTGCAGTAGTGCTTGATCGTCGGGCTGGGTGGCCACCACGGTAAAGTCTTCCGATGCCTGCGCCATGAGGTTGGTCAGGTCGCGTGTGTCGGGAATATGGGTTAGCTGGCCATTCTCGGCCACCAACAGCACATGCCGCAAGGCGGGCAGTCGGTCACGGATTTTTGCCACCTTGCGACGGTAAAGGGCAGCGGTGGTGATTAACACGGCACCTTCTCCGAGCATCAACCGTGTCGCCAGTGGTTCGGGGCCAAACGCCGAAAAAAGTGGCGACACCACGCAGCCGCTTTTTAGGCTACCCAGCACGGCGGTATACAGCTCCAAAATACGCCCGGTCAACACAAATACGCGTTCGCCACGCACCACGCCCAGAGTCTTGAGCACATTGGCAAACCGGTTGGTCAGGCGCGAAAGTGAGGCGTAGCTGATGTCGCGTTGCCCGTCGGTACTCAGAAATCGAAAAGCCACATGCTCGGCACGCGGTCCCTGTGCGTGACGATCAACCGCCTCGTAAGCGATGTTCAGTGCACCACCGGGCAGGCCCGCCATCTCAAGTTTGATGGCATTCCAGGAAAAGCCGGCACATGTGGCCTGGTAGTCAAGCAGGTGCGGCACCACTTGCCAGTCGGCAGAGATCTTTCGGATCGTCGCTGGGCGCTCCATAACTTGCTCCTTGAAAAGCACCCATTCTTGCCATCGGTGCCAGTCCTGGTTTGATAAGCGTCAAACCTGAGGGCTGCATCAGCGCCGATTTTGTTACACAAGGTGCCCTACCACAATAAACCGCACCCAGACCGGGTTGCATGCCATCGGTCGGGTTTGGGTTGATATTGCTTAAATTTAAGGCACAGCCCGCAGCGTCAATGCTGGCGCGGCTTTGGCGGCTTGTTCGCCGGGTTATCCACAACTTGGCCCACAGTAAGTTGGGGTAAGTATTTTTTGGTCAGATCGTTTTGTCCGGCTTGCCGTGCCGCCAGATATGCGTCATCAGCGGTTTGACGCTGATACCGTGGATGAAAATTGACATTGTCACCACAATTAATGTCAATTGCATCAAGCGCAAAGCCAGCGGTTCGGGCAGACCATGCTGAATCGCAAACATCAAATAGTAAAGCGAGCCGATGCCGCGCACGCCAAACCAGCCGGTCATAGCGCGCATTCGCCACGTCCCACCGCTGCCCCACATGCCAACAAGCACGCTTAATGGGCGCGCCACGATAAACACAAACAGGGCCAAGCCCACAGCGTCCCAACTCCATGAATTCCAGAACAGTGAGCCGCCAACCAGCAGCACCAGCATCAATTCGGAGAGCCGTTCCAGATGCTCCTTGAATATCAGTGAACCCGCACTGACCATGGGCATGGGTTCTTTCGTCAAAGAGGGTGGTGCCGCGGGCTGCGCTGGCAACTGGTTGAATCGGGCCAACTTTTGCTCCGTTTGGCGCAGCGCCACGGCAGCAAAGAACACCGCCAGAAAGCCCCAGGCATGAGCCATGACGGTTAACCCGTAAACCACGCCAATCAGGCCCAGCCCCAAAAAGTCGTCCAGCAAGACATGTTGGTGGGGTGCCCGTCGCAGCTTCCAGCCCAAGCGGGCCAGCACAGTACCGGCGGCAATACCAATGGCAATGCTGGCCGTGGTAGCCCACAACACATCCACCACGACCCAGTTCAGCCCTTGCTCGCCCAAGTCATGCAGGCCTAGCAAACCCATACCCAGCATGACAAACGGGAAAGCGCTGCCATCATTCATGCCGGCCTCGCAGCTCAGGGTAAAACGCAGCTTGTCGCGGTCACCCGGGTGGCGGCTCTGCACATCGGTGGCCAATACCGGGTCGGTCGGGGCCAAAATGGCTCCCAGCAGCACACCCGCACCCAGCGGCAAATTCAGTAGGTAGTACGCCAGTGCCGCAACCAGTGCCACCGTGATGGTCATCGACACGGTGGCCAACATCACTGGGGTACGCCAGCGAACCATGCTAAACGGCACCGGCATTTTGACGCCAGCAGAAAACAAGGAGATCAACACCACGACCTCGGTCAAGGTCTCCAATAAGGCGGATTCCTTCAGCGGGTTGAAGTGGAACAGATGAAATCCGCTGGGTCCGAGTACAAGCCCCACCGACAAATAAATGATGGCGGCAGTGATCGGCGTACGTTTGAGCAGCGTAAACGTCAGGCCCATGACCAGCAGCAACGCGCCCACCAGAACAAACCACTGGGCGTTAGACATAGAGAGAATTTTGGATCATGGGGCGACTCTGGCAGGATTGACCCACGAGCATAAGCGCACGGCGCGCACATCGGTATGCGAACGCGCCGTGGTATCTGGTTTTCTAGTTGTTCAGCACGATTTGTGCAATTAAGCCGGTGGCAATGGCGATCAATACAAAGTCCGAGCCGACCTGCACCCATTGCTGCCCTCTGGGCGGTGCGCTCAGGCGGTAAGAACGGTAGTTATTCACCACATAGGGGCGGTTGCGGTATTCGCGCGGAATGTAGCCACCACGCCTGAAATCAGGGCCGCGTGCGTTGTAGGAGTCGCGCCGGTCATTGCGACTGCCGTAGTAGCCATCGTCCCGGTGGTCTCCAGGTCGGTTGGCATACCGATCCATGTCGCGCTCATAGCGCTGCGGGTTGGGTGCTTGTGATGGGCGCTGCCATTGCTGCCCATGCTGCCCTTGCTGTTGTTGGCGCTGCGGCTGCTCGCGCTGGTTGCTGCGCCAGTCATTGCCCTGGGCGAATGAGACGCTGCCAAAGCCCAGGCTGGCAGCGGCAATGGCACAAACAATGGCGGTGGTTTTCATGATGAGACTCCTTGTTATAAGCGAGCCCTGATCGTGCAGCCCGATTGTGTCTGGCGTGTCAACGCTACAGGCCGTTTTGCAAAGAAGCGTTGCCGGATGTATGCGTTGGTGGCGCTGGTTGAATTTTTTGACTCAAGCTTTGGCGCGCAGTCCCTGCACCAGCGCACCCAGCACAATGCCGCCCAGTGCCCATAACAAGCTCCAGTTGCCGGCCCCCAAACCTGCAATGGCCGGGCCCGGGCACACACCGCACAGTCCCCAGCCCATGCCAAACAGTGCCGCGCCAGTGGCTGTCTCGCGGTTCCACGCGCTGCTGTGTTTGTTGAATGTTTTGTCCAGCAGTGGTCGATTCAGAACACGTGGCCCAAGCTGAAAAGCCAGCATTGCCACCACGATGGCACCGCCCATGACCAGCAACAAGCCAAAGTCAGAAAAGCGCAGAAAACTCAGCACCACCTCGGGCTGGATCATGGTCGACAAGGCCATGCCAAAGCCGAACAAGGTGCCGCTTGCCAGCGTTGCCACCAAGCGGCTGGCGTTCTTGCCGGGCGTGCTCATGACAGCCACCTGGCTGCCAGATTAGCCGTCAGAAAGGCGGTGGCCATGAAGGTCAGCACGGCCAGCAGTGAATTCATATTCAACGAGCCCAGCCCGCAAATGCCATGACCCGAGGTGCAGCCGTTACCCAGGCGCGCGCCGTAGCCCACAAAAAAACCGCCCACCACCAATTGCCACACCGGCACACTGGTGGCCTGCGGGGCACCACCGGCAATACCCAGCCACCACAGCAATGCCCCCAAAATCAAGCCCAGCGCGTACACCAGCCGCCAGATGCGCGAATCGGTATAGCGTGCCTGCTGAAAAAACGGCCGCTGCACCACAAATGACCAGGTGCTTGAGAACACGCTGCTCATGCCGCCCACCAAGCCGGTCGTGACATACAGCAAGGCCACGCCCGTGCCGATAAAAGCGCCGCCCAGCAGATAGTGCTGCCAGCCCATTGGGAAAAGATTAAGAGTTTGCATCATGGGCGTGGATTATTACTTGCAGCAGCTTGCATTTGCTCAGGCCGCACGGGTGGGCTCAGTAGCTCGGCCGCCAGATCGCCATCCACTGGTTCTCCTGTGGCGTTGATTAAGGGGAGGTCGTAATCGTTCCAGCCTCGCACGCCGGTTTTCAGCGAATACACCTGCTTGAAACCCATCTGCTGCAGGGTGATGGCGGCCAGCACCGTGCGGTTGCCCGAGCGGCACACCAGTACCACCGGCTTGGCGCGCGCCTGCGCCAGAGCCACACAGGTGTCGGAATAGCCCCAATCACACGCGGCCTCCAAAATGCCACGTGGCACCAGCAAAGAGCCCTGGATGTAGCCAGTGGCGTATTCATCGGCTTCGCGAATGTCAACAACCAGCAAGTCGGGGTCAGCCTGGCGCATGGCCTGCAAATCCCAGGGCAAGACTTCCTTTATGTGGGACAAGGCGGCATCCACTTGAGCGGCAAAGGTTTTCTGAGACATGTTGGGGTGTAAAGGCGATGAGGGGCTGGATAGTAGTTGCAATCGCCGGATACAGATGGTGCTGGCCAATTTGGATGACAAAACTACAGGGTCAATTGCCCGCTAACATGGCCCATGCACACCCAACACGCCACCCCCGATAAAGAAGCCATTGCCCTGCTACCGCCTTTTGAGCGGCTGGGGCTCGACCGCATCACACTGGTGACCACCAAAAATCAGGCGCGCGATGCGTTTGACCAATTGGCCGGCGCGCCTGCCTGGGGCTTTGATACCGAGTCCAAGCCAACTTTTCAGGTGGGAGAGGTGTCTGACGGGCCGCACATCTTGCAGTTAGCCACCGCTGAGCGGGCCTGGGTTTTTCAACTGCATGATCTGGACTGTCGCGCCGTAGCCGCTGAGTTGCTGGCGCTGGGCGGTGTTTGCAAAGCTGGTTTTGGGCTGGGCGATGACCGCAAGCGCATCATCCAGAAGCTGCGCGTGGAGCCGGCTGGTGTGCTGGAGCTCAACACGGTTTTCCGCGAGCGCGGTTACCGCAAGGACATGGGGGTGAAAGGCGCGGTGGCGGTGCTGTTTAACCAGCGCTTCATGAAATCCAAAAAAGCCGCCACCAGCAATTGGGCTAATTTGCGCTTGACCGAGGCGCAACTGGTCTACGCTGCCAACGATGCCTATGCCGCCATTCGGGTGTTTGAGGCG
>JBBQZI010000090.1:0-12120 GCA_038207855.1 Burkholderiales bacterium
CGGTAGTTGTAGTTGCCAAACGCGCGCAGGCGCACCGCGCCAAAGTCGGCGTCGCGGATGGTGATGGGCTGCGGCGTGCCCCATTTCTGATCCAGCTGCTGGCGCGTGCTGAAAAAGTACACGTCACTTTTGAACGGTGACTCAAACAGCTTGTCCCAGTTTTTCAGGTAGGTGAGCACTGGCAGCGTCTGCGTGGTGAGCTTGTGGGTGCCGGGGCCAAACACGTCGGCGGCTTTGCCCTCGTTGACAAACAGCGCCATTTGCGACTCCCGCACCACCAGTTGCGCGCCGTTCTGGATTTCCATATCCGCCATCGGAAAGCGCCAGGCCAGGGTGCCGTCGGCATCTTCGGTCCACTGAATGATGTCGATGAACTGTTTTCTGATGAAGTCCATGAGTGCCATGTGCTGCTCCTAAAGGATGATGAATCGGGATGATACACAGGCTAACCGCAGCGGCGGCGGGCCTGGCGTGCGCTTAACTTTGGCGGGCAAAAAACAGGGCGCTCATCACCAGCCCGGTGACGATCACACCCACACGAACCCACTGCGCAGGCAGGCGTTTGGACCAGTGCGCGCCAAAGTAGCCCCCAGCGGTCGCGGCCAGCATCATCAGCAGGCCCGGCTTCCAGGCAATCGCACCGGCCACCACAAAGGCTGCCACCGACAGCCAGGACAGCACCAGTGAGTTGAGGTTTTTCAGCCCGTTTACCGTGCTAAGGCGTGACTCGCCAGCCACGGTGTAAAGCGCCATCAGCAAGATGCCCAGGCCACCGTTGAAATAGCCGCCATAGACGCAAACCGCCAGTAGCGCAGGCTCGTGCCATTTCGCCAGACCCGGGTTGGCGTTGGACGGCGTCGAGGTGCGCCGCGCGATGCTGGGGCCCGCCGCAAACAGCAGCGTGGCAAACAGCAGCAGCCAAGGCACGATGCCCGAAAACAACTTGGCCGGTGTCACCAGCAGCAGCAACGCACCCGCCACACCGCCAAGCGCCGAAATGGCCATTTCGCGCTTCAGGCGAGTCACCGGCAGGCTGCGCAATTCAGACCTGAAGCCCAGTGTGCTGCCCAAATAGCCGGGGCTGACCGCCAGCGCGCTGGTGGCATTGGCCATGATGGGTGGCACGCCGACGAACACCAGTGCGGGAAAGGTCAGAAAACTGCCGCCGCCCGCGATGGCGTTGAGAACACCGGCGGCAAACGCAGCGCCAGCCAGCAGCAAGGAAGAGGTGGTCCAAAAATCGAAGGGCATGCACGATTGTCACGCAAGCGTACCGCCCGGCTGACGGGTGTTTTCCTCAATACCATGCCGGGGCGAATCGCTATGCGTTGGCTGGTGCTGGCTGGGCTATGCTTGTGCCACCTTGACTCTGCACTTGGCACCCGTGCTTACTCCGCTCTGCAACTTATCCCCCATCAATAACACCCGCGTGGCTGCCATGCTGCTGGCGGCTGGCCGTGGTGAGCGCATGCGCCCGCTGACTGACGTTTGCCCAAAACCGCTGCTGCGCGTGCAAGGCAAGCCGCTGATGCAGTGGCATCTGGAGGCGCTGGCGCGTGGCGGCTTTGATCGTGTGGTGGTCAATACCGCCTGGCTGGGTGATCAGGTCACCCAAACATTTAATGACGTTTTCAGCCTCCAGCCCTTGTCAAATAAGCGTGAACAGCTATCAATAGCACAGCAATTACAGATGCACTACTCGCACGAGGGGCACGACTTTGGCGCGGCGCTGGAGACTGCTGGCGGCATTTGCCGGGCCTTGCCGGTGCTGTGCCCGCCGCTTGCGGCCGAGACCGATGAGGCGGGCGAGACAAGCGATGCAATCGAGCAGAAAACGAATGACGCAGGGGTGCCGGGTCAGGACGTGTTTTGGGTATTGGCTGGCGATGTGTTCACGCCTGGTTTTGAATTCACCCAAGCCGCCGTCCAGCGCTTTATCGCCAGCGACATGCTGGCCCACTTGTGGCTGGTGCCCAACCCCGGCCACAACCTGCGTGGCGACTTTGGGCTGGATCTGGCTGCAGGACGCGCGCTGGGCTGGCCACCGCAGATTGGGCTGGCGCTGAATTTCCCCGCAGCTGACCCACGCCCGCGTTTTACCTATTCCACCATCGGCCTGTACCGGCGCGCCTTGTTTGAGCCACCGTGGTGCGACATTCCCGCAGGCAACCCGCATGGCATCAAAGCCGCGCTGGCCCCGCTGCTGCGCGCCGCCATGGATCAGGGTCAGGTGAGCGCCGAGTTGTATGCGGGCGACTGGACCGATGTCGGTACACCCGAGCGGCTGGCGCAGCTCAATGCGGTCTGAGTTCCCCGTCGCCTGCTGCATTGTTGGCGCATGAAAAACACTTCTTCCCTTGCCGGTGTCGCCATGGCGCTGGCCGCTGCGGCCTTGTGGGGCACCACCGGCACGGCACAAACCTTTGCCTCACTGCAAACCTCGCCGTATTGGATCGGTGCCTTGCGGGTGGTCGTCGCCAGCCTGTTTTTTGCCTTGATCGTGCTCATGGGTCGCTCCAGAACAGCGCTGAGTACTTCTGCCACTTCTGCACCGCTGCGCGCAGCCTGGCATTGGGTGCTGTTGGGTGGCCTATGCATGGCCGTCTACAACCTGTGCTTTTTTGCCGGCGTCAAAGCCACCGGCGTGGCCACAGGCACGGCCGTGGCGATTGGCAGCGGGCCGGTTTGGGTGGGCTTGTTGCAGTCAACGATAAGCCGGCAGGTGCCACGGCCGATCTGGTGGCTGGGTACGGCGCTGGCCATTGCCGGCATCAGCGTGATGCTGCTGGGCAAGGGGGCAGACCTGCGGCTGGATGCCATCGGACTGGCGCTGTGCCTGGGTGCTGGTCTGACCTACGCGGCCTACACGCTGGTCAGCAAGCATCTGGTGGGCATCACCACCCCTGAAATGGCGACCTGCTTGCTGTTCACCACAGCAGCGGTGTTTGCGGTGCCGTTGGCGGCCCTGCTGGCGGATTCTTTCACGGCAACGCCCGCCAGCTGGATGATGGTGGGTTATCTTGGTGTAGTGGCCACCGGTGTGGCTTACCTGTTGTTTGGGCACGCCCTGTGCCGCATCTCGGCCGCCACCGGCGTCACACTGGCACTGGCTGAGCCTGTCACGGCCTTTATGTTGGCAATTGCCGTGGTGGGTGAGAGACCAGGTGTTGTCGCCTTTGCTGGCCTGGCCTTGGTACTGACCGGTTTACTGCTGGTGGTGTGGGTGGAGTCCAAGTCCCGCAATCCCGGCAAAATCTTGTTAACCTCAGCACCACTTCAGCCACCCAAGTGACCCGTATGACCTCTTCCAACGCCATCTACGCCCGCCGCCGCGCCCAGCTTATCCAAGCCATGGGTGCCAATGGCATCGCCATTTTGCCGACCGCGCCTGAGCAACAGCGCAACCGCGACAGTGACTTTTTGTTCCGCCACGACAGCTACTTCTATTACCTCAGCGGCTTTACCGAACCCAAGGCTTGGCTGGTGATCACCGGCGATGGCAAAACCACGCTGTTTTGCCAACCCAAAGATGTCGAGCGTGAAATCTGGGACGGCCTGCGACTGGGGCCGGATGCTGCGCCGCAAGCGCTCGGCCTGGATGCGGCGTATTCGATCGCTGAGTTGGATGCCAAACTGCCTGGCTTACTGGACGGTCGAGAAGCCGTCTGGTACCCGTTTGCCACCCACAAGGGGCTGGAGACGCGCATTGACGGCTGGCTCGGTGCCTTGCGCGCCCGGGTGCGCTACGGCGCGCTGGCACCCGAACAGCAGCGTGACCTGTGCGGCCCGCTTGATGAAATGCGGCTGATCAAAGACCCGCACGAGCAAGCCGTGATGCACCGCGCCGGGCAAATCAGCGCGGCTGGCCACGTCCGCGCCATGCAGACCAGCGCCAGCATGCTGCGCGCCGGCCAAGAGGTGCGCGAATACCACCTGGATGCCGAACTGCTGCATGAGTTTCGCCGCCACGGCTCGCAGCACACCGCCTATGGCTCGATCGTTGCCGCCGGGGCCAACGCCTGCGTGTTGCACTACCGCGCCGATGCCGGCTTGGTACGCAGCGGCGAGCTGGTGCTGATTGATGCCGCCTGCGAACTCGATGGTTACGCCAGCGACATCACCCGCACTTTCCCGGCCAACGGTGTCTTCACCGGGCCGCAGCGCACGCTGTACGAGCTGGTGCTGGCATCGCAAGAGGCCGCCATCGCCGCCACCAAAGCGGGGGCGCGTTTTACCGACCCGCACGATGCCGCCGTGCAGGTGCTGGCACAAGGCATGCTGGATGTCGGCTTGCTCGATAAAAACAAGGTCGGTGCTTTGAGTGACGTGATCGAAAACCGCAGCTATTTCCCGTTTTACATGCACCGCACCGGCCACTGGATTGGCATGGACGTGCACGACTGCGGCACCTACACCGAGCCGTCGGAAATCGGCCAAGTCAGCGAGCGCAAGGACGCGCTGACGGGTGCCCTGATCAAAGACCGCCCGGCGCGCATCTTGCGCACCGGCATGGCACTGACGATTGAGCCCGGCATTTACGTGCGCCCGGCACCCGGCGTGCCCGAGCAGTTTCACAACATCGGCATCCGCATTGAAGACGATGCCATCGTGACCGAGACCGGCTGCAAGTTGCTGACCCGCGATGTGCCGGTCAGCGTGGCGGAGATTGAAGCGCTGATGCGCGCTTGAGAGACTGCACCATGACCACCAATTCACAGACCATGGCGACGAATCACCCGCAAACCCCCGAACAGATCAGCACTTTTTTCCAGCAGCACGGCGTGCACGATGTGGAGTGCATTTTTGCCGACATTTCCGGCTACCCACGCGGCAAATTAATGCCTGCCGCGAGCTTTGCCGCCGCTGCCGAGTTGCGCATTTGCCAGGCGATCCCGATGCAAGCCGTCACCGGCGAGTATTCCTACAACCCGGTGTTTCCGGACTCCGACCCGGATGTGCGCTTGCTGCCCGACTACCGCACGCTGACGCTCGCACCCTGGGCCAGCGTGCCGCGCGCGGTGGCGGTGCATGACTGCTTGGAGCTTGATGGCACGCTGTGCCAGTTTGCACCGCGCAGCATTCTGAAAAACGTGCTGGCCAGCTACGCCGCGCAAGGGCTGACCCCGGTGGTAGCGCCCGAGATCGAGTTTTACCTCACCGCTGCCAACACCGACCCGGCGCTGGCCCTGTTGCCACCGGCCGTGCGTGGTGGCCGGGGTGAAGTCGGCCAAAGCGCCTTCAGCCTGAACATGCTCAATGAGTTGGCTCCTTTCTGGGATGAATTCCGCGCTGCCCTGCGCACCCTGGGCATCAATGCCGACACCTGGATTCACGAGGTTGGCGCAACCCAATACGAGATCAACCTGCTGCACGGTGACCCGGTCGCCGTGGCGGATCAGGCCTTTTTATTCAAATACGCAGCGCGTGAAATTGCCCTCAAGCATGGCCTCAACGCGGTTTTCATGGCCAAGCCGATTGCCGGCAGTTCGGGCAGCTCCATGCACCTGCACCAAAGCGTGGTGGACGCGCAAGGTGCCAACGTGTTCAGCCGCGCCGATGGTGCCGAGAGCCCGCTGTTTGCCCACTTCATCGCCGGACTGCAAACCTATGGCCCGGAGCTGATGCTGATGTTTGCGCCCAACGTCAATTCGTACCGACGCTACGTGGCGGGTAGCCAGGCACCCACCAACTTGCAGTGGGGCTATGACAACCGCACCACCGGCTTGCGCATACCGGCCAGTGGTGCGGCCGCGCGCCGCGTTGAAAACCGCGTCGCCGGGGCCGATGCCAACCCCTATCTGGCGATCGCCGCCTCCTTGGCTGCCGGGTTGGCCGGCATCCAGGCGCAACGGGCACCCTCTGAACCCTTGGCCGGCAATGGTTACGACCAGGCGCATGGCCTGCCGCGCAGCATGGAAACCGCGCTTGAAAAAATGCTGGGCAGCAGCTTTGCCCGCCAAACCTTCGGCAACGATTTCGTCACCGGTTATTGCGCGGTGAAAGCGCTTGAGTTCGACAGTTTCCAGAATGAAGTCAGCGCTTGGGAGCGGCGCTTTCTACTGCCGCAGGTTTAAGGGCACGCCATGACACGCCTGCAAACGCTGGTGTTGATGCTGCTGTTGGCGCTGAACCTGCCCGTGCAGGCACAGACCCTCACCGATGCTGAGCACGCCTACCTGGCCACGCACACCCCCACTTTGTGTGTCGATCCGGTCTGGGAGCCTTACGAAGTCATCAATGCCGAAGGTCGCCATGAGGGCATTGCGGCTGACCTGCATGCGCTGCTGCGCCAACGTCTGGGTCTGACCGTCAAGTTGTTTCCCTCCAAGACTTGGGACGACTCACTGGCTGCCTCCAAAGACGGGCGTTGCCAACTGTTGAGCTTTATCAACCAAACACCGGCACGCGACCAATGGTTGATCTTTACCGACGTGCTATTTACCGACTCCAACGTGCTGATCACACGCGAACAGTTCCCCCTCATCACCGACCTGTCCAGCCTGCGCGGCAAGACCATCGCCCTGCCGAAAGGTACCGCCATGCATGAGCGCATCAAGGCCGCTTACCCCAACTTGCGCGTGATTGACACCGTGACCGAAGAAGAAGCGCTCGGCATGGTGTCCAACAAACAAGCCGACATGAGCCTGCGTGGCTTGATCGTGGCCGCCTACACGATCAAAAAAGAAGGCTGGTTCAACCTCAAAATCAACAGTGCGCTGGCGGGCTATGAAAACCGTCTGCGCATCGGGGTTCTCAAATCAGAGCCGATGCTGCGCGACATCCTCAACAAAGGCATCGCCACGCTTACCGAACAAGACCACGCAAAAATCGTCGATCAGCATGTCAAGATTCGCATGGTCACCGATGTTCAGATTGACTACACCTTGGCCAAGTGGCTGACGGCCTTGCTGTTCACCATTGTGCTCACCAGCCTGTACTGGCTCAAACACTTGCGCATGCTCAACCGGCGCTTGCAACTGGCACTGGCCGAGGTCACCAACAGCGAGGCCGAGCAACGCCAGTTCATCTCCATGCTGTCGCACGAGGTGCGCTCGCCGTTGGCCGTCATCGACTCCACGGCGCAGCTGCTCACCGTCACGCTCGATGACGACCAGGCCGCCCACCCGTTGGTGGCACGCATGCGCCGGGGTGTGGCACGCTTGTCCAACTTTTTTGACAATTGCTTGACGCAGGACCGGGTCGACAGCAAAAACTTCAGCCTGCATGCCACCCACATCGACGTGGCTGAACTGGCCAACTGGGCCATAGAAAATGCCGAACTGCTGTCAGAGCAGCACCACTTCGCGCTGGAACTTGAGCCCGATCTGCCCCCGCTGCACGGCGACCAGACCCTGCTGCGCGTGCTGCTGACCAACCTGCTGTCCAACGCCGTCAAGTACGCCCCCCCGAACACGCTCGTCACCCTGCGCTTTAACCGCCGCTTCGATAGCCTGCAAATCCAGGTGACAGACCAGGGCCCGGGCATCGCCGCTGATGAGTTGTCGCTGATCTTTTTGCGCTACCGGCGCGGGCGCAATGCCGAGCGCCTGCCCGGTGCCGGGCTGGGCTTATCGGTCGTCAAACGCATTGTGGATATGCACCGCGGCAGTGTCAGCGTTGTCAATACACCCGGCGCGGGAGCCACATTCACGGTCGATCTCCCGTTTGTCGGCCCCGCGTCCAGCAAAATGCAATAAACAGCAAGAAACTGCAAGCGCGCGATAGCCATTGTCTTGTCAGAATCAAGCCCATGAAAACCCCCTGCCGCATTGCCCTCGTTGAAGACGACCTTGACCTGCTCAAAAGCACCGAAGAATTCCTGTCAGTCACAGGCTACGATGTGTGGGGCGCCAGCAGCGCCGAGGCTTTTTTCCGCCAGTGCGTCATCCGGCCGGTAGACATCGTCGTTCTGGACATCGGCCTGCCCGGCGAAGACGGCTTGAGCGTGGCCAACCTGTTGCGAAAGAACCCGTCCATCGCGGTCATCATCCTCAGCGCTCGCGACCGGGTTGAAGACCGCTTGACCGGACTTCGCGCGGGGGCTGACCGCTATTTGGTCAAGCCGGTCAACCTGATGGAACTGGCCGCCAACATTGATGCTGTGGCCAGTCGCCTGGCCCTGGCCCACCACCAGCCTGTGCTTGAACTACCGCGCCAGGCTACGCTTACCCGGCGCGAAACCGATGACCATAGCGACCACTGGTGCCTGAGCATTCAGGACTGGGTGCTGTGCGCCCCGGGCGGCAAATCCATGCAACTGACCGCCCGCGAATTCGCGCTGGTGCATGGCCTGATCAAGGTTCAAGGCCAGGCTGTGCCCAAAAAGACGCTGATTGACGATATTTTTGGCGGCCGGATCACCAACGGCAGCGAACGCATCAACGTGCTGCTGGCGCGCTTGCGCAAAAAAGCGGCCGACCAGCTAACCGATGATCTGCCGATCAAAACCGCCCACCAAATTGGCTATGCCTTCACTGCACCAGCCTATTTGATTCAACTCAAGGTTGATGCCTTAAACACCCTGTAGCCCATGTGTTTATTGCGCTAGTAGCTATTTAATTGCTAGCGTCTCTACCTCAAACCCCACGATGTTGCGGCTGGCTTTGCTGAACGCCACGCCCGCCAGCCTCACATGCCCCACACCGCAATGCTGCGCTGGCCCTGTAAGTGATCTTCACGGTAAACCTTGTCCTCCCAGGCAACGCCGGAGTCGCGGTTGAAGATGAGCAAGTGGGCGCTGTCCGCACCGCACTGGTCGGCGTAGCGGGCGGTTTGCTCCAGGCCTTGGGCCAGCGTGGCGGCTTTGCCTTTGTGCTGGATTTTTAACTCCAGCACCACCTGCTGCATCGGCCCCAGAAAGCCTTGCGCGGTCAACGGCCACTGCAAAAACAGATCGGTGCGACCGGTGCCCAGCCCGTATTCGCGCGCAATGCGCCCGCCGCCGTTCACCACGCGCTGCAAAAACGCTTGCAGCAGCAGCTGCGGCCCGGCCTCTTTGTAGGCGTAGCGCTCCAGCCAGCTTTGCGCGTTCTCGCGGAAAAATTGTTGAAACGATTCAATCAACTTGTCCATGTCCATGCGCTGGTCAGACCCCACAAACCAAGGCTGCTCGGCCCGGCCTTGCAGGCTGTCTTGCGCGATGGAAGTCAGCTCGCGCGGCAGCACTTCCAGGTAGATGCGGTTGGCAATTTGCAATTTGCGGTCACGCCGCGCAATCAATCCCAGATCAATGCAGTATTGGCGGTCGTCTTCGGGCACATCAATCGGCAGGTCAACGCCTTGCATCATCGGTTCAATCACCCGCTGCACGCGCGGCTCACGCAGCTTGTCGGCCAGCTGATCCAAGTGGGTGTCGCGCCGCAAAATCAAACTTTCTCTGGCCTGGCGCATCTGCTCGACCGTGACCGGCTTGGTACGGTCGCGCTGTTCGGGTTTGCGAAAGCAGGCCTCGTAAGCCAGCGCGTTCACCAACCACGGCTGGCCTTGGGTATCCGCCCAAATTTCTTCCAGCACACCGGGCTCAAAAGTTTGGCCGGTGGCATCGGTGTGCTGTTGCAGCAGGGCAGCCACATCAGCCTGCGAGAAGTCTTGCAACCGGATCGATTCGCTCTTGATGTTGAAGGCGCTGCCGCCGGTGATGATTTCGCCGTCGCTTCTGTGAATGCGGTAGTCACGCACATCGCGCACGCCACACAGCACCATGCTTTGCGGAAAGGCCTCGGGGCGCTGGGCGTAACCGGCGCGGATTTGGCGCAAGAGCGAAATCAGCGTGTCGCCCACCAAAGCATCGACTTCGTCGAAAAAGATGATCAGCGGCATGGGCGAGACGCGCGACCAGTGCTCCAGCGCCAAGCGCAGTGCGTCATCACGCTCAGGTTTGCGCCCGAGTTCGCGTGTCCACTCGCACAAGGCCTCGTCGCCCCAATACAGACTTGCCGCGCTGGCCATAGCACTCAGGATGGCCCCCATAGCAGGCTTGACATCACTGCGCCACGCCTGCGCCGATTCAATGTTCACATACAACGCCCGGTACTGACCTTGCTCGTTGATGAAGCGCATCAAGTTAATCAGCAAACTGGTTTTGCCGGTCTGGCGCGGCGCGTGCAAGATGAAATATTTGCGCGCCGCAATCAAGCTCGACAGTTCTGGCCAGTTCACCCGGTCTTTGGGCAGCAAGGTGTAGTGGATGTCCGGCTGATTCGGGCCAGCAGTGTTAAAAAATTTTTCCATGCACCATGGTAGCGACTTTGGAACTCAGCCTGCCCGATCTGAACACCTTGCTGGCCGGGCGAATTCGGCTTTGCACTGATCACCGCTTTACTCGTGCTGGCACCTACGGCCTACATGCTAGCGTCTCTACCTCAAACCCAACAATGTTGCGGCTGGCTTTGCTGAACTCGATGCCGATCAGGTGGATGGGTTCGCCCCGGCTGCGGTACTTGTCGGCATAGGCCATGTCCTTGAGCTGCTGCAAGGCCGTGCCAGCGGGGTTCATCTCCACCACCTTGAACTCGAACAAAAACACCTGGCCAGCAAACAACACCGTCATGTCGATGCGGCCAAAGTTGGTTGAGTCTTCCAGGTGAATCTCCATGCCCAGCGCGGCCAAGTAGCAATAAAACACGCTGGCGTAGTAGCCCTCGTAGCTGGTCAGCTCGTTTTTGCGGTACCAGTCATTGGCAATGCCGGCATACAAGGCGTGCAGCAAAGTTTGCATACCAGCAAAGTCTTGGGCTTGCAGCAAGCGGTACAGCTTGCCCACCTGCGGCCGGTCGATGTTTGTCAGGCTTTGCAGCAGGCTGTCGTTGAGCGCCGACTGAACTTCCAGATTGGGGTATTTGAGGGTGAATTCGACCCGCCCGGGCATGCTCCAACTCTCGGCAATGGTCAGGTACCCAGCCTGAAACATCAGCGCCTCCACCGGAATGCTATCCACCTCAAAAGTGGATAGCAGCGACTCAGACGCCACGATGCGGCTCAAGTCCGGCGTGAACACCTGGCGTTGTTTAAGCAGTTTGATCAAAAAAGTGGGCGTAGCGGTCTCGAACCAATGGGCCTTGAACTGTCGGGTATCAAACAACAGCAACAAGCCAAACGGGTTGTACACGGGTGTGCCCACCCAGTTGTAGCCGTTGTACAAATCCCGAATCATTTGCCGATCCAGCCCAGGCAGCTCGGGCGCAAACACCGTGTCCACATCGGCATCGGTGTAGCCGCACAGCGCGCTGTAGCGGGCGTCTAGGGTGATGTCTTTGAGGTTATTGAGCCCCGAGAACAGGCTGACTTTGCTGAATTTGCTCACGCCGGTTAAAAAAGCAAACTTGATATAAGCATCGCTGTCTTTAATCACGCTGTAAAAGTCTTTCAGCCCCTCTCGCACCTCCAGGGCCACGGCGCTGTTGTCAATGTTGTCCAGAATCGGCTTGTCGTACTCATCGACCAGCACCACCACGCGCTGACCGGTTTGTGCCGCAATGCGCTCAATCAAATCCAGAAACCGGCTGCGCAAATCAGGAAAAGCCGCTGGCAGCGCCCAGCGTGTCTCGTAGTGGCTAAGCTGCTGGTGCAGCACGTGGTTAAGCCCCTCGCGCGAGGCCACCACACCAGCGCCAAAGCTGATGCGAATTACCGGAAACTTCTTGCTCCAGTCCCACACCGGCTCCGCCGCCAACCCGGTAAACAGCGCCCGGTTGCCCTCAAACAGCTCCCTCAAAGTATCCAGAAACAGGCTTTTGCCAAAGCGCCGGGGGCGGCTCAAGAAATACGCCTTGCCGGTCTGCACCAAATCCACCGCCATGCCCGACTTGTCCACGTAATAGCAGTTGTCCTCGCGGATTTCGCGGAAGGTCTGAATGCCAATAGGCAGTTTTTTGCGCGGCAAGACGGTGGGGGGTGGGGTAGTGGGGCTCATCGGGGCATTTTAGAAGCGACCGAATGGCGTGGACAATATATTAAGGAAATCAGCCTCTAGCCCTTGTACTGCCTGCGCAAGCAGCTATGCTAAAAATAGCATCTTAAACTCAAAGAAGTCAACGCTTCGGGCTCGGCAAGCTCGCCAGAAAAGCCGCATTGAGGCAGGCTCTAACCGCCTGATTGGCGTAGCCGATGGTGTAAAAACAA
>JBBQZI010000091.1:0-12112 GCA_038207855.1 Burkholderiales bacterium
GTATTCACTTGCGCATCGCATCTTCAGGATGTTGCATGCAACACCATGAAATGAGAAAACCCCGTTTTTACGGGGCTTTCAAGGCACTTTTTGCCATTTTTTTAACGCGTTGCAATCGCCTGAAATGACCTTGTCGAATTAAGAACTAAAGAGAAAGTTCATCACATCGCCGTCCTTGACGACGTAGTCTTTGCCCTCGGCGCGCATCTTGCCGGCATCCTTAGCGCCTTGTTCGCCCTTGAAAGTGATGAAGTCCTCATAGGCAATCGTCTGGGCACGGATGTAGCCTTTTTCGAAATCGGTATGGATCACGCCCGCCGCCTGTGGGCCGGTGTCACCCTTGTGGATGGTCCAGGCGCGCACCTCTTTGACACCCGCGGTGAAATAGGTTTGCAGACCCAGCAAGTCATAGGCCGCGCGGATCAGGCGATTCAGGCCCGGCTCGTGCAAGCCCATTTCTTCCAAAAATAACAGGCGGTCGTCGTCACTCATGTCGGCCATATCGGCTTCCAATTTGGCGCAAATCGCCACCACGGGCGCGTTTTGGGCCTTGGCGTAGGTCGTCAAGCGATCCAGAAACGGGTTGTTTTCAAAGCCATCTTCGGCCACGTTGGCGACAAACATGGCCGGCTTGGCGGTGATCAGGAAAAACTGTTTCAACAGCACCTGCTCTTCCTTGTCAAAGTCCAGCGTGCGCACCGGCTTGACCTCATTGAGCGCCGCCTGGCAGCGCTCCAGAATCGTCACCAGCTTGGCAGCTTCTTTGTCGCCACCGGATTTGGCCGTCTTCTGGTAACGCGCCAGCGACTTTTCCACGGTGCTTAAGTCGGCCAGACAGAGCTCAGTCTGGATCACTTCAATGTCGGAAATCGGGTCAACCTTGCCAGCCACGTGGATCACGTTGTCGTCTTCAAAGCAGCGCACCACATTGATGGTGGCATCGGTTTCGCGGATGTGCGCCAAAAACTTGTTACCCAAACCCTCGCCGGTACTGGCCCCCGCCACCAGGCCGGCAATGTCGACAAATTCAACAATTCCGTACTGAATGCGCTCAGGCTTGACGATGGCGGCCAGTGCAGCCAGCCGCACATCAGGCACTTCAACAATGCCCACATTGGGTTCAATCGTGCAAAAGGGGTAATTCTCCGCCGCGATGCCAGCTTTGGTCAGCGCGTTGAACAGGGTCGATTTACCGACGTTGGGCAAGCCCACGATGCCGCATTTCATGATGATGGAAGTCCTTATTAATCAACACCCTTTTGCACCATCAAGCCCAAAGTGGGCAAGATTCAAGTGCCGAAACCGCAAAAGGCGGATCGCTGATACACAAAAGTCAGACTCCTTGAAACTACGCAGTCTCGCAAAGTTTTGTCCTGTTTTTGCCGGGGTTTTATCGTGCCGATTGTACTGATCAGCGAATCGCTGCTGCGTCGTAGCAGCGCTGCCGACGGGCGCATTCTGCGGGATCGGGTTTTAAGTGGCATTTGTATTCGGATGAATGCAAGAAAGCGCACCTTCATGGTGGCCACCAGTGTGCTGAGCGAGCAGTTCCGGATGCGACTGGGACATTGGCCGCTGATGAGCGTGGATGAAGCGCGTGCAGCGGCTTTGGTTGACTTTCCCATCAAACCACCTGTACGCAATCGGTTTCGTTGACGCCTCAAATGATAATGGTTATCATTACCAATTAATTCACCTTAGGATCAAAATGTTTACAACCCTGCTCATCACTTTTCGCGAAGGCTTGGAAGCTTTTCTGATGGTGGCCATTGCCACCCTCTTCTTGCGCAAGACCGAGCGGTCATTTCTGATTAGTGCAGTTCGAACAGGGCTTGCCGTATCCATTGCGGGTTCAGCAGCTCTTGGTGTGATGCTGGCGCGAGTTGGCGCGTCATCGCCGGCCTGGGAAGGGGGCTTGGCGCTTCTCGCCGGCGCCGCAGTGATTTGGTGCGTTGTTCACATGTTAAAAATGGGCAAGCATATGAGCGGCGAAATATCAGCCGGCTTGGGTAAAACCTCAGTGCTGGACGGCTCAAACGCTTGGTGGGCTGTCTTTGGCTTCACGGTCTTCATGGTCGGTCGCGAAGGCATCGAGTCTGCAGCAATGCTGGCATCCTTGGCATCGAGTGCCGAAGTGGTTCAACAAATGTCCGGTGGGTTAATCGGCTTGGGGTTAGCGGGAACCGTGGCCATGCTGTGGGTCAAATTCGGTCGCAAGGTAAATCTCTCACGATTCTTCAATGTAACTGCTGTTTTCATGTTGGCATTCGCAACCATGCTATTTCTCAAAAGTTTCTTCGAGTTCACTGAAGTCAATCTGGTGCCAGGCATTGACAACGCCTACTGGCATGAAATGACCGAGTCCCTTGTTAAGGGCACGCCGGCACAAATTGCCTCCATGCTGCTGGTCCTTGCGCCCACACTCTGGCTCATCGGCGCGCAATTCATGGACAAAAATAGAAGCCACGCATTAGTTGGATAGCCGTTTTGAACTACATCCGGCTCGCCACAAAGGACGACCGGCCCCGCTTTGCGCACGGCAGCTCCATCGACCCAGGAGGTTCTGACGAAATCCAGGTTTGCAATGGCAACCGGATGGTCATCTGAATAAAACGAGACGCTGAAAGTTATACCCAAACATTCAGTTCTGACAACCTACGGCAGTTGAGCCAAATCCAAAGTAAGTAGCCGTTCACACCAACAAAAAAAGGCCCAAAGGGCCTTTTTTGCGTGGGATAAACCCGTTAGCTGCTTAGTAGCTGCTACGGCCACCGCCGTAACCACCACCACCGCCGCCACCGCCGTAGCCGCCGCCACCAGAACGACCACCACCAGCGCCGCCGCCGTAACCGCCACCACCGCCAGTGCGGGGAGGACGAGCTTCCATTGGCTTGGCTTCGTTGACAGTGAGAGCACGGCCATCAAATTGTTGGCCATTCATCGCATTGATGGCAGTTTGTGCTTGCGCATCATCAGCCATTTCAACGAAACCGAAACCCTTGGAGCGACCGGTGTCACGGTCCATCATGACCTTGGCACTGGTGACGGTGCCATGAGCGCCGAATTGTTGTTGCAAATCGTCATCACGGAAAGAATATGGCAAGTTGCCGACGTAAAGTTTGTTGCCCATGAAAGGACTCCTAAAAAAAACTCAAAAACCACGATGGAGCCGATAACTGTAAACAACAAACCAATAAAGACTTTGAGCAGACACGAGACTGACATTCACCGTAAACCGCGTATTGCAGAAAATTCAACAATACAGCCCCAATGTTACGTCAAGTTCATTTATTCATGATTTATTTTTTTGAATCACCTTGCACAACGAATTCTGGTTCGCTGGAAAGTTGTGTAAAGCGCCCTGCGCAAACCCTGAAAAGCAAAGCCTCGCGCGTATCAGATACGGCTTTTTTTGCCATTCCACTGCGCAAACAAGCCCAACTTCTACAATGCTGGGCATGACACATCACTTTGATATTTGTATTCGTGGCGGCGGTATTGTGGGCCACACGCTGGCGCTGTTGCTGGCCCGCGACCGCTTGCGCGTGGGGCTGGTGGCACAGCAGCCCAGCCCGACCGCTGCACCCGATGTACGCGCTTACGCACTCAATGCCAAATCCAAAGCTTTGCTTGAATCCGTGCGCTGCTGGCCCGATGCCCCGCACGCTACCGCCGTGACCGCCATGCAGGTATTTGGCGACGATGGCGGCGAGGTCAATTTTTGCGCCGCCGAGCTGGCTGTGCCAGCCCTTTCCTGGATTGTCGATGTGCCCGTGCTGGAGGCCCAGTTGCGCGATGCGCTGCGTTTCGCGCCACAAATTGAGCTGCTCGACAAGCCCATGCCGGCTGACCTGACGGTGGTCTGCGAAGGCAAGGCCAGCCGCACGCGGGAAGAATTCGGCGTTGAATTTGCTGTCTCACGCTACCCGCAGCGCGCCATTGCGGCGCGGCTAAGCTGCGAAAAGCCACACGATCAAGTCGCGCGTCAATGGTTTACCCAAGGTGAAATTCTGGCTTTTTTACCCTTGGAAGGTGAAACCGGGAACTCCGTTGGCATTGTCTGGTCTGTACAAGAGTCGCGCGCGCAGAGTTTGCTTGATGCCAGCGATGAGGATTTTTGTACTGAGTTGGAACAAGTCAGCGGTGGCTGCCTGGGCAAGCTGCAATTAAGCAGCTCGCGAAACGCCTGGCCGCTGCAGTCTGCCCAAGCCAGCCGCTGGGTCGGCACAACGCAGGGTCAGGCGTGGGCGCTGGCAGGAGACGCGGCACACAACGTTCATCCGCTGGCAGGTCTAGGCCTTAATCTGGGTTTGGGTGATGTAGTCGAATTGGCCAAAATTTTGCATGGCCGAGCTTACTGGCGTCCAGTCGGCGACGCCAAACTGCTGCGCCAATACGAGCGGGCGCGCCGCACCGAAGTGGCCACCACCGACTTGGCGATGGATGGACTGCAACAGTTGTTCTCGAAAGATGGCAACAGCTGGCAGACCTTGCGCAACTGGGGCATGCGGGGGTTTGAGCACAGCGGCATGGCCAAACAATGGGCTGCACGACAGGCAATGGGACTTTGACACTTTTTTGACTGAATGATGATGAAACAATTGAAAATCACCTTGATCGCCGGCGCACTGCTGGCCTTATTGGCCACCACCAGCTGGGCGCAGGAAGCCACGATTCGCAAGAACCTGGCCGAGCGCATTCCGCAGTTGGGAAAAATTGACGAAGTCAGCAAATCGCCCATGGCGGGCTTGTTTGAAGTGCGCGTCAACGGTGCTGACATCTATTACACCGATGCTGAGGGCAATTACCTGATGCAAGGTAGCCTGTTTGACACCAAAAAAATGCGCAACCTGACCGAAGAGCGCGTCGACAAACTCACCGCCATCGCGTTTGATGCACTACCCTTCAAGGATGCCTTCACCATGGTGCGTGGCAATGGCAAGCGCAAGCTCGCCGTGTTTGAAGACCCCAACTGCGGCTATTGCAAGCGTTTTGAGAAAGACCTGCAAAAGATCAACAACGTGACGGTCTACCTGTTTCTCTATCCCATCTTGAGCCCGGACTCCACCGAAAAATCCAAAAACATTTGGTGCGCCAAAGACAAGGCCAAAGCCTGGCAAGACTGGATGGCGCACGATGTCACACCGGCTGCTGCCACCTGTGACAGCACAGCCATCGCGCGCAATGTCGAGTTGGGCCACAAATTCAAGATTACCGGCACACCCACGCTGGTGTTTTCCGACGGCTCGCGCGTGCCGGGTGCCGTAGGGGCCGACCAAGTTGAGAAGCGTTTGAATGCCTCAGGCGGCTAATTAAACTGCTTTAGACCATGAATCCGATCGCGTACCGCGTGCACGTACAAGATGTGCATGCCCATCTGTTTAGTATCACCCTGAGCATCGCCAACCCTGGCGCAGACCAGCTGGTAAGCCTGCCCGTATGGATTCCGGGCAGTTACCTGGTGCGTGAATTCTCTAAAAATCTGCAGGGTCTGCAAGCGCGCCAGGGCCGCTCAAAAACAGCAATCACCCAGCTTGACAAATGCACTTGGCAGGTCCACTGCACACCCGGCAAGCCCTTGGTGCTGAGCTACCAGGTCTACGCCTTGGACAGCTCGGTGCGCACCGCCTGGTTGAGTGCCGAACGCGGTTTTTTCAATGGCACCAGCCTGTGCTTGCGGGTGCATGGGCATGAAGATTCGCCGCACTTGTTGACACTCGACTCTGAAGGCGGGCCTGCCGACTGGCAAGCTGCCACCGCCTTGCCACCGCACAAGGTCCAAGCCAACGGCTTTGGCAGCTACCTAGCCCCCAATTACGATGCGTTGGTGGATGCGCCCGTGGAGTTGGGCAACTTCTGGAGCGGCAGCTTTGAGGCAGGCGGCATCGAACACCGTTTTGTGGTGGCGGGTGCTGCGCCCAGTTTTGATGCTGCGCGCTTGCTGGCCGACACACAGGCCATCTGTGCCGCCGAGATCGCTTTTTGGCACGAGGATAGCTACAACAACAATAGCTACTCACGCAATGAGCACAAGGGCCAGAGGCCAATTTCACATAAAAATTATCTATTTATGCTGAACGCGGTGGACAAGGGCTACGGCGGGCTGGAACACAAGAACAGCACCGCCTTGATCTGCAAGCGCGCTGATTTGCCGCGCATCGACCAAGCCAAAGCGCTTAGCCCGACGGACGGTTACACCACCCTACTGGGCTTGATCAGCCACGAATACTTTCACACCTGGAACGTCAAACGCCTGCGCCCGGCCGAATTTGGTCGCTACGACTATGCCCAAGAAAATTACACCGAACTGCTGTGGTTTTTTGAAGGTTTTACCAGCTATTACGATGATTTGCTGCTGCGCCGCGCCGGCCTGATTGACGATGCCAGCTACCTGAGCTTGCTTGCCAAGACCATCAACCAGGTTTTGCAGACACCCGGGCGCAAACTGCAAAGCGTGGCGCAAGCCAGTTTTGATGCTTGGGTCAAATACTACCGACAAGACGAAAACACCGCCAACGCCACGATCAGCTACTACACCAAGGGCTCACTGGTGGCGCTGTGCCTGGACTTGACGCTGCGCCAAGGTGGTCAAACCAGTCTGGATGCTGTCATGCGTGCGCTGTGGTTGCGCTGCCAGGGTGGCCCGATGACACAGGACGACCTGCTGACCGTGCTGCAGGAGCTGTCGGGCTGCTCGTTTCAGACTGAAATTGACCAATGGGTGCATGGCACGGCAGACCTGCCGCTCAAAACTCTGTTGCAGCAGCACGGCGTAGCGTGCCAGGAAGCGCCCGCTGCGTTGGCCGAGCAATTGGGTCTGCGCGTGACCGAACAAAACGGCGTTCGTGTCAAAAGCGTGCTGCGTGGCAGTGCCGCCGAGTTGGCTGGTTTTGCCGCTGATGACGAATGGCTCGGTGTTGAAGTTGCGCAAGGTAGAGGCAAGCACAAAACTGTGCAGGCCTGGCGCCTGGCAAAGCTCGACGAGTTGCCACTGTATGTGGCCAAACACCAAAATTTCAAAGCCTTGATCGCCCGTGATGCACGCCTGCAAACCCTGGTCGTCACGCTGTCAGACACAGCCACCAACGTCAAACTCACCATCAGCGATGCCAAGCGCGTTAGCCAGTGGCTGGCAAACGCTTGATGACCCTGCACCAACCAACTTTTTTATCAGGAGACACCATGACATACGAACTCATCACCGTGCGCACCGAAGCCGACAAAGTGGGCATCATCACGCTGAACCGCCCCAAGCAACTCAATGCGCTCAACGACCAACTGATGACCGAGCTGGGCGCTGCCCTGCAATCGTTTGACGGCGATGCGGCCATTGGCTGCATCATCATCACCGGCAGCGAAAAAGCCTTTGCCGCCGGGGCCGACATTGGCGGCATGGCCAGCTACAGCTTTGCTGATGTCTACAAAAGCGACTTCATCACCCGCAACTGGGAGTCCATCCGCGCCATCCGCAAGCCCGTCATTGCCGCCGTGAGTGGCTTTGCCTTGGGCGGTGGCTGCGAGCTGGCGATGATGTGCGACTTCATCATCGCCGCCGACAACGCGCGCTTTGGTCAGCCAGAAATCAAGCTTGGCATCATCCCTGGTGCCGGCGGAACCCAGCGCCTGCCACGCGCCGTTGGTAAAGCCAAGGCGATGGACCTGGCGCTGACCGGGCGCATGATGGATGCGGCAGAGGCCGAGCGGGCTGGCCTGGTTAGTCGCGTGGTGCCGCTGGACAAACTGATGGACGAAGCCTTGGGCGCAGCACTGATGATCAGCGAGTTTTCACAAGTGGCCACCATGGCAGTGAAAGAATCGGTCAACCGGGCGTTTGAGAGCAACCTCAATGACGGCATCATGTTCGAGCGCCGCCTGTTTCACGCCTTGTTTGCCACCGCCGACCAAAAGGAAGGCATGGACGCTTTTGTAAACAAACGCAAAGCTGCATTCACGAACCGCTAAATTGTCGGCTTCCATATGGCTATAATTCTGCCTCGTTGGTGATATAGCTCAGCTGGTTAGAGCGCAGCATTCATAATGCTGATGTCGGTGGTTCAAATCCACCTATCACCACCACCCTACAAGCCTTATAGGCACTAGCCTCGCAGCTACTTAATTGATAGTGCGGGGCTTTTTTTATTTGTGTCGTTTTTTCTCCGTGTAGCCACAGCGTAGCCACCAGTACCGGGTTTTGTACCATGTAGCCAGCGCCAGCAGTGGCACTTGTTCCACTTGTTGAATTGCGTAGGTCGTGGCACCTGCGCACCGAGTCCGCCACCAGCGGCCAGCGCCAGCAGGCCAGCCCGGTTCAGAGTTCTGTGACAGTCACAAAAACACCAGGCACAAAAAAACCCAGCGGGTCAGGCTGGGTCTGTGGGTTGGTGTTGGGTCAGGTCAATCGGACTTGTTGCCAGGGCAAACGGTATTCATTAAGTCGGTGACATCCGAACCCGTGTCACACATTGCCAGCACCAGCACGCGGGACAAGGCATGGATGCGAATGGCCAGCGCCCGTACTTGGAAGTCAGTCTCACTGCCATCGCCTTCCAACTTGCGAAGCAACTGTCCCAATGCGCCAATCTCCCATACTGATTCAAGGCAAACATGCTTTCTCGAATCGTCCAGCGTGATTGACCCGTCTTTGTGTTCAGTCAGCATGGCGACACCTCACGGGATTCAGACAGCGCCATTTTCTTCAGTACTGAAAAGCTTGACACGTCCGATAACAGGCCTGAAAGCACTTGCGATAGACGCCAGGCATGAATGTTGTCGCCGTCTTGCGGGTCTGATGGGTCGGCAGGGGTTAGGCCACGCTCAAGTGCCATTGCCAGCGCGCCGAGTTGTTCGCGCTCGTCATTCCAGCTTTCCAAAACATAACGCATCATGGCTTCTGTGCACTCGGAGTCTGTCCTCGGTGTTGCCTGTGGTGCTGGCTTAGCCATGGGTCACCTCCTTGGTGCTGTTCATGGCATTGCGCTGGGCATACAGTCGGTCACTCAAGGCGCGACGCTCATCCTCGGTATGGCTTGCCCCGCAGGTTTCCGCCTCATAGTTGACGCAGTTCTGAACATCTGCACACCTGTCATGAATCAGGGTCAACAATTCATCGACCGTTATCAGCGAATGCACGTCCAGCGCCAGCATCGCCTTGGCCGCTTTCGCCTTGGCCGCTTTCGCCATGGCCATGATGGCCTCGGTTGCATCCTGAACCATTGAATCGACCAGCTCCAGCGACTTGACCGGGTTGGCTTGTGACTCGGCTTGATGTTTCACTCTTGTTGCCATGGCTCAGGCCCTCCCTTGCGTAGCGGCCACCAGCTCACCGACAAAGGCAGCACGGGCCACCACGCTTGCTGTTGTGGGCGGCGACTGGAAGGCATCAGCCAGAATCGCAGAGTCGCACAGGCCGTTTGTCAGGGCGTGCTGAAGGTAGTCGCGGGCCTGGGCTTTTACCTGGTCGAGGTCGGTGGCTTCAGCGCCAGCAAAAGGCCAGAGGTCAAAGGGGGTGCTCATGCTGCACCGCCTTCCATGCTGGCCATGATGTGCGACTGTGCCCGGCGCATTCGTGCCAGGGCTTGCGGCGCGTCGCCTCGGGCAATGTGCCAGGCGGCTGTACTGAGCGCGTTGTGGGCGTGCTGACTGGCCGCCAAGTCGGCGCCATCGAGCGCAGCCCGTGCGGCTTGCACCAGGTGGTCGGGCAAGTAGCTGGCGCTGCTGTACGGTCGCTGGGCCGGTGTGACCTCGGCCAGGATGGCGTGAAGTGCTTTGCTGGGGGTGATGTGGGTGTGCTGGCCCGTGATGGTGGGCGCAATGGCCCGTGCTGGCGTGGTTGTCATGGTCGTTACTCCTACTTGAGATTGAAACCACGCTGCATCGTTTTCAAGCGGTGCAGGTGGACGGGATGTTGAAAACATGGAAGTAGCCATGCGCCAGGCGTTACCGTTCTGGCCATCCCATCCGAAACCTTGGGATATGGGAATTCCCATAACCGCCGAATTTGAACGTGAAAAAACCACGCTTTCGGGGTGGTCAACCGCTACTTCAATGGTGTTTTCAAGCACCTGCCCAAACTGTACCACCCAGCACCAGCAGAAAACCATACCGCGTTGAAAAAAGTTGTACTTGCGAATTCTCATGAACGCTTGATGCGTCACAAACAATCTTTGATTTCACCCAAATGGGGGATGGACAGACACACCAATGCAACTGACACTTCAATATCAACAATCAAGGGGCCAGCATGGAACGTAAAGCCAAATTCGCCACAATCATTTCCGTGATTTTGTGCCTTGTGGCCTGCGCGGCAGAAGTAACAAGCTCTGGTGGTCGCACCGTCATAGTTCGCGCTGGAATCCCTGATATGGGTATTGAAAAAGCTCTCACCTTGGCCAACGCCGAATGCGCCAAGCAAGGGCTTTCCGCCAGAGTTCAGATGTTGACCGGTGCTACCTCTGACAGATATGTTTTTGAGTGTGTGAAGTGAACTGAACGTGTTGCGCTTTAACTGCACGGTCAACTTCCACCAGGGTATGCAGTGACCCACTGGCCAGCCCGATATCGCGCTTTGTCGGTACGCCTGACTCCAGCGGATTGATGCGCACCAGTCGTCCACCGAATTCATGGATGATGCGATGACTGAATCGGCGCACAGACGGTATCGCAGTGCCGGCACCAATTTCCACCACCACCGGCCTGCTCACGCCTGACAACCACCGCTCCATGCGTGCAGCCTGTTGTGCTTGGAGGTGCCCCATCCAATCCCAATCGTTGAACATCATCACATTGGGCCTCGCCATGCCGCCACAATGCGGGCAAGTCGGCATTGTGTTCAGCATCCGGCATTGTTCTGCATCCACCTCGGGTGAAAACTCTTCGGCAGACCAAATGGCTTGGCAACAGGGTGTCAGGCATTGCAAGTGATGAATTGAGCCGTGGCATTCTTCAATCGAAGTCGGGGCAAATCCAGCCTTTTGAAACTGCCCATCGACATTGCTCGTGAACACCGCATGTCCGTGCAGCATGGCATCACCCCACCGCTTCAGAATCTGAAACCCATCATGGGGCTGGGTTGCCCGGTATAGATTCAGGCGGTGCCCGTAAAAGCCCCATGCGCGCATTGGTTGTGAGCGGAAGGCATCAGGGCTGGCGATGTTGTGGAACTCAATGCGTTCACGCCCAAGGGCGGGGTACGCATTCCAGAAGCCATCGGTTCCTCTGAAGTCAGGTAGCCCGGAGTCCACACCCATTCCAGCGCCAGCAGCCACGACCAAGGTGTCCGCCTGCGATATCAGGTCAGCAGCGTGTTCAATGTCGTATGGTTTGAGCGGCACAGTCATATTGGTTCTCCCGTGCCAGATGCTACCGTGGTTGAAAGACAAGCGGCGTCCATCGTGGCGCTTGTCGGTGGTGTCATCACCCGTGCGGCGGCCTTGACCAAGTGTTCGCGCTCAGTATTGGTCAGCTCCAGCAGCAGCCTGCCATGGCGCTCGATGCTCAGTCGGCCATCGGTGTGCAGGGCCACACTGAACGGGGCGGCGTTGCGCTGGTCGGCGTAGGCAAACACGCTGGGTGATGCCAGGGCACTGACCTTGACCACAATCTTTTCATCGGGGCCAACGACAGGGGCTTGCTCGGCATCGCTGTTAGGACCAAGGCGCCAGAAGGCAAAGCCACCATTCACCCGGCGCGTCAACATGCCAGCGCGCACGGCTGGTGCCAGGTGTTGCGCCAGGTGCTTGGCAGAGCGGCCAATGCCGGTTGCCAGTGCCAGGGTGCCAACTTCACCGCCACTTGCGCGCAGGAATTGCAGGGCTTCATGGGCGATGGTGCCCGGCATGACTGGGGCGCTTTCAAAATCGTCATCTTCCATGCGGTTACCTCATTTGTTGCCGGATTGTCACCGTGGACGGTCGCGCCGGGTGGTACTTCTGCCATTCGCGGGGGGTTCGCAGTGGCACTTGTTCCACTTGTTGAATTGCGTAGGTCGTGGCACATGTTCCACTTTTGCCCCTCTTGCTGGATACCAGGGCCATACCATTGAACGTGTTCACCGAACTGTTCACCTCTTGCTTGTTCACCAGGTTAAACGCGCACGGCGCACGGTGCACGTTCC
>JBBQZI010000092.1:0-12098 GCA_038207855.1 Burkholderiales bacterium
CAAGCCCGATGTGGTGGTGGGGCTGGGTGGCTACATCACTTTTCCGGCTGGCATGATGGCGGTGCTGCTGGGCAAGCCCTTGGTGCTGCATGAACAAAACTCGGTGGCCGGGTTGGCGAACAAAGTGCTGTGCCATGTGGCTGACCGGGTGTTCACGGCCTACCCGAATGTCATCAAGGGTGCGCGCTGGGTGGGTAACCCGCTGCGTGCTGAATTCCTCAACGTGCCCAATCCCGCGCAGCGTTTTGCCAGTCGCACCGGGCCACTGCAGCTGTTGGTGGTGGGGGGCAGTCTGGGGGCCAAAGCGCTCAATGAGATCGTGCCGCAAGCGCTGGCCAAGATGCCGACCGAGCAGCGCCCGATCGTGTTGCACCAAAGCGGGGCCAAGCAAATTGATGCTCTGCGCGCCAACTACGCCGCCGCCGGTGTGACGGCTGCGTTAACCCCATTCATTGACAACACGGCGCAAGCCTTTGCCGATGCCGACCTGGTGATTTGTCGCGCCGGTGCCAGTACCGTGACCGAGATCGCGGCGGTCGGTGCGGCTGCGCTGTTTGTGCCGTTTCCGTTTGCAGTGGACGACCACCAAACCAGTAACGCGCGTTTTCTGGCCGACCACAACGCCGCCTGGCTGGTCGCTCAGCCAGAACTGACGCCGCAGTATTTGGTAGATTTGCTATTGAAAATGCAGCGTACTACGCTTATGAATAAAGGGCTGGAGGCCAAAAAGATGCAAAAACTTGATGCGACGGAGCAAGTCGTACTGGCCTGTGAGGCGTTGACCACATGAAGCACGCCATCAAACACATCCACTTCGTCGGCATCGGCGGTGTCGGCATGTCCGGCATTGCCGAGGTGCTGTTCAACCTGGGTTACAGCATTTCGGGTTCCGACCAGTCCGACAGCGCCACCTTGCAACGCCTGTCCGCACTGGGCATTCAAACCCGGGTCGGTCATGCCGAGAGCAACATCGCCGGCGCTGATGCAGTGGTGACATCGACCGCCGTTCAGGCCGATAACCCCGAAGTGCTGGCCGCCCGCCACAGCCGCATTCCGGTGGTGCCGCGCGCGCTCATGCTGGCCGAGTTGATGCGCCTGAAAACCGGCATCGCGATTGCCGGCACCCACGGCAAAACCACCACCACCAGTCTGGTCGCCAGCGTGCTGGCCGAAGCGGGCCTGGACCCGACCTTTGTTATTGGTGGGCGCCTCAACAGCGCCGGCACCAACGCCCGGTTGGGCAAGGGCGACTACATCGTGGTCGAGGCAGATGAGTCGGATGCCTCGTTTTTGAACCTGCTGCCGGTGATGGCGGTGGTGACCAACATTGATGCCGACCACATGGAAACCTACGGCCATGATTTTGGCCGCCTGAAGCAGGCCTTTGTCGACTTTTTGCACCGCATGCCGTTCTACGGCGTGGCGGTCTTGTGCACCGACGACGCGGCGGTGCGCTCGATCGTGCCGCAGGTCACCTGCCCAGTGACCAGTTATGGTTTTGAGGAAGGTGCCGAAGTGCGCGCTGTCAATGTGCGGGCCATCGATGGCCAGATGCACTTCACCGTGCAGCGGCGCAACGGCATCATCATGCCCGACCTGGCGGTGGTGCTGAATCTGCCTGGTCGGCACAACGTGCTTAACGCCTTGTCGGCGATTGCACTGGCGGTGGAACTCAACATTGCTGACGACGCGGTAGTCAGTGCGCTGGCCAACTTCAAAGGTGTCGGGCGGCGTTTTCAGCGCTATGGCGAATTGCCTGCTGCCGGCGGGGGCACGTTCACCTTGGTGGACGACTACGGGCACCATCCGGTCGAGATGGCCGCTACGCTGGCCGCAGCACGCGGCGCTTTTCCGGGGCGGCGCTTGCTGCTGGCCTTTCAGCCACACCGCTACAGCCGCACAAGGGATTGTTTTGACGACTTCGTCAAGGTCATTGCGCAGGCCGATGCCGTGCTGCTGGCCGAGGTCTATGCCGCTGGCGAGAGCCCGATCGTGGCGGCAGATGGCCGCAGCCTGGCGCGCGCCTTGCGCGTGGCCGGGCGCATTGAGCCGGTTTTCGTTGACGACATCACCGCCATGCCGCAAGCCATTGTGGACAACGCCCGCGCCGATGACGTGGTGCTGTGCATGGGTGCCGGGACGATCGGCGCAGTCAGTGCCAAGGTGCTTCATTTGCTGCAAATTTCAGAGTTATCTACGCAGGAAGGACAAGGGCTGTGAGCCAATTTGATATAAATATTGACAAGGTGGCGGTGCTCATGGGTGGCCTGTCTGCTGAGCGTGAGGTCTCGCTCATGTCGGGTCGTGGCGTGTTACAGGCGTTGCAAGCGCAAGGTGTTGATGCCCACGCCTTTGACCCCGCTGAGCGCGATTTGTCCGAGCTGAAAAAAGACGGTTTCAGCTGCTGCTTCATCGCTCTGCACGGCCGCTTTGGCGAAGACGGCACAGTGCAAGGCGCGCTTGAACTGCTGGGCATTCCCTACACCGGGCCGGGCGTGATGGCGTCTGCGATTGGCATCGACAAGATCATGACCAAGCACATCTGGCGCGCTGATGGCCTGCCGACACCGGCCTGGAAGAAGGTCGACAGCGCAGCGGCAACGGCGGCCGCCTTTGCCGAGCTGGGTAGCCCGATGATTGTCAAGCCGGCGCGTGAGGGCTCCACCATCGGCCTGACCAAGGTCACAACGGCTGACCAATGCGCGAGTGCCTTTGCGTTGGCCGCAGGCTGCCATGACGACGTGCTGTGCGAGCAGTTCATCGCCGGCGACGAGGTCACGGTGCCGGTGCTGGGCAGCGGTGCCACTGCGCAAGCGCTGCCAGTCATCCGCATCAAAGCGCCCGATGGCAACTACGACTACCAGAACAAGTATTTCACCAACACCACTGAATACCTGGTGCCCTGCGGCTTGCCGGAGGGTGAAGAAGCCGCCATTCAAGCCCTGGTGCTGGAAGCCTACAAGAGCCTGGGATGCCGTGGCTGGGCGCGCGCCGACGTGATGATTGATGCGCGCACGCGCAAGCCCTATCTGCTGGAGATCAATACCTCGCCCGGTATGACCAGCCATTCGCTGGTGCCGATGTCGGCCAAGGCGGCTGGCATCAGCTACGGCGCGTTGTGCTTGCAGATCTTGCAAAACGCCGCACTCGACTACGCTGCAGTATGAAAACGCCTGCGCCCACCGCCACCCCTTTTCCGCTGGATGTGCGCCTGATGAATGCGCTGGCCTCTGCATTGTTTGTGGTCACAGTGCTGGCGGTGCTGGGCGCCTTGTTGGGGTGGGCCGCACGCTTGCCGCAGTTTGCCATTACCGGGGTCAGTGTCACGGGCGATGTGGCGCACTACAACGCTCTGACGCTGCGCGCTAACGTCATGCCGCGGCTGCAGGGGACCTTTTTTACGCTCGATGTCACAGCCGCCCGCAAGGTGTTTGAGACCATGCCCTGGGTGCGCCAGGCGATTGTGCGGCGCGAGTTTCCGAACCGCCTGAAGGTGCAGTTGCAAGAGCACCAGGCGGTTGCCATGTGGGGTGAAGAAGGCGACACACGCTTGGTCAACAGTTTTGGCGAGGTGTTTGAGGCCAATGTGGGTGAAATCGAGCAGGACAAACTGCCGCGCCTCAACGGCCCTGAAGGCCAAAGCGCCACCGTGCTGGCCATGCGCCGCACCTTGCAACCGCTGTTTGTGCCGATGGATTTGACGCTTGATGAGCTTGAGTTGACCCCGCGCGGCAGCTGGCGCGCCGTGCTCGACAGTGGCACGGAAGTCGAATTGGGCACCGGCACGACAGCTGAATTGGTGGCGCGTACCGAGCGATTTTTAAAAACGGTGACGCAGGCGACATCGCGCTACCAGCGCAGTCCCGACCAGCTGGCATCAGTCGATTTGCGCCACACGGATGGCTATGCGATGCGTCTCAATGGGGTGGCGACGCTGGCTGATGACGAGATCAAAAAACGGTAATGCAAGTCAACAGGTGAACCTATGGCAAAAGAGTACAAGGATTTGGTAGTCGGTCTGGACATCGGCACCGCCAAGGTGATGGTGGTGGTGGCTGAAGTCATGCCTGGCGGCGCGCTCAAACTGGCCGGACTTGGTGTGGCCCCAAGCAATGGCTTGAAGCGTGGCGTGGTGGTGAATATTGATGCCACGGTGCAAAGCATTCAGCAAGCCTTGCGCGAAGCCGAGCTGATGGCCGACTGCAAGATCACGCGGGTTTACACCGGCATCACCGGTAGCCATATTCGCGGCCTCAACTCGCATGGCATGGTGGCCATCAAGGATCGTGAGGTCAGCGCCGCCGACGTGGCGCGGGTGGTGGAAACCGCCAAGGCCATCAACATCTCGACCGACCAGCGCCTGCTGCTGGTGGAGCCGCAAGAGTTCATCATCGACGGCCAGGATGTGAAAGAACCGATCGGCATGAGCGGCATCCGGCTCGAAGCCAAGGTGCACATCGTCACCGGAGCGCAGAGCGCGGCCGAAAACATCATCAAATGTGTGCGCCGCTGTGGCCTGGAAGTCGAGCAGCTGATGCTCAATCCGCTGGCCAGCAGCTTGTCGGTATTGACCGAAGACGAGCGTGAACTCGGCGTGGCGCTGGTCGACATTGGCGCCGGCACCACCGATCTGGCGATCTTTACCAACGGTGCCATTCGCCATACCGCCGTCATTCCGATTGCTGGCGACCTGATCACCAGCGACATTGCCATGGCGCTGCGCACACCGACCAAGGACGCTGAGGACATCAAGGTTGAAAACGGCTACGCCAAGCAGCTGCTGGCTGACCCGGAAGCGCAGGTGGAAGTGCCAGGCCTGGGCGACCGTGGCCCGCGCATGCTAAGCCGCCAAGCGTTGGCCGGCGTGATCGAGCCGCGGGTGGAGGAGATTTTCAGCCTGGTGCACCAGGTGATGCGCGAGTCGGGCTTTGAAGAGATGTTGTCCAGCGGCATTGTTCTGACCGGCGGCAGTTGTGTCATGCCCGGCATGGTTGAACTTGGCGAAGACATCTTTTTAAAGCCGGTTCGCCGTGGTATTCCGAAATACCGAGGGGTCCTGTCCGACATGGTGGCGCAGGCGCGCGCCGCCACGGTCATGGGCCTGCTCGAAGAAGCCCGCATGGCACGCATGCGCGGCTTCAAGGTGTCGCAAAAGAACGGCTCGATGAAAACCGCCTTCGGTTCCGTCAAAGACTGGTTTGTCGGGAACTTTTAGCCATGAAAAACAAAATCTGGCTTAGCCGTGCCGGCCCACCGGGTCGATGGCGGTGCATCGACCCACCGCCCCAGTCCAAGAGCGAATTCAGTTGTAAATTTTTTAGTTATTTCTCACCCATCGACACATCAAGGAGCACACCATGGCAATAGAACTTATTGACGAAGAAGCATTCAACTTAGGCACGCAAATCAAGGTGATTGGCGTCGGCGGTGGCGGCGGCAACGCGGTTGGCCACATGATCGGCTGCGGGGTGCAGGGTGTGGAGTTCATTTGCGCCAACACCGACGCGCAGGCCCTGAGCAGCAGCGATGCCCACCGCGTCATCCAGCTCGGTACCACCGGCCTGGGCGCTGGCAGCAAACCTGAAAAAGCGCGCGAAGCCGCTGAGTTGGCCATTGACGACATTCGCGCTGCCATTGATGGCGCCCACATGCTGTTCATCACCGCCGGCATGGGCGGCGGCACCGGCACCGGCGCGGCACCGGTGATTGCCCGTGTGGCGCGCGAAATGGGTATTTTGACGGTTGGCGTGGTCACCAAGCCGTTTGAGTTTGAAGGCAAACGCCGCATGGACAACGCCGATGGCGGCTTGGCCGAGCTCGAAGCCAATGTCGACTCGCTGATCGTGGTGCTCAACGAAAAACTGCTGGAAGTATTGGGCGACGATGCCACGCAAGATGAGGCTTTTGCCCATGCCAACGATGTGCTGAAAAACGCTGTGGGCGGCATTGCTGAAATCATCAACGTGCCCGGTCATGTCAACGTCGACTTTGAAGACGTGCGCACTGTCATGGGCGAGCCCGGCAAAGCCATGATGGGCACGGCGGTATCGGCCGGGCCAGACCGTGCCCGTATTGCCGCCGAGCAAGCTGTGGCTTGCCCGCTGCTCGAAGGCATTGACCTGTCAGGTGCCAAAGGCGTGCTGGTGCTGATTACAGCGGCCAAGGGCAGCCTGAAGCTGAGCGAATCCAAGCTGGCCATGAATACCATTCGCGCCTACGCATCACCTGATGCGCATGTAATTTATGGCACGGCTTACGACGACAACCTGGGTGACCAGATTCGCGTCACCGTGGTGGCCACCGGTTTGAGTCGTCAGGGTGTGCGGCCCAAGCTGCACGTCATGCAGACCCAGCCGCAAATGCAGTTGCGCACCGGTACCGACAACGTGCCGTTCAATATTCCAACGCACGATGCGCCCATGGGTGGCATTCAAACCACCGGCATGATGGCCGGCAGCACGCTGGGCGGCAGCCCGTTGGGTGGCAGCCGCGCCCAGCCAGACTACGGTTCCATGAGCACACCGAGCGTTTGGCGCACGCGCGACCGCACCTCGGCGGCAGCCAAGGTCGACGCCTTGTCCAGCGGTGGCATGGATGACTTCGAGATTCCGGCTTTTTTGCGCAAACAGGCGGATTGAGGTTTTTGATAAATCAGCAGTGCTTTGAAGAAATACATTGATAAATCTGCAAAGCTATGCTGAAATATCGGAATGAATCGTTACCTTGATGGGTTGATCCGCCGTGATCTGGCGGAAAAAATGGTCTTTGTCACTGGCCCGCGCCAAGTTGGCAAGACCACACTGGCCAAAAATTTGGCGCTGGGTTTCGAGCGCCCGTTGTATCTCAATTACGACAATGCGGTGGATCGCCAACGCATCACGAAGGCAGATTGGGGTGCCGAGCCCGACTACGTGATGCTCGATGAAATCCACGCCATCCCGGACTGGAAGCGTTACCTCAAAGGTGTTTACGACACCAAGTCCGTGCAACAGTCCTTGCTGGTCACCGGTAGTGCACGGCTTGATACCTTCCGGCAAACAGGTGAATCACTGGCGGGGCGCTATTTCCGCTGGCGGTTGCACCCGTTTTCGGTGAAGGAGTTTGTGTCACAAGTCGCTAATCCAGCACAGGCGGTCAGTGCCTTGCTGCGCTTTGGTGGTTTCCCGGAGCCTTTGTTCAAAGGCACAGACATTGCGCGCAAGCGTTGGCAAAACCAATATTTCACCGATCTGGTGCGTGAAGATGTGCTGGAGTTCAGCCGTATTCAGGAAGTGCGCTCAATGCGTTTGCTGCTTGAATTGCTGCGAACCCGCACCGGCAACCCACTGTCATTCGATGCCTTGGGGCGCGATGTTGGACTGTCACCCAATACGGTGCGCAATTACATTGATATTTTGGAAGCGTTGCACATTGTGTTTTTGGTGCGGCCCTACCACCGCAACGTGGCGCGTGCGCTGGCCAAAGCCCCCAAGCTGTATTTTTACGACTGGGCCTACGTCAATGATGCCAAGGACGATTCACCCGAGACCGGCGCACGTTTTGAAAATCTGGTGGCCAGCCATTTGCTCAAACATGTGCAATTCATGAATGACAGCGAAGGCGCGTCCATGCAATTGCACTATTTGCGCACCACCGAGGGTAAGGAAATCGACTTTGTATTGGCCAATGAGTCGGGCGATGCCACGCACTTTCTCGAAGTCAAGCTGGGAGATGACAAGCCAGCACTGGCGCTGCGCCAAATGGCTGAAAAATATCCCCAAGCTACAGCAGTTCAACTGGTACTGCGTGCACCGCATGCTTTTGATGTGGCGGGCGTAGCGGTTAAGCCGGCTGCGCAGTGGTTAGCCGATCTGTCGGCCTGATGGTGCTTGACCAGTAAAATCGCCCGGTGCTTAAACAACGAACCCTCAAAACCCTGACCAGCGCGGTGGGCGTTGGGCTGCACAGCGGGCAGCGGGTGGAGATCACCCTGCGCCCGGCGCAGCCTGATACCGGCATCGTTTTTCGTCGGGTCGATTTGCCGCAACCGGTAGACATTGCCGTGTCTGCGCTGGCGGTCACTGACACCCGCATGGCGTCGACCATCTCCAACGGCAATGCCAAGGTGCATACGGTGGAACACCTGATGTCGGCCTGCGCGGGCTTGAGCGTGGACAACCTGTATGTGGACATCACGGCTGAAGAGGTGCCCATTCTGGACGGCTCGGCGGCCTCATTTGTCTTCTTGCTGCAAAGCGCCGGCATTGCGTTTCAAAACGCGCCGCGCCGCTTCATCCGCGTGCGGCAGCCGGTAGAGGTGCGCCAAGGCCAAGGTGCCAATGAAAAGTGGGCCCGGCTGGAGCCTTACAACGGCTACAAACTCAAGTTCGATATTGAGTTCAAGCACCCGGCGGTGGACTCCACTGGGCAGAGCGTGCTGTTTGACATGAGCACCGGGTCTTACTCCAAAGACATTGCGCGTGCCCGCACTTTTGGTTTTACCAAAGACGTGGAAATGATGCGTGCCAACGGTCTGGCGCTAGGCGGCGGGCTGGACAACGCCATCGTCATGGACGACTACAAGGTGTTGAATGCAGGCGGTCTGCGCTATGACGACGAGTTTGTCAAACACAAGATTCTGGATGCCATGGGCGACCTGTATCTGGTGGGCAAGCCGCTGCTGGCCAGCTACAGCGCGTTTCGCTCCGGCCACGCCATGAACAATCTGCTGCTGCGTGAGCTGCTGAACCAGCCCGATGCCTGGGATGTCGTCACCTTTGACGACGAAAAGCAGGCGCCCGAAGGCTTTGCAAAGCTGGCGCGGGCCTGGTAATGCTGTCACTTTCAGGCATCTGAATCATGCTGCTGTTTCGCTGGACTATTTTGCTGCTGCTGCTGGCTGCGGGCGCGTCATTTGTGTTTTACGCCGGCACGGGTCAGGAGCGCTTCAAGCGCTGGGGTCTGGTGACCCTGAAGTGGACGCTGATTGCGGCGTTTGGCTTTTTTACGGTGTTGATACTGGAGCGGTTGGCGTAGGTCCTCACCGGCTGCGCCCAGCCTTGTACTTGCCACTGCCCGCGCCAATCACCCCGTCAGCCAGCGCCAGCCGGGCCATCGAGGTGTGTGCATGGCCGTGGGTAATGGCCAGGCCGAGTGCGTCGGCAGCATCTGGCCCGGGCAGACCCGGCAGGCTCAGCAGGCGGCGCACCATTTCCTGAATCTGTTTTTTGTCGGCCCGGCCCCAGCCCACCACGGCTTGCTTCATTTGCAGTGCGGTGTATTCGGCCACCGGCAGGTCGCATGACACCAGCGCGGTCACGGCGGCACCGCGCGCCTGGCCCAGCAGCAAGGTGGACTGCGGGTTGACGTTGACAAACACCACTTCCACCGAAGCGGCATCGGGCTCGTAGCGGGAAATCACTTCACGGATGCCATCAAACAGCACCTTCAGGCGCGCCGGTAAATGGCCCTTGTCCAGGTGCGTGGTGCTGATGGTGCCGCTGGCCACGTAGGTCAAGTTTGAGCCGTCGACATCCACCACGCCAAAACCAGTGGTGCGCAAGCCGGGATCAATGCCAAGAATTCTCATAGGGGTGCCATGTTACGTCGCGTCTCTTGCTTGGCGTGTTTGCCCCCGATAGATAATTGCGCACGATTTCATTTGATCCCTAACGGAGGCAAGCATGGCAGGTATGGCAAACAGTGCGGCAACAGTGAGTCCGGTGGATGTTGTCATCATGGCGGCCGGCAAGGGCACGCGCATGAAAAGCAAATTGCCCAAAGTGCTGCATCTGTTGGCCGGGCGCGCCCTGCTGCAGCATGTGGTGGATACGGCTGCCGCTCTGTCGGCCCGCCAGGTGACTGTGATCAGCGGTCATGGTGCTACAGAAGTTGAAGCTAACATTTTAGGTAATACGGGGGCTGCAGGCCGATTTGATATAAATTTTGTGCGTCAGGAGCCTCAGCTTGGCACCGGTCATGCCATGCAGCAAGCAGTGCCGGTATTGCAGGACGATGGCATTGTGGTGGTGCTGTCGGGTGACGTGCCGCTGACGCAGCCCGACACGCTGCTGCAACTGATCGCCGCCTGTGCCGGGAAGAAGTTGGCGCTGTTGACAATCGATTTTGCTGACCCTGCAGGCTATGGTCGCATCGTGCGCGCGGGTGACGTGGTGCAAGCCATCGTCGAGCAAAAAGATGCCACGCCCGAACAGCGACAAATCACCGAGGTCTACAGCGGCATCATGGCGGTTCCCGCCAAACAGCTCAAAACCTGGCTGGCCCGGTTGGACAATAAAAATGCCCAAGGCGAGTTTTACCTGACGGACATCGTCAAGTTCGCCGTAGCAGATGGCGTGCCGGTGGTGGCGCACAAGATTACCGATGCGGTGCAGATTGCCGGCATCAACAGCCCGGTGCAGTTGGCCGAGCTGGAGCGTGCTTACCAACGCAAAGTGGCGCTGCAGTTAATGGAGCAAGGCGTGCGCCTGGCCGACCCGGCGCGGCTGGATGTGCGCGGCACGTTGACCTGCGCGCAAGATGTGTCGATCGATGTGAATTGCGTCTTTGAAGGCCAAGTGAGCTTGGGCGATGGCGTGCGCATCGGTGCCAACTGCGTCATTCGTGACGCGACCATTGCCGCTGGTGCCGTGATCCACCCGTTTACCCACATTGAAGGCGGCCAGCCTGGCAGCAAAGACGCGGTTGAAGTGGGTTCGGGCGCGCTGATTGGCCCATTTGCCCGCCTGCGTCCCGGTGCCAAATTGGGTGAGGGTGTGCACATCGGCAATTTTGTCGAGGTGAAAAATTCCACCCTGGCAAAAGGGGCCAAGGCCAACCATTTGGCCTATCTGGGCGATGCCACGGTGGGTGAGCGTGTCAACTACGGTGCCGGCAGCATCACCGCCAATTACGACGGGGCCTTCAAGCACCGCACCGTGATCGAGGCCGATGTGCACATTGGCAGCAACTGTGTGCTGATTGCGCCGCTCACCATCGGCGCGGGCGGCACGGTCGGTGGTGGCTCAACGCTGACCAAAGATACGCCAGCGCAGGCGCTCACCGTGGCACGTGCCAAGCAGGTGAGCATTCCAAGCTGGAAGCGCCCGAGCAAATGAACATGCTGGGGCACGACCTGACCGAACTTGAGCGCGTCCAGCGCCAGCTTGAGGCTGCCCGCATCGAACTGCAGGAGTTTGTCTACACCGTCTCGCATGACCTGCGCGCGCCACTGCGTCACATCACGTCGTTCGCCCAGATCATTGCCGAAGACATGCCCGACATGCCCGCGGACATTGCCGCGCATCTGGCCACCATCCGCCAGTCGGCCCAGTTGCTGACGCAGCAGCTCGAGGGGTTGGCGATGCTCTCCCGGCTGGGCGAGCAAGCGCTGACACCGGGTGCTGTCGACACGGCCGCACTGGTGCGTGATGTGGTGGATGATCTCGCCCGGCAGCACCCACAACGCCAAGTGCACTGGCGGGTGGCACCTGACTTGCCGGTGGTGCAATCCGATGCCGCCATGGTGCGCCAGGTGCTGCTCATCGTGCTGGACAACGCGCTGAAATTCACCCGCTGCCGGGAGCTGGCTGACATCAGCGTGTCGTGGCAGCTGCTGGACGCTGGCCAGTGCTGCGTCAGCGTGCAGGACAACGGTGTGGGCTTTGCCCCGCAGCAGGCGGACAAGCTGTTCAAGGTGTTTGGTAAGTTGCACCTGCCGCGCAAATTTGAAGGCCTGGGCCTGGGGTTGGTTCAGGCACGAACGCTCATGGAGCGCATGGGCGGTCACATTAGCGTCACCGGTGAAGTGCAAAATGGCTGCTGCGTAAATTTGCTATTGAATAAATAGCGTATTCCGTATTTTCTATAAGGGCCGGTGGCCTGGGGCTGGCTGGGTCGGTCACCGGTAGAAACCCCGGGGGGGATGGGTCGAAATCAGGGTTATGCTGTTACATGGTGACACAAGGGCGCAGTGCTGGACAGAACTGGCCCGTGCTGACTTGGCAGACGCTTTCTGACTGTCTCGGTGTCTGCTCGGAATCTGAAAAAGGAGAGGCCATGCGGCGTGTTGTCGTAATCGGAGTATTGGTGCTGGCCATGGTGCTGGCCGCACTGTGGTG
>JBBQZI010000093.1:0-12094 GCA_038207855.1 Burkholderiales bacterium
TCAAACCAGCTGTCGATGATCATGGCGCGCAGCGGGCCATTCGGGTTGCCTCTGGGCGGCGGAACGCGCGCCACCACGGCCTCCAGAATATCGTCCACACCCATACCCGACTTGGCCGAACAGGCGATGGCATGCGAGGCATCGATACCAATCACATCTTCAATTTCAGACCTGGCGTTCTCCGGGTCGGCATTGGGCAAGTCCATCTTGTTAAGTACCGGCACCACTTCGACACCCAAATCCAGCGCGGTGTAGCAGTTGGCAACGGTTTGCGCTTCAACACCCTGGCTGGCATCAACCACCAGCAGTGCGCCTTCGCAGGCAGACAGCGAACGCGACACTTCGTAGGAAAAGTCGACGTGACCGGGGGTGTCAATCAGGTTCAGGTTGTAGACCTTACCGTCTAGTGCCTTGTACTGCAGACAGGCGGTTTGCGCCTTGATGGTGATGCCGCGCTCTTTCTCGATGTCCATCGAGTCGAGCACCTGCGCCTCCATCTCACGCGCCTGCAAACCACCACAGCGCTGTATCAAGCGATCGGCCAGTGTCGACTTGCCGTGATCAATGTGGGCAATGATCGAGAAATTTCTGATGTGATTCATCCAGGGAGACCGGAAAAGTGAGTAAATGCCAAGCAAACAGAAAAAAGGGCGCGGTCAAGTGGAACGCGCCCTGAACCAACCATCATTGGCAACTGCGAAAGTTGGAGGGCTATTGTAGGCAAAACTTGATGCCCATTGCCCGGATGTTCATTTGCCAGGTCGAATCACCGCGTATTGCGCCCATTCACCCCTGCGAAACAAAACATTGAGCGGCTTGGTCTTGTCCAGCTTGGATAGCACCGACTCAAATTCCTTGACATTGGCTACAGCCGTGTTGGCAACTGACAAGATGACATCACCTTCACGCAGACCAGCGCGCGCGGCCGACTCGGTTGCGCCATCGACTTGCACACCCCCTTTGATATTTAATTCTTTGCGTGCCGCGTCGGTCAAATCGCTCACCACCAAGCCCAGACTTTGGGCGGCGGTAGACTCTTTGGGCTTGACTGGCTTGTCAGCGGCCTTTTTGACCGGCTTGTCACCCTCAATCTCGGCAATGACCACGTTCAGGTCTTTGGTGGCACCTCGGCGGAACACGGTCAGCGTGCTCTTGGTACCGGGTTTGGTGCTGCCCACCATGCGAGGTAAATCACTCGATTTATCCACCGGTTTACCATCAAATTTGATGATGATGTCACCGGCCTCCACGCCGGCCTTATCAGCCGGCGCACCCACCTCAACGGCACGCACCAGGGCGCCCCGCGGATGACCCAAGCCAATGGATTCAGCCACGTCCTTGGTCACCTGGTCAATCTGAACCCCAATGCGCCCGCGCGTCACCCGGCCAGTGGCGCGCAATTGCTCGCTGACGCGCATCGCTTCGTCCATCGGGATGGCAAACGAAATGCCCATGGAACCGCCCGAGCGAGAATAAATCTGGCTATTGATACCCACCACCTCGCCACGCATGTTGATCAGCGGCCCGCCCGAATTACCGGGATTGATGGCTACATCGGTCTGAATGAAGGGCAAGTAGTCGCCGGTGTCACGCTGCTTGGCGCTCACAATGCCAGCGGTCACCGTGTTTTCGAGACCAAACGGCGAACCGATCGCCATCACCCACTCGCCCACCTTGAGGCGCCCCACATCACCGACCTTGACGGCCGGCAACCCAGTGGCCTCAATTTTCACCACCGCCACGTCGCTGCGCTTGTCGGAACCGATGATTTTGGCCTTGAATTCACGCTTGTCTGTCAAAGTAACCATCACTTCATCAGCACCCTCCACCACGTGTGCGTTGGTCATGATCATGCCGTCAGTGGACAGGATAAAGCCAGAACCGACACCGCGCGGCTGCTCTTCGTCAGGTTGACTCCGATTTTGCGGTGGTGCTTGATGCGGCGAATTCGGAATATTCGGAATAGGCAAGCCAAATCGGCGGAAAAAATCCAACATATCAGGGTCCATCGCGCCGCCCGACCCTGGCCGTGAACTGACCTTTTCAAGCGTGCGAATGTTCACCACTGACGGCCCAACCTGCTCTACCAAATCGGTAAAGTCCGGCAGAGCGCGCACCTGTGCCAACGCCGGCGCGAGCGGCACAAAGGCGCTTGACACCGTCACCATCAGGGCACCCGACAACGCACAGGCGTACAAACTTTTCCAATTGAATCGAATCATCTTGAACCTTTCGAAATGATAAATTTACTGACCATGAATGACTTAATTCTTCTTCTCAAGACCTTGGACAAAGATGGCCAAAGTCTGCTGTGGCACTTCACCTACAGCCGTAATCAGCCATGAGCCCAACCGGCGCGTGAGCATGTGCGTTGCCCCGACAGCAAAACTGTCATGAGGCGGCTGGCGGGGATCAAAGGCCTCAATAAACAGCGACACGGATGCCAGTCCATCCGAAAACACGCACTGCAAAACGCCACCCCCCATGCCTTGCAGTGCACCATCAACCCGTTTGTAGCAGCTCATCGATTTGAATCCCGGTACGCGCGCCTTGAGCGACCAACCCTCTTGATCCGATGTGGTCTTGATAAGTTCCGGCTTGCTGAGCCGATATCCGTCAGTTTTGTCCATCAAGGCACTTAATTGCGCCATTGACAGTGGCTGCGCCAACTGCAATTCGGAAAATGCGGCCTGCTCCAACACCGCATTCGCATGGTCAAGCGTTTGCAACTTGATGACCAGGCCGGTTTTATGCTCGGTCCAAATGCGATAGCCAAAGCGCAAACGGTCACTCGGCAAGAGCTGGACAATATCCGCCTCAAACCCGGCAACGCGTCCGTGTCCAACTGTTTTCAAACGGTAAAACTGGTCAATCGAGGAATCAGCCCGGCTCAGAAGCTCGGGGAAAAGCCCCAACGATTTCCGCGTTTCCTGCACAGCCATTCGACTTTCGGGCAGAAACGTGACGACCTGATCATTGCGTCGATAGGTTGAGCGCGGCGCGCCGGTCAAGGTCTCGACCCGCTCCATTTGCTGCTGTCCATCGCACACGTGCCAGATGCGGGCCGACGACATGTAATCGCCTGCGGTCACCACAAAGGTGCCGACGTAGGCGCGCTGACGTGCTGCATCGTGCAGGCCCATCAACCAGTGATCGGCACTCGGCACACTATCGGCTGGCTGCAGCTTGCCTGGCGGTGCAGTCTCAGCCCAAATCGAGCCGGATGCAACGGCCAAGAGCAGCGTCAATACCAAGCCTGCCAGACGTTTCAACGGTTACCCTCTTCAAAAGTGGCGTTGCGTAAAAAGCCAGACGGCATTTGCAGTGCTGATGTTCCGCCAAACTGACGGTGCGCCGCCAGCAACGCGTCCAGCCGCGGGTCACGCAGCATCAAGGGCTCAGAGGCCCCCGCAAATGCCACTGCCCCAGCAGGCGGCGTGGAGACCTGCGCGACTTGCGGTGCACCCGACGACAAACCGTTCACACCGGAACCCAGATATTGAAAACCTTGCCAGGCAACAATCCCAACTGCAACAATCGACAGCAAGCCTGCTACGCGTTTCCACCCTGCATCATTGGCACTCACAACTTGTGATGTTTTTAGGCCTCCAGCCCTTATGGATAAAGCGTCAGCAGCTATCAATTTAGTATTTTCAGCAGCCATGCGCAAACGCAAGCGGTCAACAAACTCCGCGTCATGCGCACGAACCGGAGCCTGCCCCGAGCGCAGCACATCGCCGATGAGATGGTAAGTATCCCAAGCGTCGCGTGCGTCGCTGCTGGCCTCCAGGTGCTTCACAGCCTGCACGAACTCGGCATCGTGCAACTGCCCGTCTACCAACGCAGAAACTTGCTCATCGCTTGCTGTCAATTTGTCTGACATGGTTTTTCGCCTCAAATTTACTTGAATTTCTATCCATCACCAACGCTTGCCGGTCTGCTTGTCCAACATCGGCCTGATCTTGGTAGACACCGCTTCTCGCGCCCTAAAAATACGCGACCGCACGGTACCAATCGGACAATTCATCACCTCGGCAATATCCTCATAACTCAAACCATCCATTTCACGCAGGGTAATGGCCTGCTTCAAATCATCTGGCAATGCCTCCAACGCTGCGTTGACAGCTTGGGCAATTTCCTTGGCTGCCAACACCGATTCGGGTGACTCGTCTGTGCTTGGTTCGTTTCTGGGGCGAAAAGTTTCATCGTCGTCATCATGCGAGGCCAGTGCAGCCTGCGAAATCGTCGGATCACGCTTGAGTTCGAGGAGAAACTTTTTGGCCGTATTCACGGCAATGCGGTAAAGCCAGGTGTAAAACTGTGCATCACCGCGAAACTGGTGCAGCGCACGGTAGGCGCGGATAAATGTTTCCTGGGCAATGTCATCCACCAGGTCCACATCGCGCACCATGCGGCCAATCAGTCGCTGAATGCGCCGCTGGTACTTGATCACCAACAACTCAAAGGCCCGCTGGTCACCGGCAACGGTTCGCTCAACCAGCATGACATCGCTGTCGGCGGCCGGCACAGAAGGCCCGATGAAAGGCTCAATGGGCAAACTCATGGCATCACCCCAGCTACTTCCGGTGTTGCAATCTTGCCAAAAACGGCCCGACGAAATGCCAACCAGCGCGTTGACGCAAGGCGGCGCTCAGGCCACACCCAATAGCAGCGTCCCGTCTGTGGGTGTAGACACAACAGCAAACCGGACTGACTGTCCAGCGTCACAGCAGGCACCACCACCACAGCTTCACCCGCCATTGTCCAGGTCCAGCAGAGGCCGTCCCACGCCAGCGTGCCACCAACGACGCGCAGCCACTGTCGCACCGACCATAGCGTCAACAGCAAGTAAAGCACGGCAATGCCAACGTGACGCGCGCCAACGGTATCCGCCTGAGCCACCCAAGCGACCAGCAATACTGCACCGCAGAGTGCGACCAGCACAATCAGGTAGCCCTGAAAATGCGAACGCCCCACCGGGTAACTGACCGCTGGGGCGCTGTGCATAAGAAAAGATCGCTTGAGCGCGGGCTACCCCGAGCGCAGAGGCGATCAGGGTGCCCGTTTGAACACCAAGGAGCCGTTGGTTCCGCCAAAGCCAAAATTATTCTTGAGGGCGATATCAATCCTCATATCCCGGGCAGTATTGGCGCAGAAATCCAGATCGCATTCTGGATCCTGATTGAAGATGTTGACGGTTGGCGGACTCTTTTGGTGGTACAGCGCGAGCACGGTCACCACTGACTCCAGGCCACCGGCACCACCCAACAAATGGCCGGTCATCGACTTGGTCGAGTTGACCACCGTCTTTTTCGCGTGGTCACCCAAAGCGGCCTTGATGGCGTTGGTTTCGTTCAGGTCTCCCAGCGGCGTGGAGGTGCCATGGGCGTTTACGTAGTCAACCTGGTCGGCATTGACACCAGCGTTGCTCAAGGCACTGACCATGGCACGGCGTGGGCCATCCATATTTGGTGCGGTCATATGACCGGCATCGGCGCTCATGCCAAAACCGGCCAACTCGGCATAAATCTTGGCACCACGGGCTTTGGCGTGCTCGTACTCTTCGAGCACCAGCACACCGGCCCCTTCGCCCAGCACAAAGCCATCACGGTCTTTGTCCCAGGGACGCGATGCCGTAGTCGGGTCATCGTTGCGGGTACTCAGGGCACGCATGGCGGCAAAACCACCAACGCCGAGTACCGAGACCGCCGCCTCCGAACCACCAGCCACCACAACATCCGCGTCACCGTACTCGATCATGCGACCGGCTTGCCCGATGCAATGCAAGCCCGTGGTACATGCGGTGACGATCGCCAGATTGGGGCCTTTGAAGCCGAAGCGAATCGAGACGTGCCCGGCGATCATGTTGATGATCGTCGAAGGCACAAAAAATGGGGAAATGCGTCGCGCACCACGCGCAACAAATTCAGCGTGCACGCTCTCGATCATTGGCAGACCGCCAATGCCAGAACCAATCACGCAGCCGATGCGGGTGGCCAACTCGTCACTCAAGGCTTCACCAGTCGGCAGGCCTGAATCTGCAACCGCCTGGGCCGCGGCTGCAACACCGTAGTGAATGAAGGTGTCCATCGTGCGCGCTTCTTTGGCGCTCATGTAGGACTCAATATCAAAATTTTTGACTTCACCTGCAATTTTGCAGTTGAAAGTGGATGCATCAAATTTGGTGATGAGACCAATGCCGGATTGCCCAGCAAGCAGATTGGCCCAAGCCGTATCAACCGTGTTGCCAACGGGACTGATACAACCTAAACCGGTAACAACGACACGACGACGGGACATAGTAATAAGCAGTCAGTGGTTCATCTGAAAATAGCCCATTCGAGTGGGAATGGACTGTGGATCTGCGAAACCAACAGGTCATCAAAATCCATAGGGATCTTGACGACCTGGCGAGAGGTGTGGCACTTGCAGTACCAACACCTGAACCTTACGCTTTTTTGTGCGTGTTGGCGTAATCGATGGCGTTTTGCACCGTGGTGATTTTTTCGGCATCTTCATCCGGAATTTCGATACCGAATTCGTCTTCCAGTGCCATCACCAGTTCGACGGTGTCCAGGGAATCAGCACCCAGATCGGCCACAAAGGCTTTTTCGTTGGTGACTTGTGACTCTTCAACACCGAGTTGCTCGGCAATGATTTTTTTAACGCGTGCTTCAATATCGCTCATGGATTCCCTCAAAGGGTAGTTGTAAATAGATCCGTGATTTTAGCCGGGCTTGAGGGACTATCCCCAACCTGACTGCCGAACGGACAATGCGGCTTCATTTTTAACACAGTAAACGACTAACGATCACATAAATTGCGCTGAACTGCCTCAGGGCGGCTAGGCCATGAACATACCACCGTTGACATGCAATTCCTGACCCGTCACATAAGAAGCCTGAGGCGATGCCAGATAGGCAACAGCATGCGCGATGTCTGACGGTTGACCCAAATGCCCCAGCGGAATTTGTGTCAACAAGGCTTTATGCTGATCCTCACCGAGTTTCGCCGTCATGTCGGTGGCAATAAACCCGGGTGCCACGCAATTGACGGTGATGTGACGCGAACCGAGTTCACGCGCCAACGCCCGGGTCATGCCAGCCACACCGGCCTTGGCGGCCGCGTAATTGGCCTGACCCGCATTGCCTGATGCCCCCACCACCGAGGTGATGTTGACGATGCGGCCGTAGCGCTGCTTCATCATGGTGCGCATGACGGCGCGGCTCATGCGAAACACCGCTTTGAGGTTGGTGTCAAGCACGCCATCCCACTCGTCGTCTTTCATGCGCATGGCCAGGTTGTCACGTGTGATACCGGCGTTGTTGACCAGAATTTGCAAGCCGCCGTGCTCTTTCACGATGCCATCGATCAAGGCTTCTACACCTGCGGCGTCATTGACATTCAGTGTCTTGCCGCTGCAGCCTGCAAAGGCTTCCAGCGCCTCGCTAATGCGCACAGCCCCTTCATCGGTGGTGGCGGTGCCAATCACCTTCAGGCCACGCTGCGCCAACTCCAGTGCAATGGCGGCACCGATACCGCGTGAAGCCCCAGTGACCAGTGCCACTTGGCCTTCAAATTTAATGTCGGTCATGCTAATCACTCCTGCGTAAGCGTTAACTTGACTTCTGCCAAGCTGGCTAGATCGAACAGTGCCAGCCCCTGCAATTCAGGTGCAATGCGTTTGGTCATGCCGGCCAGCACCTTGCCGGGGCCGCATTCAACCAGGGTCGCGATGCCTCGCGCACCAATGGCTTGCACGCATTCAACCCAGCGCACCGGGCCAAAGGCTTGCCGGTACAGTGCATCGCGAATGCGATCAGCATCTGACTCCACCGCCACGTCGATGTTGTTGATGACCGGAATTTGCGGCGCAGCGAATACCGTGGCGGTCAGTTTTTCTTTGAGCTTGAGCGCAGCCGGCTTCATCAGGCTAGAGTGAAACGGCGCTGATACCGCCAACGGCAAAGCGCGTTTGGCCCCCGCAGCCTTGAGCGCAATACAAGCCTGATCAACCGCAGCCTTGGAACCGGCAATCACGGTTTGACCCGGATCGTTAAAGTTCACCGCTTCAACAATCTCTGCGACATTTTCGGTAAATGTAGCCGTCACATCGGCACAGACAGCGATCACTTTCAAAGCATCGAGACCCAAAATGGCAGCCATCGCACCCTGCCCCACCGGCACAGCCTCCTGCATGGCCTGAGCCCGAAAGCGCACCAGTGGCGCGGCTTGCGACAGTGTCAGCACACCCGATGCCACCAGTGCTGAATATTCACCCAGCGAATGGCCCGCCAGCGCAAGCGGCGCTACACCCACCTCAGCCATCCAGACCCGGTATGCAGCAACCCCCGCCACCAGCATCACCGGCTGGGTGTTGGTGGTTAGCGCGAGGGCTTCTTTCGGGCCGTCTTTGATCAGTTGTGCCACGTTCTCACCAAGCGCATCGGAGGCTTCCTGGACGGCCTGCAACACCTGCGGATGGTCACTCCAGCCATCGAGCATGCCAACTGACTGCGAGCCTTGGCCCGGAAAAACAAAAGCAAATGGTTTCATGGTTTATTAAATTTATAGGAAATGTGACTCTAGCCCTTACTGGATATACGCTAGTAGCTATAATTTAAGTAGCACTGCACCCCAGGTAAAACCACCCCCAACAGCCTCCAGCAAGAGTGTCTGTCCGGGCTTGACCTGACCGGAGCGCACCGCGGCATCAAGCGCCAACCCAACCGATGCAGCCGAGGTATTGCCATGCTGATCAACCGTGACCACCACTTTATCCATCGGAATCTTGAGCTTGCGCGCCGTGCTTTGCATGATGCGGATATTGGCTTGGTGCGGAATCAGCCAGTCGATGTCCGCAGCCGTCTTGCCGGCCTTGGTCAACACAGCGCGGGCGGCTTGATCCAACACGCCAACCGCCAATTTAAAGACCGCCTGACCATCCATTCGCAACAAGGGGTCACCCAGAACCTGACCGCCGCACACATGACCTGGAACACACAAAATATCAGTGTACTTGCCATCAGCATGAACATCCGTTGACAAAATACCAGGCTCTGCTGATGCCTCCAGCACCACGGCACCGGCACCATCACCAAACAGCACACAGGTGGTGCGATCGGTGAAATCAAGAATGCGCGAGAACACTTCGGCCCCAATCACCAGCGCCTTCTTGGCAGCGCCGGACTTGATCATGGCATCAGCCAGTGTCAGCGCATAAATAAAGCCACTGCAAACGGCCTGCACGTCAAAGGCCGCAGCACCGTGGTTGCCCAACTTGCCCTGCAGAATGCAGGCGGTCGACGGGAACACCATATCGGGCGTGGACGTGGCCACAATGATCAAGTCAATATCGTTGGCATCCACTCCAGCTGCCTGCAAAGCCTGACGAGAGGCTTCCAAGGCCAGATCGCTGCTGTTGACGCCGGCGTCGACAAAATGCCGCGCACGGATGCCGGTGCGCTCCACAATCCAGTCATCGCTGGTTTCAATGCCTTTGGCAGCCAGATCGGCTACCAAATCAGCATTGGTCAAACGACGTGGCGGCAGATAACTGCCAGTGCCGGTGATACGTGCATAAATTTTCATAAATTAACCAATGACAAGCGCTTCAGGGTCAGCAACCAAGTTGGTTGCAGGGATCAACAAGGGTGCCGCGTGCGCGATACGAACCCGCACCCGATCAAGCAAATTATTTCGCGCTGCATCATACGCCCGGGCCAACGCGTAACCGAACGCCAATTCGTCTGCAGAGCCATGACTCTTGAAGACCAGTCCACGCAAGCCGAGCAATGCGCCACCGTTGTAACGCCGGTGGTCCATGCGTTTTTTAAGTGCCGATACAACCGGATAGGCAATGACAGCCGCCAATTTTGTAAAAATATTGCGTGAAAATTCTTTTCTCAAAAAATCGACAATCATGCCGGCCAAGCCTTCGCTGGCCTTGAGCGCCACATTGCCGACAAATCCATCGCACACCACGATGTCCACGGTGCCCTTGAAGATGTCGTTGCCTTCAACATTGCCGTAAAAATTTAAGTCGCCAGTTTTAGCGGCTGTACGCAACAGTAGTCCGGCTTTTTTGATGACTTCGTTACCTTTAATAGCTTCTTCGCCGATATTGAGCAAGCCAACCGTTGGATTTTCAATGCCACTGAGCACCGACACCAAGGCAGAACCCATGACGGCAAATTGCAACAGGTGTTCTGCCGTGCAATCTACATTGGCTCCCATGTCGAGCACCGTGGTGCCACCGCCCTTGGCATTGGGAATTTGACCAGCAATGGCGGGCCTATCAATGCCATCGAGCGTTTTCAGTAAATAACGCGAAATAGCCATCAAAGCAGCCGTGTTGCCAGCAGATACTGCGGCCTGCGCAACGCCACTCTTAACTTGTGCAATCGCAACCCGCATGGAGGAGTCCTTTTTGCGGCGAAGCGCGACTTCCAGTGGGTCATCCATACTGACCACTTCGCTCGCCAGCACCAGTGTCGCCCGCGCATGGGAAAAACCGCTTAGGCTATCTGGCAAGCCCACCATCACAAGTTGGGCATCAGGGTGTTGGTCCAAAAAACGGGTACAGGCCGGCAAAGTCACACGCGGGCCGTGATCGCCCCCCATGCAGTCAACAGCAATAGTGATCATGAATGGCTAAAAATCCGCAAAAAACATCAAGAACTGGCCGCGAAACGGCTAAACCACAAAAGCAAAGGCCCGAGGCTACAACTAAGGTAGCCTCGGGCCTTGAATACCTGCGCTGCTTTATGCTTCAGACTTGGTCTTGAGCACCTGGCGGCCGCGGTAGAAACCGTTCGGGCTGATGTGGTGACGCAAATGCGTTTCACCAGTTGTGGATTCCACAGCAATACCGGGAACGACCAAGGCATTGTGTGAGCGGTGCATACCGCGCTTTGAAGGTGACTTTTTGTTTTGTTGGACGGCCATGTTCCGCTCCTTAAGGCTGTGAGCTGCCTCAAATGTGGCAGCTTGGGATTGTTAAAAAGCGCATAGCTTCCATGCGCCAAAGCTTTAGAGTATAGCCGATCGCGTGACTTTTTCGCCGCCTCATTGGGCCTTGTTGCCTTTTAAACCAACCAGCACAGCAAAGGGATTGGGTTTTGACGGCGCGTCCACGAAGTCGACATCGGCTGCTGCCAATTTAACCGGTTCGGGGCAGGTATCGTGGCGCGGCACCAGCGGCAAGCCCATCAGCACTTCATCTTCAATCAAACCAGCCAGATCAAACTCACGGCTCGTGACCAGTACATCTTCTTCTGATTCGTCATCCTGCTCCAGCGCGACAGCTTCAGTTTCAACAAAACGAAACAAGCGATCAACCTGCACCGTAACATCCACCGGACTCAGGCATCGCTGACAAATCAGCGGCAAGCTGGTGCTGACGGTCAACTGTAGCCAGGCTGATTCATTTCCAGCTTCATCCGGTCGAAGATCTGGTTTCGCCGACCAATTTAAAGCATTTTCCGCTCCTAACCCTTGCGTCTCCTGCATAAGACGCTCGTAGTTCGATAGCAAATCATGGCCAGACAAGGGCTCTGATGCGTGCGCCGCGTGTTTGACATCCATTTTTGGAGGGTGCTTGTGTTCATTCATGTCGTCAGTGTAAGAGAATCGCGCCATGAAAAATTCAGCACCCCGCCAACTCATTCTTGCCTCCACCTCAGTCTATCGTCGCCAGCTGCTTGATCGGTTACGGCTGCCATTTAGCGTCGTTGCCTCTGATGTGGACGAGACCCCCCACGCTGCAGAGTCGCCTGAGCAGATGGCCTGCCGGCTAGCCTTGGCGAAGGCCCAATCGGTCGCGACCCGTCACCCGGCGGCCGTGGTGATCGGCTCTGACCAGGTGGCCGATCTGGCGGGAGAGCCGCTCGGAAAGCCCGGCAACCACGCGCGCGCCGTGCGCCAACTGCAAACCATGCGAGGCAAAACGGTCATCTTTCAGACCGCCGTGGCGGTGGTGTGCCTTGAAACAGGGTTTGCGCAAACCGAGTTGGCACAGGTCAAGGTGAAGTTCCGTGACTTGAGCGATGCCCAGATCGAATCCTATTTACAAGCCGAGCAACCCTACGACTGC
>JBBQZI010000094.1:0-11652 GCA_038207855.1 Burkholderiales bacterium
ACCGGTCATTGCCTCGTCGCGGTGACTGCTCGTTTGCGTGCCCATGCTACGAGTCCCGATCGAGTACAGCCTTGCGCTGCTCGTACTCTTCAGTGCTTATCTCGCCGCTGGCCAAACGTCTGCGCAACAGCCGATGTGGAGACTCGGGTGGCTGGTCCCCACGCCGGGAATATCCGGCGCGTCCCCAGATTGAGAAGACGACAACTGCCGCAATCAAGAAAAGCCACCCATACCCGTGCAGACCGGCCATATGGCCGTAGTCCTGAAACATACTAGGCCTTCTTGGATGATTGAAGGGTCGTACTTTGCTGCGCCGCAACGTTGTCGCGCACGCGCTCAAGGCGTTGCCTCACCTCATGGGCAACCTTTGCGATCTCCGGGTCGTTGGTGAGTTGCAACACTGCTACCGGGTCCATAAATGCGACAGTAATCAGCCCTCCAGCGTCCTGGCGTACAACGACATTGCAAGGCAACAGCAGTCCGATATCGGGGTCAACCGTCAATGCACGATGCGCAAGGGATGGGTTGCAGGCACCAAGAATGCGGTAGGACGGAACGTCAATGTCAAGCTTGGCTTTGATTGTTGCCTGAACATCAATATCAGTGAGAACGCCAAACCCTTCCGTCTTCAGTGCCTCCACGGTTTGATTGACAGCGGATAAAAAGTCAGTGTTCTTCAACTGAAGTTGAAAACCGTAGGCACCTTGCGGCGTAGCGGGTTGAATGGTTGAGGTAAATGTCATGTGTTTCTCCAAATGGGCTAGATGAATGGGCAATTTGCCAGTGGCAGGTTCACGGGATCGTGACCACCATCAGAGAAAAAAATCTCTCTGCTGTGTCGCACACTGGCATACCAATCGTTTTACAGAATCGAGGTCAAGTTGTCGGTGCGCCAGATAACAGACCCGGGCGCGGCGTATCAGATGGTCGCAGCCTTGCCGCGATTGGCTTGATTTGCTGACTTGTGTGGCTCAGAGCGCCACACCCTCCAGGGCGATCTGGGTCCAGGTTGCGCCATCGTTCTTGCTGAGATAAATGTTTTGATTGAAAGTTGCAGCGGCCATCCGGGAGTTCGGCTGATGGTTCAGTACAGATATCGCCCTGCACCTACTTGACAGAACTATAGACAGACGATGCCAACAGCAAGGTGACGCCAACATTACAAATTTATCAGTTTGCTGAAGTACCTCGATCAGGAAGGTCGTCTGCGGTGATCCGACCAATTTCCACTGATCCGACAAGTAGAACCGTTGCGCAGCCTCGGTCATTGCTTGCCGGTTGAGTCGCTACTGGTTGAGTTAGCGGGTTTGGCGCAAATCACTAAACGACAACACTACTGTCCGGTGAATCGCTAAAAAATTCAGAGAAAGTCTAATGTTGGCGCAGGGTTGCGTCTGCGTGAAACTTGCCATACCGCTACTATGCTAGGTTTGATTGCACTTTGAGCCTCACCCGCATGTCCGCACCCAGTCCCCAAACCAGCCCGACACACCTTGCTTTGGCTGATACAGAAGCCTCCGGGCAGATTCGCCCTGGCACCTTCGTCAGCTTTCCCGATTCGCCGTTCGAGCTGTACCAACCTTATCCGCCCGCCGGTGACCAACCCACGGCGATCAACCAATTGGTTGAAGGCATCAACGACGGCGAGGTGTTCCAGACCTTGTTGGGCGTGACCGGCTCGGGCAAGACCTTCACCATGGCCAATGTGATTGCCCGTTTGGGTAAGCCCGCTATTGTTTTTGCACCCAACAAGACGCTGGCTGCGCAGCTTTACAGCGAATTTCGCGAGTTTTTTCCGAAAAACGCGGTCGAGTACTTCGTCAGCTACTACGACTATTACCAGCCTGAGGCCTACGTGCCGCAGCGCGATTTGTTCATTGAAAAGGACTCGGCCATCAACGAGCACATTGAGCAAATGCGCCTGTCATGTACCAAAAGTGTGCTGGAGCGGCGCGATGTGGTGATCGTCGCCACGGTGTCGGCCATCTATGGCATTGGCCAGCCCGAGGCGTATCACAAGATGGTCATGACCTTGCGCGCCGGCGACAAAATGGGCCAGCGCGACATGATCGCCCAGCTGGTGCGCATGCAGTACAACCGCAACGATGTGGATTTTTCCCGGGGTGCGTTTCGCGTACGTGGCGACACCATCGACATCTTTCCGGCCGAGCATAGTGAAATGGCGATTCGCGTTGAGTTGTTTGACGATGAGATCGAGAGTCTGCAACTGTTTGATCCGCTGACCGGGCGCATCCGGCAAAAAATTCCCCGCTTCACCGTCTACCCCAGCAGCCATTACGTGACCCCGCGTGAGCAGGTGCTGTCGGCGGTGGAGGCGATCAAGCTTGAACTGGCTGCGCGCATCAAAGAATTTGTGTCGCAGGGCAAACTGGTGGAGGCCCAGCGCATTGAGCAGCGCACCCGCTTTGATCTGGAAATGCTGTCTGAGGTGGGCCACTGCAAGGGCATCGAGAATTACAGCCGCCATTTGAGCGGCTCCGGGCCCGGTGAACCACCCGCCACGCTGACCGACTACTTGCCCAAAGACGCGGTGATGTTTCTGGATGAGTCGCATGTGTTGATTGGCCAGTTTGGTGGCATGTACAACGGCGACCGCTCGCGCAAAACCACGCTGGTGGAATACGGCTTTCGCCTGCCCAGTGCGCTCGACAACCGGCCGCTGAAGTTTGAAGAGTTTGAGACCAAGATGCGCCAGGCGGTCTTCGTGTCAGCAACACCCGGTCAGTGGGAAAAAGACCACACGGGCAAAGTCGTAGAGCAACTGGTGCGCCCCACCGGCCTGGTTGACCCGGAAGTAGAGGTGCGCCCGGCTACCACGCAAGTTGATGACGTGCTGCAGGAAATCCGTATCCGTTCTGACAAGCACGAGCGGGTACTGGTCACCACGCTGACCAAGCGCATGGCCGAACAGTTGACGGATTATTTGAGTGACAACGGGGTCAAGGTGCGCTACCTGCACAGTGACATTGACACCGTGGAGCGGGTCGAAATCATCCGTGATTTGCGCCTGGGGGTGTTTGATGTGCTGGTCGGCATCAACTTGCTGCGTGAAGGGCTGGACATTCCCGAGGTGTCGTTGGTGGCGATTCTGGATGCTGATAAAGAGGGTTTTTTGCGCTCAGAGCGTTCGCTGATTCAAACCATTGGTCGCGCTGCGCGTAATCTAGAGGGAAGGGCTATTTTGTACGCTGACAAGATTACCGAGTCGATGAAGCGTGCCATGGACGAGACCCAGCGCAGGCGCGTCAAGCAGGTGGCCCACAACCTGGCGCATGGCATCACACCGCGCAGTATTGTCAAACAGGTAAAGGACTTGATTGACGGGGTTTACAGCGAAAAGGCCGGCAAGGAAGCTGAAAAGTTGGAGCGCGATGCAATGGCGCGGGCGCAAGTCGAAGAGATGAGCGAGAAAGACATTTCACGCGAGATCAAGCGGCTGGAAAAACTCATGCTGGAGCACGCCCGTAACCTGGAATTTGAAAAAGCCGCGCGGGTGCGCGATCAACTTGCCATCCTGAAACAGCAGGCGTTTGGGGCGGCCGGTAGCGATAACATTGCAATCTAAGCCAATGAGAGTTTCCATATCTACCGTTTCCAACTCTGCAAATGGCATTCTTGGGAGCGGTGGAAGCCGCCAAGGCGGGCTTGCCAGCAACAAGTCAATGCGGTATTCCTGTAATCCCCTATAAAAATTACTGCTCAGCCTAGGTACCCGACTAAAACAGTTGGTTTATAGGTATACTTGACTACGTTAGTCGACAACTCGTTCGATTAACCCTCAACAGAATGACAGGAGTTTGCCATGCGTCTTACCACCAAAGGCCGTTTTGCGGTCACCGCCATGATCGATCTGGGGCTTCGTCAAACGGCCGGTCCGGTCACGCTGGCCGCCATCAGCCAGCGTCAACAAATTTCCTTGTCGTACCTGGAGCAACTGTTTGGCAAGCTACGTCGCCATGCGCTGGTCGAGTCGACCCGTGGACCGGGCGGCGGCTACACGCTGGCACGCGAGCCCGCTGACATTACGGTGGCCGACATCATTACCTCGGTGGACGAGCCGATTGATGCGACCCAGTGCGGTGGCAAGGAAAATTGCCTGGGCGAAGGGGCGCGCTGTATGACGCACGACCTTTGGAGCTCGCTGAATGTAAAAATGGTTGAGTTTCTCGACTCAGTCAGCTTGCAAAAACTGGTCGATGAGCAGTTGGCTAAAGGTTTTCAGGTGGAAGAAAAGCCCTCCCTCAAGCGGGCTATTTCCAGCATGCCGGTGGCCAGGCCGACACGCATCAACGCGCCCAACTCGGTCTTTGCGCTGGGCAATGTTTATTCAAAAATGTAATTAAAACCTTGCGGGAAAGACCTGGCTTACAAGCCGTGAACTAGCTCTGTCCTCAACAATATTAAAACCTTGCGGGAAAGACCTAGGTTACACGCAGTGAACTAGCTCTGTCCTCAACTGATTAGAAAGACACTATGGACACTCCTCATTTTCCGATTTACATGGATTACAGCGCCACCAACCCGTGCGATCAGCGCGTGGTGGATGCCATGATTCCCTGGCTGCGCGAGCACTTTGGCAACCCCGCTTCACGTAGCCATGCCTGGGGCTGGGAGGCCGAGGCGGCCATTGAAACGGCGCGTGGTCAAGTAGCTGACCTGATTGGTGCCGATCCGCGCGAGATCGTCTGGACCTCTGGTGCCACTGAATCCAATAACCTGGCGTTGAAAGGTGCGGCGCACTTTTACCAAAGCAAAGGCAAGCACATCATCACTGTCAAGACCGAGCACAAGGCGGTGCTAGACACCTGTCGTGAGCTGGAGCGCCAGGGTTTTGAGGTGACTTACCTGGACGTTCAAGAAGATGGCCTGGTGAACCTCGATGCTTTCAAGGCGGCCATTCGCCCTGACACTATTTTGGCCAGCGTGATGTTTGTCAACAATGAGATCGGTGTCATTCAGGATATCGCCGCCATTGGCACTATTTGCCGTGAAAAGGGCGTGATCTTTCACGTCGATGCAGCGCAAGCCACCGGCCGCGTGGCGGTTGATATGGCCAGCTTGCCAGTGGATTTGATGAGCTTGACCGGGCACAAGACCTATGGCCCTAAAGGCATTGGCGCGCTGTTTGTGCGCCGCAAACCACGCATTCGCCTTGAAGCACAAATGCACGGTGGCGGTCATGAGCGCGGTATGCGCTCTGGCACGCTGCCTACCCACCAGATCGTCGGCATGGGTGAGGCTTACCGTATTGCCAAGGAAGAAATGGCGATCGAGTTGCCGCGCATTCAGGCCATGCATGACCGCCTGGTGGCCGGCTTGCAGGGCATCGAGCAGGTGTTCATCAATGGTCACCTGACGCAGCGTGTGCCGCACAACCTGAACATCAGCTTCAACTATGTCGAAGGCGAGTCGCTGATCATGGGCATCAAGGGCTTGGCGGTGTCCAGTGGTTCGGCCTGTACCTCGGCCAGCCTGGTGCCCAGCTATGTGTTGCGCGCGCTCGGACGCAGCGACGAGTTGGCCCACAGCAGCCTGCGCATGACGATTGGTCGCTGGACGACCAACGAAGAAATTGATTACGCCATCGATACCATCACCACCAACGTGGCGCGCCTGCGTGAGTTGAGCCCGCTGTGGGACATGTACAAAGATGGCATCGATATTTCCACGATCCAGTGGGCAGCACATTAATTACTCAAGGAGAAATGACATGGCATATTCTGAAAAAGTAGTGGATCACTATGAAAACCCGCGCAATGTGGGCTCGTTTGACAAGGGCGATGACTCGGTTGGCACCGGCATGGTCGGTGCGCCGGCCTGTGGTGATGTGATGAAACTGCAGATCAAGGTCAACCCTGAAACCGGCGTGATTGAAGACGCGCGCTTCAAGACCTACGGCTGCGGATCGGCTATTGCGTCAAGCTCATTGGTGACCGAGTGGGTCAAGGGCAAGACGCTGGATCAGGCCGCGCAGCTAAAAAATAGCGAGATTGCTGAAGAATTGGCACTTCCGCCTGTCAAAATCCACTGTTCTATATTGGCCGAAGATGCCATTAAGGCAGCAGTCAATGACTACCGTCAAAAGCACGCGCAAGCACAAACTCAACTATAAGAAAAGACATCATGGCGATCACGCTGACTGACCGAGCACTTTCACAATTCTCCCGCTACCTGACCAAACGTGGTCAAGGGGTTGGCGTTCGCTTGGGGGTGAAAACCACCGGCTGCTCTGGCATGGCGTACACCATTGAATACGTGGATGCCATCAACGAAGAAGACATGGTGCTCGATGGCCCAGGTGTCAAGGTGTTGATTGACCCCAAAAGCTTTGTTTACCTCGATGGCACCGAGGTTGACTTCGTGCGTGAAGGACTGAACGAAGGTTTCAAGTTCAGCAACCCCAACGAGCGTGACCGCTGCGGCTGCGGCGAGTCGTTTCGCGTGTGAATCTTCAATCGAATGATTTCGAGCTGTTCGGGCTCGAGCAGCGCTTTGGCCAGGACCGCGCGGTGCTGGATGCGCGCTGGAAAGACCTGCAGCGTCAGGCACACCCGGACAAGTTTGCCGCGCAAGGGGCGGCAGCCCAGCGCTTGGCCATGCAATGGTCGGTGCGCATCAATGAGGCTTACCAGCGTCTGAAAGACCCGCTCAAGCGCGCGGCTTATTTGTGTGAGCTCAATGACGCGCCGGTCAACGCGGAGAACAACACCGCCATGCCAGCATCTTTCTTGATGCAGCAGATGCAGTGGCGTGAAGATATGGATGAAGCCAGCAGCCTTGAAGATTTAGAGAAAATCAGCCTGCAGTGCAATACCGTCAAGCGTGACGTGCTACAAAAAATAGAGCTTTTGCTCGATCAGCAACAAGCCTGGCTGGAGGCCGTCGGGCAGGTCCGGGCACTGATGTTCATTGAGCGATTTAGCAGCGATGTCGACAAACGGCTCGATACGATTGAATCTTGAGATCAAGGCCTTTGGAGCCTTGCACTAATTAAAAAACCATGGCGCTTTTACAAATCTCTGAACCGGGGCAAACCCCCAACCCGCATGATCGGCGCATAGCCATCGGCATTGACTTGGGCACCACCCATTCCTTGGTGGCTTCAGTGCGCCACGGCGTGGCCGAGTGTTTGCCTGATGCGCAGGGTCGTGTCATCTTGCCGTCGGTGGTGCGCTACTTGGCGGAGGGTGGACGCCAATTTGGCTATGAAGCGATTGAAGCCGGTGTCAATGATTCTGAAAACACCATCGCCTCGGTCAAGCGATTCATGGGCCGCAGCCTGAAAGACGTGGCGCTGGCCGCCAAGCTGCCTTACCAGTTTGTCGATCATCCTGGCATGCTGGGCTTGCAGACGGTGCAGGGTGAAAAGTCTCCGGTTGAGGTCAGTGCCGACATTTTGGCCACACTGCGCTACCGCGCTGAAGACACCTTCAATGCCGACATTTACGGGGCCGTCATCACCGTGCCAGCCTATTTTGACGATGCCCAGCGCCAAGCCACCAAAGATGCCGCGCAGTTGGCTGGCCTGAATGTGCTGCGCCTGATCAACGAGCCCACTGCGGCCGCCATTGCCTACGGACTCGACAACGCGGCCGAGGGTGTCTATGCGATTTATGACCTAGGCGGGGGCACCTTTGATATTTCCATCCTGCGCCTGACCCAAGGCGTGTTTGAGGTGGTCGCCACAGGCGGCGATTCGGCGCTGGGTGGTGATGATTACGATCACGCGCTGGCCGACTGGGTGCTGGCCCAAATTGGCGCAGCAGAGCTTTCGGTGGCAGCGTCAACGGCGGGTGATCTCGGTTTGTGCAGCAATTTGGGCTCCGGCCCCCATTGCGACCCCCTTTGCGCCAATTTTGGCACTGAGAAAACCCGTAGCGCCACCGACAAGGCCGCCCTCAAAGCGGCTGCCCGGGCCTGCAAAGAAGCCTTGACTGCTACTGATTCGGTAGCTTTTAGCGCAGTATTGACGGGGGCTACAGTCACTTTTGATGTCAAACGTGCAGATTTTGAAGCCGCTACCAGTGCGCTCACCGCCCGCACCCTGGCCGCCGCGCGCAAGGCTTTGCGTGATGCCAAACTGACCGCTGATGAGATCAAAGGCGTGGTGATGGTCGGTGGCTCAACCCGCATGCCACTGATTCAAAAAGCCGTCGGTGATTTTTTTGGCCACGCGCCCTTGAATAACCTGAACCCCGACGAAGTGGTAGCGCTTGGTGCGGCCATTCAGGCCAACCAGTTGGCCGGTAACAATCCGGGTGGCGACTTGTTGCTGCTGGATGTGATTCCGCTCTCTCTCGGGATCGAGACCATGGGCGGATTGGCTGAGCGAATTGTGCTGCGCAATGAGACCATCCCGACCGCCAAGGCGCAGGATTTCACCACCTACATCGATGGCCAGACGGCGCTGGCGCTGCATGTGGTGCAGGGCGAGCGCGACCTGGTAGCCGATTGCCGCAGTCTGGCGCGCTTTGAGTTGCGCGGCATCCCGCCGATGGTGGCCGGTGCGGCGCGCATTCGTGTCACATTTACAGTCGATGCCGATGGTTTGTTGAGCGTTTCAGCCGTGGAGCAAATCAGTGGCGTGCAGGCACAGATTCAGGTGAAACCAAGCTATGGCCTGGCCGATGAGCAGATCACCCGCATGCTGCAAGACAGCTTTACCACCGCCGAGTCCGACATGAAAGCGCGCGCCGTCACCGAGGCCCGGGTCGATGCCGATCGCATGATTTTGGCAACCCAAAGCGCCTTGGCCGCTGATGGTGACTTGCTGGATGATGATCAGCGCGCAGGCGTTAACAGTTTGATTGACGATGTGCGCGCCGCCCGCACACTCGATGATGCGGCTGCCATTGAAGCCATCACGCAAGCACTGGCCAAAGGCACGGAAGCCTTTGCCGCTATGCGCATGAACCGGGGCATCCAAAAAGCGCTTTCCGGTCGTAATATTGAAACGATTTAACACCATGCCCATCATCAAAATCCTGCCCCACGCCGAATACTGCCCAGACGGCGCTGAAGTGTCTGCCCCCGCTGGCACGTCCATTTGTGAAGCCCTGCTGGAGCACCACATCAACATTGAGCACGCCTGCGAGATGAGCTGCGCCTGTACCACCTGCCACGTCATCGTGCGTGAAGGCTTTGAGTCACTGGCACCGTCCGAAGAGGAAGAAGACGACCTGCTCGACCGCGCCTGGGGTCTGCAACCCAACTCACGCCTGAGCTGTCAGGCCCTCCTGACGCAGAAAAATCTGGTGATCGAGATACCGAAATATTCGGTCAACCACGCCAAAGAAAACCACTGACGCTTGCGCTATGCGTCAAATTTTTCTCGACACTGAAACCACCGGCCTGTCGGCGGACAACGGCGATCGCGTGATCGAGATCGGTTGCGTCGAGCTGGTCAACCGCAAGCTGACCGGCAATAACCTGCATATCTACCTGAACCCCGGGCGCGACAGTCACGAAGAAGCGCTCAAGGTGCACGGCCTGACCAGCGAGTTTCTCAAAGACAAGCCCAAGTTTGAAGCCATCGCTTCGGAACTACTGGAGTACATTAAAGATGCCGATGTGGTGATTCACAACGCCCCGTTTGATCTGGGTTTTCTGAACATGGAGTTGGCCCGGGTCGGCCAGCCGGCGTTAAAAACTTTTGTAGCAAGCGTGACGGACACCCTGGTCATGGCCAAGGAGATGTTTCCCGGCAAGCGCAACTCGCTGGATGCGTTGTGCGACCGCCTGGAAGTCGACAACTCAGGTCGCGCACTGCACGGTGCCTTGTTGGATGCCGAGCTGCTGGCCGATGTGTTCATCAACCTCACGCGTGGGCAAAACACCTTGTTGATGGACGAAGGCTCTGGCACGGATGCGTCGGGCCAGACCATGCCAGCCTTGGATTTGCGCGGCTTCATGTTGCCGGTGCTTGCCGCCAATGAGCAAGAACTGGCAGCGCATGACGATGTGATGAAGCAAATCGACAAGTCCAGCGCTGGCAAAACGGTCTGGCGTAAAGTTGCCGAGGCACTCGTTTAGCTACAAATACTGTAGCTTTACGCGCTTGATGCATAAGGGCTACAGGTCGTTTTTGCATTTATAGAGGTGTGTCGTGCGTTGGCAACCTGAGCCCTGCGCGGGGGACGATTCAAACGGATGTGCGTTAGCACTGCTGCAAGCCTGTACTGACTGTTGAGCATGACATTGACCATGCGCCATAATCCCACCCGCTAGAGGTGCCACCCATTGGGTGGCTGAGAAACACTCTTTGAACCTGATCTGGGTCGTGCCAGCGTAGGAAAGCGATCTGCAATTTCTGTTGCATTGCGCGGCCCCGGATCGAAACCTATTGTTGCTAACCGGGGACCCGCCATGACCACTCAACTTAATGCCAGCGACATCTGGGCCGACGTGCTGCAAGTGCGCGCCAGCCGCCCGCTGGTGCACAGCATCACCAATTTTGTCGTGATGAACTTCAACGCCAACGTGCTGCTGGCCATGGGCGCATCGCCCGTGATGGCGCATGCGCACGAAGAAGTGGTCGACATGGCCGCAATCGCTCAGGCGCTGGTGCTGAACATCGGCACGCTGGAGCCGTACTGGATCGAAAGTATGCGCCTGGCCTTGGAAGTGGCCGCCAAAAAAGGCACGCCAACCGTGCTCGACCCAGTCGGAGCAGGCGCAACCAGCTACAGAAACCAGAGCATCGAGCTGCTATTGAAGCAGGCCATGCCAACGGTGATTCGTGGCAACGCCTCCGAGATCATGAGCGTAGCGGGCCTGGCTGGGCAAACCCGTGGCGTGGACAGTGGCTCTGCGGTAGATGATGCGCTACAACCTGCCCGTGATCTGGTGCGGCGCACCGGTGGCGTGGTGTGCGTCAGCGGTCCGGTGGACTATGTGCTGGATGCAGATGGCCGCCACGCCAGTTTGTCCAACGGCCATGAGTGGATGACACGCATCACCGGCGTGGGCTGCTCGGCCACCGCCTTGGTTGGCGCATTTTGCGCGGTGCAGCCTGATGCCTGGCGCGCCACCACGTCGGCCATGGCTTACCTGGGCGTGGTGGGTGAAGTGGCTGCGGCGCAAGTTCAAGCGCGTGGCCAGGGCGTGGGCAGCTTGCAGATGGCGCTGCTGGACCAGTTGCAACTGCTTGATCAACCCACGTTTGAGCTGCACCTCAAGCTCAGCCTGGCCTAGCATCTTGGCGGTGACATTGCGATGCTATTAAAAAATTTGCTGCGCCTCTACTTGGTCACTGACCAAGCCAGCCTGCGCGGCCGACCGTTGGCTGACGTGGTACTGGCGGCGGTGCAGGGCGGTGCGAGTTGTGTGCAGTTGCGCGAAAAAAGCCTGAGCACCCGCGACTTTGTGGTTTTGGCGCGTGCGATGGTAACGCTGCTGGAGCCCTTTAACGTGCCGTTGATCATCAATGACCGCATCGACGTGGCGCTGGCGTGCGGTGCCCAGGGCGTGCATTTGGGGCAGTCCGACATGCCGGTTGAACTGGCCCGGCATTTGCTGCCTGCCAATGTGTTCCTCGGCCTGTCCGTTGAGTCGGCTGATGACGTGTTGCGGGCAGCCCTGCAGCCGGTGGACTACCTTGGTGTCAGTCCGATTTACCCGACTCCGACAAAA
>JBBQZI010000095.1:0-11621 GCA_038207855.1 Burkholderiales bacterium
TTGCAGCAGCGGTGCGTTTTCAGTCCCGGCGCGCAGGTAGGCGCCCAGGCGTGTGCGTTCAATCAGGAACCAGGTGCCCAGGCACACCACCAGCGACACCACCACGACCCAGGCGCGGTAATTGGGCAGAATCATGAAGCCCAGGTTGGTGGCGCCAGTGAGCAAGTCCGGCACGTTGTAGTTTTGGCCCGACGAGCCGTACAGCTCGCGGAAAACGCCCTCCAGGATCAACGCCAGGCCGAAGGTCAGCAGCAAGCCGTAAATCGGGTCGAGTTTGTACAGGTGTCTGAGCAACAGCCGCTCAATGACCACGCCCAGAAGGCCGACCGCCAGCGGGGCCAGCACCAACGCGTACCAGTAGTTGAGACCAAACTGGTCAAACAGAATCCAGGCGGTGAACGCACCCAGCATATAAAGTGCGCCGTGGGCAAAGTTCACGATGCCCAGCAAGCCAAAAATCACCGCGAGCCCAAGGCTCAGCAGCGCGTAAAACGCGCCATTCACCAAGCCCAGCATGAGCTGGCCCAGAAATGCTTGTAGAGGTATGCCGAAAATTTCCATGGAGGTCCGTTAGCCTGCGCCTTGAGGGTGCGAAAAGTGGCCACACGTCAATACGTGCGGCCACTCGCAAGTACAGTTTATTTCGGGAGCAACGAGCACTTGGAGTCAGCCACCGACGTGAAGGCCTGTTCACCAGGGATGACCGCCACGGTTTTGTAATAGTCCCAAGGCGTATTTGCTTCTTTGAGGCTCTTTACTTGGTACAAGTACATGTCGTGAATCATGCGGCCATCGGCGCGGACTTGCCCCTTGTTATAAAAATCGTTGATTTTTGTGGCTTTGAGGGTGCTCATCACTTTGTCGCCATCGGTCGTGCCTGCGGTTTTAACGGCCTGGAGGTAATTGAACGCAGCCGAGTAATCTGCAGCCTGCAGGCTTGATGGCATGCGTTTGTACTTGTCAAAGAAGCGTGCAGCAAATTTGCGTGAAGCGGCATCCTGGTTCCAGTACCAGCTACCCGCCAATTGCAGGCCTTCGGTGTTGGACAGGCCCAGGCTGTGGACATCGTTGATGAACACCAGCAGGCCGGCAACCTTCATCGTCTTCGTGATGCCGAATTCTTTGGCGGCCTTCATGGCGTTGGTGAAATCACCCCCCGCGTTGGCCAAGGCCAGAACCTGAGCCTTGGACGACTGCGCCTGCAGCAGGAATGAAGAGAAGTCGGAGGCGCTCAGAGGGTGTCTGACAGCACCGAGAACCGTGCCGCCGTTGGCCTTGACGACGGCGGCAGCATCTTGTTCAAGAGAGTGGCCAAAGGCGTAATCGGCGGTGAGGAAATACCAGCTCTTGTTGCCCGCCTTGACGAGCGCCGTGCCAGCTACCTTGGCCAGTGCCACCGTGTCGTAGGCATAGTGAACCGTGTATGGCGAGCAGTCTTCATTGGTCAGGCGGGCAGAGCCCGCGCCGATGGAAATGAACGGGATTTTTTTCTGGGCAGTGACTTTGGCCATGGCCAGCGAGGTGCCGGAGTTGGTGCCGCCAATCAGCATGGTCAAGCCTTCTTTGTCCATCCATTCGCGGGCTTTGGAGCTGGCAATGTCGGGCTTGTTTTGGTGGTCAGCTGAAAGCACTTCCACCGGCCGGTTGAGCACCTTTCCGCCGAAATCTGCCACCGCCCACTTGACCATTTCAGCGCCAGCCGGGCCGTCGATGTCGGCATACAGACCCGACATATCGGTGATCATGCCGATACGAATGGGGCCGGTGCCCTGGGCAAACGCCGATGCGCCAAAGCCGACGGCCAAGGCGGTGACAAGTGTTTTCATTTTCATGGGTGTCTCCTGGTTAAAAAATTTGAGAGTGAACAAAAAAACCGGTCAAGCAGGTCACGCTAAACCCCTAAATACTGTTGCAGCATGCCCATGTTCTGGGGTAACTCGGCCTGGGCAAAGTGTTTCACGATCTGGCCGTGTTCCATCACATAAAACCGATCAGCCAAGGGTGCCGCAAAACGGAAGTTCTGCTCGACCAGCACGATGGTGTAGCCCTTGTCCTTGAGCGAGAGAATCATCTCGCCGAGCTTTTGCACGATCACCGGCGCCAGACCTTCAGAGATTTCGTCAAGCAGCAACAGGCGCGCGCCGGTGCGCAAGATGCGCGCTACCGCCAGCATTTGTTGCTCGCCGCCAGACAGGCGCGTGCCCGGGCTGGCAGAGCGATCTTTCAAATTGGGAAACATGGTGTAAATCTCTTCGACGCTCATACCGCCCGGAGCCACCGTGGGCGGCAGCATCAGGTTTTCCTCAGCGGTGAGGCTGGCAAAAATGCCGCGCTCTTCAGGGCAGTAACCCAAACCCAGCCGAGCTATTTTGTGTGGGGCCGCTTTGATGGTTTCTTCGCCATTGATCTTTATCGAGCCCTTGCGCGCGCCCGTCAGGCCAACGATGGCGCGCAAGGTGGTGGTGCGCCCAGCGCCGTTGCGCCCCAGCAGCGTGACGACTTCCCCCTGCTGCACGCTCAGGTTCACACCATGCAGGATGTGGGACTCGCCGTACCAAGCATGCAGGTTCTCGATGCGCAGCAGTTCGGTGGTCATTTAGTGCGCACCGTGCAAGGTGGTTTCAACGGTGCCCATATAGGCCTCGATCACCTGCGGATCTTTGGACACCTCGGCATACGGGCCATCGGCGATGATGGCACCGCGCTGCAGCACGGTGATGCGGTCAGCAATCGAGGAGACGACATTCATGTTGTGCTCAACCATCAGAATAGTGCGGCCAAGCGCCACTTTTTTGATTAGCTGTGTGACGCGGTCTACGTCTTCATGGCCCATGCCCTGGGTCGGCTCGTCCAGCAGCATCAGCTCGGGTTCAAGTGCCAGTGTGGTGGCAAGCTCCAGCGCGCGTTTGCGCCCATAAGGCAGATTAACCGTCAGCTCATCGGCGAAGTCTTGCAGGTCGACCTCGGTGAGCAATTGGCGGGCACGTTCATGCAGGTGAAACAAGGAGCTTTCCGCTTTCCAGAAGTGAAACGAGGTGCCCAGATTTCTCTGCAGAGCAGCCCGCACGTTCTCCAGCACCGTCATGTGCGGAAAAACCGCCGATATCTGAAATGACCGCACAATGCCGCGCCGCGCTGTTTGCGCAGGTTTTTCTGTGGTGATGTCAACGCCGTTGAACTCAATGCGGCCCTTGCTGGGGATCAGGAATTTGGTGAGCAGGTTGAAAAACGTGGTTTTGCCCGCGCCGTTGGGGCCGATCAGCGCGTGGATATGACCGCGGTTGACCTTTAAGTCGACGTGGTTAACTGCCACGAACCCCTTGAATTCTTTGGTCAACCCGCTCGTTTCTAAAATATATTCCGCTGACAAATTACTCTCCGACAACATGACTTGAATTGTTCGCCGTCCAAGCCCGCGACGCCGAAACAAATGGTAGCGAGTTTTGCTGCGCTGCAGTGGCGGGTTTGTACCTAGGTAGTTGTACCGATTCTGCAGTGGCGCATGTTCAGCCAATGGTTGATATCCAATAGGTGTTGGATCGAACTAACGCACACTGCGATGAACGACGGTTCTTACCCGACTGATCAACAAAATATTCAGGCCGGCACTCTTCTTTTGGATACCCTAATTTCAGGGTCTTTCCGCCAGACCCAATCTGTAAAGGTCTTAGGCCTACGACTGCTAACGCAGCGAAACCGACTATCACTTGCTAGCATTGAAATTGCTCGCCTTTAAGGTGCAACAGTGAAGTCGACACGATAGGGTTGACGTTAAGCGTTTTCTTGCGGCATCCATGCAACTATCTGACATTTCTGCCGGTTTCGGGGCGATGATGACGGTCACCTTCACGCCGCCTGAGAAGCCTTCCAGGGCGACCCCGCCAGGGGGACTTGTAAGCCACCCCACTGGCAACGGTTGCGTGGAAAAGAAATTCGGATTCGGGCAGGGCGTGTGTCAGTCGCAAAAAATTGCATTGTCGGGTCAAAGCGTGATTTTGATTACGGGTGGGATGAGCGCGTCGCACCGACCAGCGTGGCCCATAATCAGGCCAATTGACGTGAACGTCAACGTGAACGTCAACGAATGAACCCACTAATCCTTTCCGAAAGACTGCCATGCTGTTAACCCAAGATCAGGAAATGGTGCGCGATGCTGTTCGTGCTTTTGCCCAGGCCGAACTCTGGCCGAACGCCGCCAAATGGGACAAGGACCACACTTTCCCCAAAGACGTGCACACCGGGCTGGCCGCACTGGGCGCTTACGGTATTTGCGTGCCCGAAGAGTTTGGCGGAGCCAATATGGATTACCTGACGCTGGCGCTGGTGCTGGAAGAAATTGCCGCCGGCGATGGCGGCACCAGCACCGTCATCAGCGTTACCAATTGCCCGGTCAATGCGATCTTGATGAAATTCGGCAACGCCGCGCAAAAACGTCAGTGGCTCGAACCCTTGGCGCAGGGCCACATGCTCGGTGCCTTTTGCCTGACCGAGCCGCATGTCGGCAGTGATGCGTCGGGCCTGCGCACCACGGCCGTCAAAGACGGCGACAGTTATGTCATCAATGGTGTCAAGCAGTTCATTACCAGTGGCAAAAACGGCGACGTGGCAATCGTCATTGCGGTTACTGACAAGGGTGCTGGCAAGAAGGGCATGAGCGCTTTTCTGGTGCCTACCCATGCGCCAGGTTACGTGGTGGCGCGGCTTGAAGATAAGTTGGGCCAACATTCCAGCGACACGGCACAGATTAATTTTGATGATTGCCGCATCCCGGCGGAGAACCTGATTGGCAAAGAAGGCGAAGGCTACGGCATCGCGCTGGGCGGTCTTGAGGGTGGGCGCATCGGCATTGCCGCGCAAAGCGTGGGCATGGCGCGCAGCGCATTTGAGGTGGCGGTGGCTTATGCCAAAGACCGCCAGAGCTTTGGCACCGCCATCTTCAACCACCAGGCCGTTGGTTTCAGGCTGGCTGAGTGCGCCACGAAAATTGAAGCGGCACGGCAACTGATCTGGCATGCAGCCGCATTGCGTGATGCCGGTCGCCCCTGTCTGAAAGAAGCCGCCATGGCCAAGCTGTTTGCCAGCGAAATGGCCGAGCAGGTCTGCAGTGCTGCCATCCAGACGTTGGGTGGCTATGGTTACGTGAGCGACTTTCCGGTTGAGCGCATTTACCGCGATGTGCGGGTTTGCCAGATTTACGAGGGCACTTCGGACGTGCAAAAAATCATCATCCAGCGGGCGCTGGTGTGACAATGGGGACAACTTGCTTTCGATGGCAAGCAGGGTATTGAGAAAAAGACCATTGCAACAAGTTGGGGCTTCAGGTCTGCATCAGACGCATCAGCCCCAATGCTTACCAGAGATTTTTATGGCGTTACTTTGGAAAGACCAGTTGAGCGTTGGGAATGACCTGATCGATGGTGATCACAAGTACCTGATCGAGGTCATCAACAAGGCAGAAGTTGCGATCAAAGCGCAAAACTCGGTTCAGCTGACTGGCGTGCTCGATGAATTGGGGCGCTATGGCGCGTCCCACTTTGATCGGGAAGAATTGGTAGCAAAGGCGGTCGGCTACCCCAAGTCCGACCAACTTCACGTTTCCCACGAGCGGCTTAAAACGGAGTTGCAGCGGGTTAAAGAGGAGTTTGGCGAATCCTGGACGCAGGAAACCGGCGCAGCCTTTACTCAGTTTTTGCGTGATTGGCTGGTGGAACATGTCATCAAGGAGGACATGCTGATGAAGCCATGGATGACCAAGCATTCCCCGCGTTTTGACCCGCGCTGATTTGAAACACAACACCATGCCGGCAGTCGCCACGCTGCCCATGGGCATCACTGTGCTGGAGCGCGGTTGGCTCTCCAGCAACAACATCCTGATTCAAGGCGCGCACGGTGCAGCTGTCATCGACAGTGGCTATTGCACACACGCACCGCAAACACTTGCGCTTGTTAAAGCGGCGCTGCAAGAGCGACCCCTGAATGTATTGCTCAATACCCACCTGCACAGCGACCATTGCGGTGGTAACGCTGCGCTGCAAGCGGCTTACCCTGGCATGCGCACGCTGATTGCCCCGGGGCATGCCGAGCATGTGCGCGACTGGAACCCGCAGGCGCTGGGTTTCACGCCCACCGGCCAGGTTTGCGCGCCATTTCAGTTTGATGCCGTGCTGCAACCCGGTGCCGAGCTACGCCTGGGAGATTTGATGTGGCAAATCCACGCAGCGCCCGGCCATGACCCGCATTCGGTAATCTTGTTTGAGCCCGCCAGCGCCACCTTGGTGTCGGCTGATGCGCTGTGGCAGCGCGGCTTTGGCGTGGTATTTCCCGAGCTTGATGGTGACGATGCGTTTGACGAGGTGGCTGCCACGCTGGATTTGATCGAGGCCTTGCAGCCCGCCACCGTTATCCCGGGCCACGGTGCGCCGTTTACCGAAGTAGCAGCGGCGCTGGCGTTCGCACGTCAGCGGCTGGACGGGTTTTTGCGTGACCCGATGCGCCATATCCAATACGCTGCCAAAGTGTTGCTCAAATTCAAGCTGCTGGAAGCGCAAAGCATGGCGCACGATGAATTGTTGGCCTGGGCGCAGGGCACGCCGTATTTGGCAAGCCTGTTTACGCAGCAGTTTGCCGGGCTGGAATTCGCGCAGGGGCTGGAGCGATTGGTGCAAGACCTGGTGCGTTCGGGTGCTGCCACGCGGCAAGGCGCGGTGTTGCACAACGCCTGAGGTTGGCTGCGGCATTCATGAATTTTTAACAAGGAAACAACAATGGCAATTACCAAAGGTTTTCGGGCGTTGGTGGATGAGGCTATGGCGCAGGTCACCACATATTCAGTTGACGCAGTCAAGGCGCGCCTGAATGATGCCAAGGTGCAAATTGTTGACATTCGCGATGTGCGGGAGCTTGAGCGCGAGGGCACTGTGCCGGGCTGCGTCAACGCGCCACGCGGCATGCTTGAATTTTGGGTTGACCCGGCTTCACCCTATTACAAACCGGTGTTTGGCGATGACAGCAAGGAATACATTCTGTTTTGCGGTGCTGGCTGGCGCAGTGCCCTGGCCGCCAAGGCCTTACAGGACATGGGCATGACCAACGTGGCGCACATCGATGGTGGCTTTACCGCCTGGGCCAAGCAGGGCGCACCGGTCGAAACGCTGGAGCAGCATAAGTCGCATCGTCACCCCCGCAGCTGAATCGATTTACCCGCTGAGAACTTGCTGCCGATAGTCAGCCGGGGTCTGGCCGCACTAGGTCGATGGCGCGGGCCTGGCGCAAAGCGGCTTCGTCACGGCGCGGTGGCTGAACCAGCCCAGGCCTTCATCGTCCAGCTCCTGCATCGCCGCACATCGCCGCACTGTGCGAGCGTTATGGCGTGGCGCATCTGGAGGTGTTCGGCTCCGCTGCCGGCACTGAGTTCAACACCAATACCAGCGACTTTGACGCTTTGGGTGCCATCGCGTTGGCGCAAGAGTTCATCGCTGGTTGCTCACTTGAAGGTTACGCTTTGCAACATTGCTTCGCCATCGTTTGATGGCCATCACACGAAGACCACTTCGGAGAAAAACGGTCTCTGAATCAGTTATTTCGGGTGACCCAAGTGTCCCTACCGCGAAAGTTCACTATCGGATTGCCTGGACGTGACAGGTTACCTCGTTTCAATCGATGCAGCCCCTGCCCGCCTGAACTCATCCGGCGTTTGCCCGGTCCAGGTTTTGAAGGCGCGGATAAAGCTCTTTTCGTTGCGAAAGCCGGCACTTGCCGCCACCTGTTTGATTGGCCGGTTGGTGCGCAGCAGCAGGTCGATGGCGCGGGCCTGGCGCACTTCGTCTTTCAGCGCTTGCAGCGATGCGCCTTCTTCTTTGAGTTGGCGATGCAGTGTGCGGGGTGAGATAGCCAGCAGCGCCGCCAGATCGTCCGCGTTGTGGGAGTCGGTGGGCTGGCTGGCCAGCGCCTGGCGCACGCGCTGTACCAACAGGCGATCGCGGCGGTATTGCAGCACGGTCAGCGGCAGGGCACGCTGCAGCATCTGGCGCAAGGCGGCTTCGTCACGGCGCAGCGGCAGGCTCAGGTAGTTTGAATCAAAAGTAATAGCTGTCCGCGCTTGTTGGAAAAGGGCTGGAGCCGTAAAAAGCACTTTATATGCATCTTGATGGGGCGGCGCTGCAAAGGCAAACTGCGCACTTTGCAGCGCAATGCGTGAGTCAATCATCCAACATGCCAGACCGTGAAAATTGCGCAGCACCGATACCAGACAAAACTCGCGTAGCGCGCCCAACTCGTGCTGCTCGGTGATCGCCAGTGTGGCGACCTGGCCGGTCACACTCAGTTTCAAGCTGATGTCATTGACGATCAGTCCGTGGTGACGGCACCAGCGCTTGAGCGCTACCCCCAGATTGGGCGCACTGATGGAGGCGCGCGCCAGCATGCCGTAGCTGCCCCAAGGCAAGCGGCGGCTGAACCAGCCCAGCGCCTCATCGTCAAGTTCCTGCATGGCGGCGGCGGAAATGTGCTCCATTTGCGCCGCCGTGATGCGGGCTGTGGCATCACCCAGCAACTCTGGCGCAATCTGCGCCTCTCCAAGCGCTGCCGCCGGGTCCATGCCACGCTGCGCATAAGCTTGCACAATGGCCAGGACAAATGCAATCGGTGTGGCCGCAACGGGTAATAAGGATGCCATAACCGGAGTGTGCCTAAAATTTTTTCAAGTGGCGCGCTTTGCCTCTTTGATGCCTTGTCAGGCGAAGGCACACCCAGTTACCAGACCCGTGGTGCGTTACACCACGCCCTGAGCAATCATCGCGTCAGCCACCTTCACAAAGCCGGCAATATTGGCCCCGTCTACATAGCTTACCGAGCCATCGGCACGGGTGCCGTGCTTCAGGCAGGCGGCGTGAATGCCTTGCATGATGATGAGCAGGCGGTTGTCGACTTCTTCGGCAGTCCAGTTCAGACGCATCGCGTTCTGGCTCATTTCCAGGCCCGAGGTGGCCACGCCACCGGCATTGCTGGCCTTGCCCGGCGCGTACAACACGCCTGCGGCTTCGAACGCCTTGGCGGCTTCGATGGTCGAGGGCATGTTGGCACCTTCGGCCACGCACAGCACGCCGTTTTTGATGAGGGTGGCGGCATCGCTTGCGTCCAGCTCGTTCTGCGTGGCGCAGGGTAGGGCGATGTCGACAGGTACATGCCAGGGGCTTTTGCCCGCTTCAAACTTCACACCGGTACGCTGGGCGTAATCGCTGACGCGGCCGTAGAGGTGGTTTTTCACGTCCATTAGTTCGGCCAACTTGGCGGTGGTGAAGCCGTCTTCATCGACGATGGTGCCGCTGGAGTCCGATACCGTCACCACTTTGGCACCCAAGGCCATGGCCTTGTCCACCGCGTACTGGGCCACATTGCCCGAGCCCGACACGGAAACGCGCAGGCCATCAAACGACTTGCCGCGTGTCTTGAGCATTTCCTGGGCGAAATACACCGTACCGTAGCCGGTCGCCTCGGGGCGAATCAACGAGCCGCCGAACGATAAACCCTTGCCGGTGAAAACGCAGTCAGCGCGGTTGCTGAGCTTCTTGTACATGCCGGCAATGAAGCCCACCTCACGCCCGCCCACGCCAATGTCACCGGCCGGCAAGTCGGTGTCGGAGCCGATGTGGCGGAACAACTCGCTGGCAAAGGATTGGCAAAACCGCATCACTTCGCCGGGGCTCTTACCCTTGGGATCGAAGTCAGAGCCGCCCTTGCCGCCACCCATGGGCAAGGTGGTCAACGCGTTCTTGAAGGTTTGCTCGAATGCCAGAAACTTGAGTACCGACAGGGTAACCGAGGGGTGAAAGCGCAGACCTCCTTTGTAAGGGCCAATGGCCATACTGTGCTGGATGCGGTAGCCACGGTTGACTTGCACCGTGCCTTGGTCATCAACCCAAGAAACACGGAACATGACCGTGCGCTCTGGTTCCACCAGGCGTTCCAGCAGGCCGTGTTCAGCATAACGCGGATGCTTGGCGATAAACGGCCACAAGCTTTCCATGACCTCGGTCACGGCTTGCAAAAACTCAGGCTGACCGGGATTGCGTAGGGCCACATGTGACAGGAAGCTCTCGGCGGATTCGTATTTCATTTTTAAAACGCTTTCATCAATAAACACAGGCAGGCAATGGCCCACTGCAGCATGGAATTATGTTCAAAAGTTATGGCTTTATGCGCTTCTCTACGCAAAAAATGGGAAATTCAGCGAAAACGTATTCGAAATGGGCCTGAAAGCCCTGTCCAATGTGCATCGTCCGCCACGCGGCCAAGGTCTGATGCTTCGGTTTTAAATCCAGCCGAACCGCTTTCCCCGATTGGTGTGGTGGCCGCAGAATATGGCGCAATTTGCAACCTTGATGGCCTGCACGGTTACCCGGCTGCGGTTCACAATGCACGCTGAATCAAAACTACCGGAACCCTGCCATGACCATTCTGGAAACCAAACTCAACGCCCGCTCAAGCGATTTCCAAGTCAACGCCGCTGCTATGCGCGGCCTGGTGGACGACCTGAACGCTAAAGTAACCCTGGTGGAAATGGGTGGCGGCGACGCCGCCCGCGCCAAGCACACCGGTCGCGGCAAGCTGCTGCCAAGGGACCGGGTGCAAATGCTGCTTGACCCTGGCACACCGTTTCTGGAACTCTCGCCGCTGGCCGCACTGAATATGTACCCGGACCGCGATGGCACCGACAGCGCTCCCGGTGCCGGTATCGTGGCAGGCATTGGCCGGGTGAGCGGGGTGGACTGCATGATCGTCTGCAACGATGCCACCGTCAAAGGCGGCACCTATTACCCGATGACGGTCAAAAAGCACCTGCGTGCGCAAGAGGTGGCGCAGCAAAATCGCCTGCCCTGCATTTATCTGGTCGACTCAGGCGGTGCCAACCTGCCCAACCAGGACGAGGTGTTTCCCGATCGCGACCACTTTGGGCGCATCTTTTTCAACCAGGCCACCATGAGTTCGATGGGCATTGCCCAGATTGCCGTGGTCATGGGCAGTTGCACCGCAGGCGGCGCCTATGTGCCGGCCATGAGCGATGAGGCCATCATCGTCAAAAACCAGGGCACCATCTTTTTGGGCGGCCCGCCGCTGGTGAAAGCCGCTACCGGTGAGGTGGTGACGGCCGAAGACCTGGGCGGTGGCGACGTACACACGCGCTTGTCTGGCGTGGCGGACCATCTGGCCCAAAGTGACATGCACGCCCTCAAGCTGGCGCGCACGGCGGTCAAGAATTTGTATAAAAATAAGCCTCTAGCCCAGGCAGATCATGCGCCAGTAGCTCCCAAATACGCAGCAGAAGAGTTGTATGGCGTGATTCCGGTTGACACCCGCAAACCGTTCGATGTGCGCGAAATCATTGCCCGCATCGTCGATGACTCGGACTTTGACGAATTCAAGTCACGTTTTGGCACCACGCTGATCACCGGCTTTGCCCGCGTTGAAGGCATGCCGGTGGGCATCATCGCCAACAACGGCATTCTGTTCAGCGAATCGGCCTTGAAAGGCACGCACTTCATCGAGCTGTGCTGCCAGCGCAAGATCCCGCTGGTGTTTTTGCAGAACATCACCGGCTTCATGGTCGGGCGCAAGTACGAGAA
>JBBQZI010000096.1:0-11603 GCA_038207855.1 Burkholderiales bacterium
GGCATTGAAGGCCTGACCTCGCTCAAGTACGTGGTGCTGGGTGCCGGTGAAGTGCGCGCTTGATCGCGCCCTAGAATTCAAACCACTATTTTGCAAGGTTAGCCATGGTTCCTCACCTCATTACCGCCCTGACCGGTCCGATCAACGAACTGGAGCAGCGCGTGCTCGACTCCATGCCAGCCATTGAGCGCTGGTTTCGGCTCGAATGGATGGAGCACACGCCGCCGTTTTACGCCTCAGTTGACATTCGCAACGCCGGCTTCAAGCTGTCGCCGGTCGACACCAACCTGTACCCTGATGGCTGGAACAACCTGTCGCCTGAAATGTTGCCGCTGGCGGTGCAGGCCGCCATGGCGGCAATCGAAAAAATCTGCCCGGAAGCACGCAACCTGCTGGTGATTCCTGAAAACGGCGTACCCAGCCCGTCTTACCTGGCCAATCTGGCCCAGTTGCAGCGTATTTTCAACATGGCGGGCTTGAATGTTCGGCTCGGCTCGATCGATCCGGCCCTCAAAAAGACCGCCACCTTTGAGTTGCAAAACGGTGACACCGTTACGCTGGAGCCGGTCAACCGGGGCAAGCGCCGCCTCGGCCTGAAAGACTTTGACCCCTGCACGATTTTGCTCAACAACGACCTGAGCGCCGGTGTGCCCGGCATTCTGGAAGACTTGCACGAGCAATACCTGCTGCCGCCCTTGCACGCGGGCTGGTCTACCCGGCGCAAAAGCACGCACTTCAAGTGCTATGAAGAAGTGGCCAAGCGCCTGGGCAAGTTGATGGGCGTGGACCCCTGGCTGGTCAACCCCTTGTTTGACAAGTGCGAAGCGGTTCATTTCGACCAGGCCAACGGCTTGGACTGCCTGACCAGTCAGGTCGATGCGGTGTTGACCCGGGTGCGGCGCAAATACAAAGAATACGGCATCAAGGAAAAACCGTTTGTTGTGGTCAAAGCCGATCACGGCACGCATCCGCTGGGCATCATCACCGTGCGTGATGCCAAAGACATGCAGGCCCTGGCTGATCGCGCAAAAGCATTGCTGCAAACCAGCAAAGCACCGCTGCTGCCGCACGACTTCATGGTGCAAGAAGGCGTGTTGACGCAAGAACGTGTCAACGATGCGGTCGCCGAGCCGGTGATCTACACCATGGATCGTTATGTGGTGGGTGGTTTTTACCGGGTGCATGCCGGGCGCGGCGTTGATGAAAATCTTAATGCGCCGGGATCGGGCTACGTGCCCCTGGCGTTTGAGCACAGCACCCAGTTGCCACAGCCAGGCTTCAAACCGGGTGCCAGTGTGCCCAACCGTTTTTACATGTACGGCGTGGTCGGGCGCTTGGCCATGCTGGCGGCCAGCTACGAGCTCGAAGCCACCGACCCGGATGCCGAGGTTTACGAATAAGCTGGCAGAATAGCGATCTCTTCTGACATGGAGCCCGCTGACAATCTGGTGGGCTGACTGCTTGGCAACTTCTCAAACGTCCCTGCGCGCGCTCACTCTGGGCGCCATCGGTGTGGTCTATGGCGACATCGGCACCAGTGTGCTGTACGCCGTCAAAGAGGTCTTTGGCGCCGGCCATGTGCCTTTTACCCACGCCAATGTGCTGGGTGTCCTGTCGATCATCTTCTGGACGCTCACCGTCATCATTTCCCTCAAATACGTCACGCTGGTGCTGCGCGCTGATAACAATGGTGAAGGGGGCTTGGTGGCCATGCTGGCGCTGGCTTCACAGTCGGTCAAAGACAAGCCGAGGTTGCGCCGTGTGCTGCTGTTGGTGGGGGTTTTTGGCTCCTGCCTGTTTTATGGCGACGGTGTCATTACGCCGGCGATTTCGGTCTTGTCCGCAGTTGAAGGCCTGGAAGTGGTGTCACCCGCCTTCAAGAAGGCGGTGATTCCGCTCACGCTGCTGATTTTGTTTGGACTTTTTGCGGTGCAAAAGCGCGGCACGGCCGACATTGGCAAGTTTTTTGGTCCGATCACGATGGTGTGGTTTGTCACGATTGCCCTACTCGGCCTGTCGCATATCGTCGATAACCCTGAAGTGCTGTGGGCGCTGAGTCCACATTACGCGGTGCGCTTCATATGGGCTAACCCTTTAATCACGTTCTTCATTTTGGGTGCGGTGGTGCTGTGCGTCACTGGCGGTGAGGCGCTCTACGCCGACATGGGGCACTTTGGCAAGAAGCCGATCCGTCTGGCCTGGTTTTCCATCGTCATGCCGTGCTTGACATTGAACTATTTTGGCCAGGGTGCTTTGCTGCTGAGCAACCCAGAGGCCGTGAAAAACCCGTTTTTTATGATGGCCCCCGATTGGGCTTTGTTGCCGCTGGTGGGGCTCGCCACGCTGGCCACGGTGATTGCCTCGCAAGCGTTGATTACCGGGGCATTTTCGGTCACCAAGCAAGTCATTCAGCTTGGCTATTTGCCACGCCTTCAGGTGCTGCACACCAACATCAAGGAGACTGGCCAGATTTTCATGCCGTTTGTCAACTGGGGTTTGTTTGTACTGATCGTGCTGGCCGTGGTGTTGTTCAAGTCGTCGAGTAACCTGGCGGCGGCTTATGGCATTGCCGTCACGCTGGACATGCTGATCACCACCGTGCTGACCTTTTTCGTGGTGCGCTACGCCTGGCATTACCCACTGTGGCTGTGCATTGCCGCCACCGGTGTATTTTTTGTGGTCGACCTGGCGTTTTTTACCTCCAACATGGTCAAGCTGGTGGACGGCGGCTGGTTTCCGCTGCTGATCGCTGGCGGCGTGTTCACCCTGATGCTGACCTGGAAAGATGGCCGGCGCCTGCTGAACCAGAAGCTCAAAGCCGATGCGATTGACTTGACCAGCTTTCTGGAGGCGGTGTTTGTCTCGCCACCGACGCGGGTGGCCGGCACGGCCGTGTTTTTGACCGCCGAGTCAGGCACTGTGCCCAACGCCATGCTGCACAACCTCAAGCACAACAAAGTGCTGCACGAGTTCAACCTGTTTGTCACCGTGCGCAACCATGAAATACCCTGGATTGGGATGGACAAGCGCTTGTCGATTGAATCGCTGGGTCATGACTGCTGGCAGGTGATGGTGAATTACGGTTTCAAAAATGACCCCGATTTGCCTAAAGCTCTGACCCACATGAAGGGCCGGGGTTGTGATGTGGACCCGATGACCACCAGCTATTTTCTTAGCCGTGACACGGTTACGCCAACGATCGGCAGTGGCATGGCATTTTGGCGTGAGAAGCTCTTTGCCCAGATGCACCTGAATGCCAGCGGTGCAGCCGGTTTCCTGAACCTGCCAACCAACTCGGTGGTGGAATTGGGCTCGAAGATTGAAATTTGAATTGCGTTTAAGACCAGTCGCGCAAGCAAAACCCGGAGAGTTGACCTGATGAAATTGCTGTTTGTAGCCGATCCGCTTGAGTCGTTCGAAATTTACAAGGACACCACCTTTGCCATGTTGCGCGAGGCGCAAAAACGCGGCCACACGTTAGCGGTGTGTGAACCCAAGGACGTGATGTGGCAACGCGGTGCGCCGGTGACGGCCCAAGTGCGCGACATCCGCTTGACCGGCCAGGCCGATCCCTGGTTTATTGCCGCACCGCACGCAGCCGGCCGACGGGCCCAAGCGCTGCGTGACTTTGATGCCATCGTGATGCGCAAGGACCCGCCGTTTGACAGTGAGTTTTTTTACGCCACGCATCTGCTGGAACAGGCTGAGCGCGAAGGCGCGCAGGTTTTCAACAAGCCCCGTGCGCTGCGCGACCACCCGGAAAAGCTCGCCATTCTGGAGTTTCCCGAGTTCATCGGGCCGACCCTGGTCACACGCGATGCGCAAGACATCAAACGCTTTCATGCCGAGCACCATGACATCATTTTGAAGCCCCTCGATGGCATGGGTGGCATGGGCATTTTTCGGGTCAAAGAAGATGGCCTGAACCTCGGTGCCATCATCGAAACGCTGAACAAAGAGGGTGCTGAAACGGTCATGGTGCAGAAATTTTTACCCGCCATCGCCCAAGGTGACAAGCGAATTTTGGTGATTGGCGGCGAGCCCGTGCCTTATGCTTTGGCGCGCATTCCGCAAGGTGGCGAGGTGCGCGGCAACCTGGCCGCCGGTGGCAAGGGTGTGGCGCAGGCCTTGACGGCGCGTGACCGCGAAATCGCCCAGGCGATTGGCCCGGTGCTGTTCCAGCGCGGCTTGTTGCTGATTGGGCTGGACGTGATTGGCGACAGCCTGACCGAGATCAATGTGACCAGTCCGACCTGCTTCCAAGAGATTTTTGATCAGACCGGTTTTGACGTGGCGGCCCGGTTTGTGCAGGCGCTCGAAGCGGCGCAGGCCCGCTCGCACTGAGGCGCGGGGCCCTCGGGCACCACTGGCACCGGACTGTCCGGGTCAGTCACCGGCGCCGGGCGTGGTGGGGCGGCGCATTGGCAGCTGCAGCGCGCCAGGATACCGTCCACGAATACGTTGAGTTCGCCAGGCTCAAACGCCGTCCAGTCTTCATCGGTGGTCAAGGGCTCGGTGACCACAATGGCCAGTCGATCCTGTGGGCTGTTGAGCTGGGCCAGATTGACGGTGATGTCGTCGTCCTTCAGGTGCACCGGGTGAAAGGGGTGCGCGCGCAGCACGTAATGCAGCTTGGTGGTGGCATGGGCCCACAGCGCTTGGCCGTTGCTGAGTAAAAAGTTGAAGGTGCCGTGCCTGGAAATCTGGGGAACCAGCTCTTGCAGGGTGCGGGTCAGCTCCATCACGGTGGGCATGTCGGCATGCGATTTGTTCAACTCCTGCAGTAGCCAGCAAAAGGCCTGCTCGCTATCGGTGCTGCCGACCGGCCTGAAATGACCGTGCAAGTGTGGTGCATAGCCTTTCAGGTCGCCGTTGTGGGCAAACACCCAGTAGCGACCCCACAATTCGCGCACAAACGGGTGGGTGTTTTCCAGTGTCACCTGGCCGACGGTGGCTTTGCGTACATGGGCAACCACGTTGTGGCTCTTGATCGGGTAAGTTTTGAGCATCTGCGCAATCGGCGAGCTGGCCGCGCTGGCCTTGTCAACAAAATGCCGCACACCTTTGCCAGGGGTGGCATTGTCACTTTCAAAAAAAGCAATACCCCAGCCATCGCCATGGTGGTCAGTGCAGCCGCCGCGCTGCGAAAATCCGGTAAAGCTCAGCGTCAGGCTGGCCGGCAGATGGCTGTTCATTCCGAGCAATTGGCACATGGGACAAGGTTGATGCGTGGGTGGAATCGGACAAGTCGGGTGAATTCAATCGAATTTAAGAGAAGATTCACGGTTGGCCGACTTGATGCCGAATAATAAGACGCGCAAACGGGTATGCTGCGCGGTATTGTAAAAATAATGTAATAACGTGGTTTCATGGCCGCAATAGATCAATCAATGAGGTAGAACTGTCTTGAAGAACAGCGTCAGGTTTGCGGCGGTCGCGCTGATGGCGACACTCATCAGTGTGGCCACGCAGGGGCACGCGTTCACGCTGGGCGATTTGCGCGGTTCGGCGGTATTGGGGCGCACGCTTGATGTCAGCGTGCAGGTGCTACCGGGTTCCGGTGAAGAGGTATCGGCTGCCTGCATGGCGGCTGAACTTCTTTACGCTGATGCGCGCCAGGACACACCGCGTCTCTCGGTTGCTGCGCCGACCGCTCCAGGCCAGGCCACCCTGGTGCGCCTGCAGTCCACCAGCATGGTGAATGAGCCGGTGGTAAGCATCACCTTGCGGGCCACCTGCGGGTCAACTGTCACGCGTCGTTATGTCTTGCTGGCTGACTTTCCACCGGTTGCGGCACCTGCGTCCGCCACGATCGGTACGCTTACTGTTCCGGCGGCATCGCCTGTGCTGGTGCTGTCGCCCCAACTGTCGCCACTGCCAAGCGACAGCACACCGTCCACGGCCAAGCCATCGCGCGCTGCCCGAGCGGCAGCGCTTGGCACGGCATCTGCCAAGCTGGCGATCAAAACCAAGCCGACAAAAGCGACTGGCACCGTGCCAGCCGTGCCGGTTGGTGTGGCCGCCCGCAAAGCAGCCGATCGCCTGGCGGGCAAAGCCATACTGAAGCTCGACCCCATGGACATACTGTCGGACCGGATTGATTCGCTCGATTCCGTCATGTCGTTTGCGTCCACTGAAGATGCGTTGCGCCAGACCCGCGAAATTTCAGGCTTGCAGGGCGATGTGATGACGCTGCGCGAGCAGGCGGCTAAAAACGCGGCTAAATTGGCAGATTTGCAAGCCCGTTTGCAGCAGGCCCAGGCACAAGCACAACAAACACCTGTCTGGCTGCTATACGTGCTGTCGGCGCTGGTGCTGCTGTGCCTGGCTGCGCTGGCATTCTTGTGGCGGCAGCAGCGCCGTGCGGCGGGCGCAATGACCAGTGCCAGTGCCCGTGAGAGTTGGTGGCACGGCGCGGACAATGGGCCGGCGACGATCCTGATGCCGCCATCAACCGGGCCGCAGGAGCTTTCGCCAGTTCCTGATGTCCAGCAGCCAGAAAAAGAAGTTTTGACCGCCCCTGCCGTCCCAACGGCGGCGGCGATGCACGAGGTCGATATTGATCTGGATAATTTCATGATGATGGAACTGTCACCAGAGCCGTCACCTGCTCTGGATGTGCCCGTCGATGTGGCTATGGGTGGCATTCACCGCATCTGCAGCAGCACGATTCTGGATGTTTGCCAGCAGGCCGAATTTTTTGTGTCGCTGGGGCAAACCGAGCGTGCCTTGCGGGTGCTTAAAAAGCAGATTGCAGACAGTGCCGAGCCCAATCCGTTGGTCTATCTTGATTTGCTGGCGCTGTACCACTCGCTCGGGTTACGGCCAGATTTTCATGCGTGCCGTACGGCCTTCAACCGGAGGTTCAACAGCGTTTTGCCAGATTTTCCGGCGTTCACCCGTGAGGGCATGGACTTGTTGGCCTACCCGGAGATGCTGGCCAAGTTGGCACCCGTCTGGCCCAGCGCCCAAGCACTAACTTACCTGGATGCGTGCATCTTTCATGACTCCACGGTGCCAGTTTCGCCGTCTTTTGATCTGGCGGCGTTCCGCGATTTGCTGACGCTGCATGCGTTGGCGGAGGAATTGGCGACTGATCTGCCGGCGGCTGATCAAGCCTCTGCCATGACACGGCCAACTGAGACTGCGTTTCAGCCTGGAGCGCAGCCCACCGATTTGCTCGTCAGGGCAATGGCGGACAAACCAGCCGACCTGCCAGACCCGCTAGTGTCGCTTTCGCGCTTGATAGACCTGGATTATTCGGAGCTTGACGGAACCGTCATCAAGCCGACCGGATCGCCACCCAGCGAGCCATCCAAGCCGGCTTGACGGCCGGGCGCTGGAAAGACTCGCCATTCAGTTCACGACTGGCTGGCCTTGACACAAGCCGCACAGACGCACGCGACACCGCGCGAAGCCTCTGGCACCAGGTTCAACAGATCGGCACTGAAGCCGATCTGTGTGCACCAGCAGGGTGGCTGCGCAACGCCGGTGGCTTTTTCAACTTCCATGGCGCACTGATTGGGCTGGCCGCACAGCGGGCAGAGTTCGGCAGGGTTTGGTGTTTTATGTGTCAAATTGGCCTCCAGCCCTTATGAATAGTGCGTAAGCAGCTATTTTTTTTATAGTAAAAATCAGCCCGCAACCAAGGCTGCTGCCTTGACCCGCAAGCGCCAGCCGTGCAGCAGCGGCTCGGTATAGCCACTGGGTTGCACCAAGCCCTTGAACACCAGATCGCACGCGGCCATGTAGGCCATCGAGGTGTCAAAGTTTCCCGCCATCGGCTGGTAGGCCGCGTCGTCAGCGTTTTGGCCATCCACCACGGCCGCCATGCGCTCAAAGGTGGCGCGTACCAGGGCATCGGTCACCACGCCATGGTGCAGCCAGTTGGCCACATGCTGGCTGGAAATGCGCAGCGTGGCGCGGTCTTCCATCAGGCCGATGTTGTGAATATCGGGCACCTTGGAGCAGCCAATGCCTTGGTCAACCCAGCGCACCACATAGCCCAAAATGCCCTGGATGTTGTTGTCGAGTTCTTGTTGCTTCTCGGCATCGCTCCAGGCCGGGTTGGCTGCCACGGGAATGGTCAGTAAACCCGTCAGCAAGGTGTCGCGCTCTTTGTCGGCGTTGATTTTTTCGAGCTCTTTTTGCACGTCTTTAACCAGCACCTGATGGTAGTGCAGGGCGTGCAGCGTGGCACCGGTCGGGCTGGGTACCCAGGCGGTGTTGGCACCCGCTTTCGGGTGCGCAATTTTCTGTTCCAGCATGGCTTTCATCAGGTCCGGCATGGCCCACATGCCCTTGCCGATTTGCGCTTTGCCACGCAGCCCGCACGACAGGCCTACCAGCACGTTGTTGCGCTCATAAGCGGTAATCCAGGCGCTGGTTTTCATGTCGCCCTTGCGGATCATTGGGCCGGCTTGCATGGCACTGTGCATTTCATCGCCGGTGCGATCCAGAAAACCGGTGTTGATGAAGGCCACACGGCTGCTGGCTGCGGCAATGCAGGCTTTCAGGTTGACGCTGGTGCGGCGCTCTTCGTCCATGATGCCGAGTTTGACGGTGCTGTCAGGCAGGCCCAGCATGTCTTCAACGCGGCCAAACAGTTCGCTGGCAAAGGCCACTTCAGCCGGGCCGTGCATCTTGGGCTTGACGATGTAGACCGAGCCCTTGCGTGAATTGCGAATCGCGTCCTTTTTGGTTCGGGCCAAATCGTGCATGGCGATCGTGGTGGTCACCACGGCATCCAGAATGCCTTCGGGGATTTCGCGCTCAATGCCTTGCTTGTCGGTGTACAAAATAGCCGGGTTGGTCATCAGATGGCCAACATTGCGCACAAACATCAGGCTGCGTCCGTGCAGGCGCACCGGTTTTTTGCCATCGGGTGCGTTGTAAATGCGATCAGCATTCAGGCCACGCGTGAAGGTTTTGCCGCCCTTGGCGACTTCTTCGGTCAACGTGCCGTTCAAAATGCCCAGCCAGTTGGTGTAAGCCAGCACCTTGTCATCGGCATCGACCGCGGCTACCGAGTCTTCGAGGTCGAGGATGGTGGACAGGGCCGCTTCCATGATCAGGTCGGACACGCCGGCCGGGTCGGCAGCGCCAATCAGCGTGGCGCGGTTGATGATCAGGTCCAGGTGCAAACCGTTGTGTTCAAACAGCACCGACGAGGGTGCCTTGGCTTCGCCCTGGTAGCCGACCAGTTGTTTTTGCTCTTGCAAGCTGGTGTTGCTGCCATCCATCAGTGTTACCACCAACTTGCCGCCCTTGATGCGGTAGCCAGCCGAGTCCACATGCGAGCCCTTGCGCAGCGGCGCGCAGCGGTCTAGTACGTTGCGCGCGTAGTCGATGACCTTGGCCCCGCGCTTGGGGTTGTAGCCGCCTTTTTTACCGACTTTTTCGCAGCCTTGTGCCTCATCAATCACGTCGGTGCCGTAAAGCGCATCGTACAAACTGCCCCAGCGTGAGTTGGCTGCATTGAGAGCGTAGCGGGCGTTCAGAATCGGCACCACCAGTTGCGGGCCGGCTTGCTTGGACAACTCGACATCCACGTTGGATGTGCTGATGCGGGCCTTTTTGGGCGGCTCCACCAGGTAACCAATGGTTTCAAGGAACTTGCGGTACGCGACCATGTCGCTGATCGGGCCGGGGTTGGCCTTGTGCCAGGTGTCGAGTTCGGTTTGCAGGCGGTCGCGATCAGCCAGCAAGGCGATGTTTTTCGGCGCCAGATCGGCCACGATGGCGTCAAAGCCTTTCCAGAACCGGGCGATCGGCACGCCGGTGCCGGGTAGCACCTGGGTTTCGATGAATTGGCACAAGTTGGCAGCCACTTGCAGGCGGTTTTTGGTGATGCGTTGGGTCATGGTGGTGGGTGTTGAAGTTAAAAAAGATCAGGAATTGCGGTTTGGAAAAAAGTCCAGCACGTCGCTCAAGGTCTGGCCGGTGCGCGTTGGCAGGGTGCCCAACTCTTCAAAAGGCAGATGGTAACGGTTGACCCACAGCGTCTGGTAACCATGCCAGGTAGCACCCAGGGCATCCCAGGCATTGGAGCTGACAAACAGGATGTCTTTGGCGGCTAGCCCGGTGGCTTGCTCGCCCAGCGCATAGGCATCCGGGTGGGTTTTGAATTTGCGGACCGCATCAACGCTGATGACGTGGTCCAGCAGCCCGACAAAACCGGCGCAATGCACGGCAGCATCGAGCATGGCCACATCGCCATTGCTCAGGATGCCGGTGGGGATGCCGGCGGCCTTGAGTTGCTGCAGCACGCCGAGGTTTTCCGGGAAGGCATCAAGGTGCTGGTACTGGGCCAGCAACAACGCGATTTCAGGCTCATAATTTACAAGAAATTGCTCGTCAGCCCTTTCGTAGTCTGTGCTAGCTACTATCTTTTTAAGAGCAAAAATAAGCGCAGCGCGGGTCAGGGCGCTAAACGGCTGGTAGTGCGCGCCGTGGTTGCAAGTGGTCACCAGCCGGGTGTAGTCGATTTGTTTGTCGCGCCACAAGCTGCTGATGGCCTGACCTTGACCGGGAAACATGTCTTCAGCCAGGTCCGCCACGCTGTACACGTCAAACAGCGTGCCGTAGGCATCAAACAGCACGGCCTGTGGTGGGGCACCCGCTGGCTGAGAAGCGGCGGTTGGGTCTGGTGGCAAAAGGTTTGTCATGAACCGATTTTAAGGATGGCCCGCTGTGCCATTGCGCGTTTAACGATAAAGGCAGTTGTGACCGCCGTGGGTGTAATCAGCCTGTTGCCCGGACTGCAGGCATCCAGTACACAATGGCAAGCTACCCGATCAACGCTTCGTCAAACATCGCCCCATGAACCCAGTCACTTCCCCCGTCGCACCCGTTCACACCTTGCCGCTGGCCGGCCTGCGCGTGGTTGAATTTACCCACATGGTGATGGGCCCGACCTGCGGCATGGTGCTGGCCGACATGGGCGCTGAAGTCATCAAGGTCGAGCCGATTGAGGGCGATCGCACCCGCCATTTGTTGGGTGCCGGTGCCGGGTTTTTCCCGATGTTCAACCGCAACAAGAAAAGCATCGCCATTGACCTGCACACGCCTGAAGGCGCCGAGGTGGCGCGCAAACTGGCCGCCAGCGCCGACGTAGTGGCGGAAAATTTCAAGCCTGGCACGATGGGTAAATATGGGCTGGATTACGCCGCACTCAGCCAGGTCAACCCCCGGCTGATTTATGTCACGCACAAAGGCTTTTTGCCCGGCCCGTATGAAAATCGCACGGCCCTCGATGAAGTGGTACAGATGATGGGCGGCCTGGCCTACATGACCGGCCGCCCGGGTGACCCACTGCGCGCGGGCACCAGCGTCAACGACATCATGGGCGGCATGTTTGGCGCCATTGGTGCGCTGGGTGCGCTGATCCAGCGCGGCATCACCGGCAAAGGTCAGGAAGTACAAAGCGCACTGTTCGAGAACAACGTATTTCTGGTCGGCCAGCACATGCTGCAGTACGCCATGACCGGCCAGCCCGCCGCGCCCATGCCGGCGCGCATCTCGCCCTGGGGCGTGTACGACGTGTTCACCGTGAAAGATGGCGAGCAGATTTTTCTGTCGGCTGTAAGCGATGCGCAGTGGGC
>JBBQZI010000097.1:0-11586 GCA_038207855.1 Burkholderiales bacterium
ACCCTAAAAAACGTCACCCTGCGCCGCAGCGCCAAAGTCTTGCTTGACGGCGCGACTGTCACCATCAACCCCGGCGAAAAAGTCGGCCTGGTCGGACGCAACGGCGCTGGCAAGTCCAGCCTGTTTGCGCTCTTCAATGGCAACCTGCATGAAGACGCGGGCGAGTACTACATCCCGCACCAATGGCGCATGGGCCAGGTGGCGCAGGACATGCCCGAGACCGATCAGTCCGCCACCGACTTTGTGGTCGATGGCGACACCACGCTGCTGGCCGCCCAGCAGGAGGTCACCGCATCAGAGGCCACCGACGACTACGACCGGATGGCCCATGCCTACATGGCGCTGCAGGATGCCGGTGCGCATGACGCGCCAGCCCGCGCCCAGGCGCTGATTTTGGGGCTGGGGTTCAAAACCACCGAACTGACCAACCCGGTCAACAGCTTTTCAGGCGGCTGGCGCATGCGCTTGCAGCTCGCCCGCGCACTGATGTGCCCAAGCGACCTGCTGCTGCTAGACGAGCCGACCAACCACCTGGACTTGGACGCGCTGGTGTGGCTGGAAGCCTGGTTGAAAAAGTACGAAGGCACGATGATCGTCATCAGCCACGACCGCGAGTTTCTCGATGCCGTAACCAACGTCACGCTGCACATCGACTCAGGCAAGCTGGTGCGTTACGGCGGCAATTACAGCAAGTTTGAGGACATGCGCGCCGAGCAAATGGAGCTGCAGCAAAACGCCTTTGCCAAGCAGCAAGACAAAATTGCCCACCTGCAAAAGTTCATTGCCCGCTTCAAGGCCAAGGCCAGCAAGGCCAAGCAGGCGCAAAGCCGGGTCAAGGCGCTCGACCGCATGGAGAAAATTGCTCCCCTGCTGGCCGAGGCTGATTTCACCTTTGAATTCAAGGAACCCGCCAATCTGCCCAACCCGATGCTCTCCATGAGCAACGTGAGTTTTGGCTACCCTCCGCCCGAAGACGCACCAGAGGGCACGCCGTCCACGGTGATCGTCAACAATGTCAGTAAATCAGTGCTGGCCGGTCAGCGCATAGGCATTCTGGGGGCCAATGGCCAGGGCAAATCCACCGTGGTGAAAACCATTGCACGCGATTTGAAGGCGATTGCCGGCGAGATCACCGAAGGCAAGGGCTTGAACATCGGCTACTTTGCCCAGCAAGAGCTCGATGTGCTGCGCCCAGCCGACACCCCGCTAGAACACATGATTCGTCTAGTGAAAGATGCCACTGCCGCCGGCAAAATCGCCGGCCAAGCCACGCGCGAGCAAGACCTGCGCAGCTTTCTCGGCACTTTCAACTTTGGTGGCGACATGGTCAAGCAGGCCGTGGGCAGCATGAGCGGGGGCGAAAAGGCCCGATTGGTGCTGTGCATGATGGTCTGGCAACGGCCTAATTTGCTGCTGATGGACGAGCCCACCAACCACCTGGATCTGGCCACCCGTGAAGCGCTGGCCATGGCGCTGAATGAATTTGAAGGCACGTTGATGCTGGTCAGCCACGATCGGGCGTTGCTGCGCTCGGTGTGTGATGAATTCTGGATGGTCTCGCGCGGTGGTATCGAACCGTTCGATGGTGATCTGGACGACTACCAGCGCTACCTCCTTGATGAAGCCAAGCGTCAGCGTGAAGCCATCAAGGAGGCCAGCAGCGCTGCTGCCAAGGCGGAGCGCAAAGCGCAGGCTGAAGCTGCCGCGATTGAAGCCAAGGCGAAGAAAAAGCCCGCCCCGACTGGCTCACTGAAACGCAAGCTGCAAGATTTCGAAGCACGCATGGCGGTGCTCAATGCCGAAGGCGCCGCGTTGGAGGGCCATTTGAGCCAATCACCGCCACCGTCAGACTTTGCCAACCTGGGCAAGCGCCTGAAGGCGGTCAATGAAGAATTGCAGACGCTTGAAGAACAGTGGCTGGCCGTGTCAAGCGAGATCGAATCCGCATAGGGTCGACTGTGGGATCGACTGTGGGGTCCACTGTAGGGTCGACTTCAGTCGACCATGGCGGACTGAAGTCCGCCCTACAACAACCATGGCGGACTGAAGTCCGCCCTACAACGCGTCCTGCAAGCTACACCCAAACAGCATCCCAATGCGCGTAGTCACTCAAGCTGGTGACCAAGCCTGCACGCAATGGATTGGCGGCCAAATAGCGAGCAACTGCACGCACGTCATCCTCTTGCCGCAGCGCACGATCATGGTAGGCACGCTGCCAGACTCCTCCCAGCAAGGCAACCTGACCAGCAGCTTGCTTCTCTGCCAATAGTTTCACTGCCCGAGAAGAACGACCTTTGAAATTTTGCATCACCCGTGACAGGGTATCGCTCGCACCCAGCTGGAACAGCCAATGCAAGTGATCTGGCATCAGCACCCACGCCATAGAACTCACACAACCCGAGTTGTTCAGCCGCCGCATTTCACCTATGACACAGCGCGCCATGTTGAAATCATGAAAAATGGGCCAGCGTTGAGCTGTCACAGTGGTTACCAAATAGACCTGCCCCGAACTGGAATACCGGCCCACCGACAAATTGCTGTATGACATGTGAGGCAGTTTAGTTTGGGAAACTGGTGGATTTTTGAATTTTTGAGACTTCGTAGGGTCGACTTCAGTCGACCATGGCGGACTGAAGTCCGCCCTACCCCTGAAACGGCATCGCCCTACCCCTGCAACGGCATCGCCCTACAACGCGCCACAACCAGAATCCCCTCAAAGGCACCCCATTACAATGTTCGCAACAACAACTCAGGGTGAAAACACATGATCTTGGTCACTGGCGGTGCCGGCTTTATTGGTGCCAATTTCGTTCTGGACTGGCTGGCATCAAGCGACGAGCCAGTCGTCAATCTGGACAAACTCACCTACGCTGGCAACCCCGAGACGCTGCAAAGCCTGCAGGGTGACACGCGCCACACCTTGGTGCAGGGTGACATTGGCGACGCAGCCTTGGTGACACGTTTGCTAGCTGAACACACGCCACGCGCGGTGGTCAACTTTGCTGCCGAGAGCCATGTGGATCGCTCCATCCACGGCCCCGGTGAATTCATCCAGACCAACATCGTCGGCACCTTCAACCTGCTGGAGTCGGTACGCGGCTACTGGTCTGCATTGGCCGCTCCTGAAAAAGCAGCGTTCCGGTTTCTGCACGTTTCAACCGACGAGGTCTACGGCAGCCTGGCCAAAACAGACCCGGCCTTCACCGAAACCAGCCACATCGAGCCCAACAGTCCTTATTCCGCCAGCAAGGCCGCCAGCGACCACCTGGTGCGCGCTTGGCACCACACCTACGGTCTGCCGGTACTCACCACCAATTGCTCCAACAACTACGGCCCGTACCACTTTCCTGAAAAGCTCATTCCGCTGATGATCGTCAACGCCTTGGCCGGCAAAAACCTGCCGGTGTACGGCGACGGCCAGCAGATCCGAGACTGGCTGTATGTCAAAGACCACTGCAGCGCGATTCGCCGCGTGCTGGAGGCCGGTCGTTTGGGTGAAATCTACAACGTCGGTGGCTGGAACGAAAAAGCCAACCTCGACATCGTACACACCGTTTGCGCCCTGTTAGACGAGCTGCGTCCACGCGCCGACGACAAGCCCTATCAAGAGCAAATCACTTACGTCACCGACCGCCCCGGCCACGACCGCCGCTACGCCATCGATGCCCGCAAGTTGGAAAGCGAGCTGGGCTGGAAACCCGCTGAAACCTTTGAGTCCGGCATCCGCAAGACGGTTCAGTGGTACCTGGACAACCCCGACTGGGTAGCCCACGTGCAAAGCGGCGCCTACCGCGACTGGGTGCAAAAGCAATACCAATAATTGGGGTCAGATAACGATTAATTTTCCACCTTATGAAAATTCTCCTACTCGGTAAAAACGGCCAAGTCGGCTGGGAACTGCAACGCAGCCTTAGCCCCCTCGGCGAACTCATCGCGCTGGATCGGCTCGGTGCTCATGCAGCCGACGGCACGCTGCTGTGTGGCGACTTAACCCAGCTTGAGCAATTGGCCGATACCGTGCGCACCCTGCGGCCGGACGTGATCGTCAACGCCGCCGCCCACACCGCTGTCGACAAGGCTGAGGGTGATCACGATTTGGCCCATATGCTCAACGCGTTGGCCCCGGCAGTGCTGGCGCGAGAGGCCGCCAAACTCGGTGCTTGGCTGATTCACTACAGCACCGACTACGTGTTTGACGGCAGCGGCAACAAGCCCTGGTTGGAAACCGATGCCACCGGGCCACTCAGCGTCTACGGTGCCAGCAAACTCGCTGGCGAGCGAAGCATCGCCGAGCACTGCCCGCGCCACCTGATTTTTAGAACCAGTTGGGTTTATGCGGCACGGGGCGGCAACTTTGCCAAAACCATGCTGCGTCTGGCCCAAGAGCGCGAGCGCCTCACCGTCATCAATGACCAGTTTGGCGCACCCACCGGTGCCGAGCTGATTGCCGACGTGACGGCGCACGCCATCCGGCAAGTGTTGCAGTCACCGTCAGGCGAGCAGCTGGCGGGCATCTACCATTTGGTCGCCAGCGGCGAAACCACTTGGTATGAGTATGCAAAATACGTTCTAACCCAAGCGCAGCAAGCGCTACCAGCTATAAAAATCAAAGCGACTGCGGTGCTGCCCGTGCTCACCAGCGCCTTCCCGACAGCCGCCACACGACCGCTCAACTCGCGCCTCGACACCACCAAGCTGCAATCCACCTTCGGTTTATCGCTGCCATCGTGGCAGTTGGGTGTGAACCGCATGCTGGCCGAAATCACCTGAATTTTGTAGGGTCGACTTCAGTCGACCATGGAGGACTGAAGTCCTCCCTACGCATCTCATCACATCACCACATCTTTGAAGGGAATTCCATGACAACGCGCAAAGGCATCATCCTCGCTGGCGGCTCCGGCACACGGCTTTACCCGGTGACACAGGCGGTGAGCAAGCAGCTCATGCCGGTGTACGACAAGCCGATGATTTATTACCCTTTGAGCACACTGATGCTGGCCGGGATTCGTGAGGTGCTGGTGATCTCGACACCCCAAGACACGCCGCGCTTTGCCGACTTGCTGGGCGATGGCAGCCAGTGGGGCATGCGCATCAGCTACGCGGTGCAGCCGTCACCCGATGGCTTGGCGCAGGCCTTCATCATTGGCCGCGATTTTGTGGCGGGCCAGCCCAGCGCACTGGTGCTGGGTGACAACATCTTTTACGGCCACGACCTGGTCAAGCAACTGGCCCACGCCAATGCCAGCCAGACCGGGGCCAGCGTGTTTGCTTACCATGTGCACGACCCTGAGCGCTACGGCGTGGTGGCTTTTGATGAGCACAAGCGCGCCATCAGCATCGAAGAAAAGCCCAAGCAACCCAAAAGCAATTACGCCGTCACCGGCCTGTATTTCTACGACAACCAGGTTTGTGACATTGCTGCCGGTATCCAGCCATCGCACCGGGGCGAACTCGAAATTACCGACGTGAACCGGGTCTACCTGGAGCAAAACCAGCTTAACGTCGAAATCATGGGCCGGGGCTACGCCTGGCTCGACACTGGCACGCACGACAGCCTGTTAGAGGCCGCCAGCTTCATCGCCACGCTGCAAAAGCGCCAAGGCTTGCAAGTGGCCTGCCCGGAAGAGATTGCTTTTGCTCAGAAGTGGATCACCGCCGAGCAGATTCAGAAGCTGGCCGCACCGCTGGCGAAAAATGGCTACGGGCAGTATTTGCTGGACTTGCTGAAATAAGCACAGCTGCCCCCTGTAGGGTCGACTTCAGTCGACCATGGCGGACTGAAGTCCGCCCTACATTGACCAAAAATATCAAGCTACCACCATGCCCTACACCGTCACCCAAACCCGCCTGCCTGAAGTTTTGATTCTTGAGCCCAAAGTCTTTGGCGATGATCGGGGCTTTTTCTTTGAGAGCTTCAACGCCCGTGACTTTGCCCAATGTACCGGGTTGGACATGCAATTTGTGCAAGACAACCACAGTAAGTCAGCCAAGGGCGTGCTGCGCGGCCTGCACTACCAAATTCAGCACCCACAGGGCAAACTGGTGCGCGTCACCCAAGGCGCGGTGTTCGACGTGGCAGTCGATCTGCGCCGCAGTTCACCCAACTTCGGCAAGTGGGAAGGTGTGCTGCTGTCCGAGAACAACAAACGCCAATTGTGGATTCCACCGGGCTTCGCACATGGCTTTCTGGTGACCAGCGACAGCGCCGAATTTTTGTACAAAACCACCGACTACTGGTACCCCGAATTTGAGCGCAGCCTGCTGTGGAGCGACCCAACGGTGGGCATTCAATGGCCGGTAGACGGCGCGCCGCTGCTGGCGGGCAAAGACCGGGATGCCGCCACACTGAACGCCGCTGAAGTATTCCCCTGAAGCGAAATACGTCCTAAGTGAAGGGTCGACCTCTGGATTCGTCGCAGATATCGGCAAAAAAAAGCCCGCACAGCGCGGGCTTTTTTGTATTCGAATCAGCATCAGCCCATGTGCAGGCCACCATTGACCGAGAACTCAGCACCGGTTGCATAGCCACCTTCTTCTGATGCCAGCCAGGCGATGATGGAGGCGATCTCAGACGGCTCACCCAGGCGTTTGACCGGCACGGTGCCGATGATCTTGTCGAGCACTTCCTGACGGATCGCCTTGACCATCTCGGTGCCGATGTAGCCTGGGCTGACGGTGTTGACCGTAACGCCTTTGGTGGCCAGTTCTTGCGCCAGCGCCATGCTAAAACCGTGCATGCCAGCCTTGGCGGCCGAGTAGTTGGTTTGGCCAGCTTGGCCCTTGACACCATTCACGCTGGAGATGTTGATGATGCGGCCCCAGCCTTTTTCAACCATGTCGCCAACCACTTGCTTGGTCACGTTGAACATGGAATTCAGGTTGGTTTCGATCACTGCGTCCCAGTCTTCACGGGTCATTTTCAGGAACATGCGGTCGCGCGTGATACCGGCGTTATTCACCAGCACGTCGATCGTGCCATGCTCGGCCTTGGCTTTGCCGAAGGCTTCAACGGTGGAATCCCAATCACCCACATTGCCCGCTGAGGCATAAAAGGTGTAGCCCAACGCGGCCTGCTCAGCAAGCCACTTTGGGAAGTCACGGGTTGGGCCGCAACCGGCGATGACGGTGAAACCCTCTTTGGAAAAACGCTGGCAAATGGCGGTACCGATGCCACCCATACCACCCGTGATATATGCTACTTTTTTACTCATGAACTACTCCTCTTTAAAAAATATGGGAACAACCTAAAGCAGAAATTAGCACTCGGTGCACCGATTCCCGCCTTTGTTTAATTATGGACGCTAAATTAGCGCTCTAGAGCAAGGGAAACCCCCATGCCACCACCAATACACAGTGCTGCCAAGCCTTTTTTGGCATCGCGGCGTTGCATTTCGTGCAGCAGGGTCACCAGAATGCGGCAACCGGACGCGCCAATCGGGTGGCCGATGGCGATGGCACCGCCGTTGACATTCACTTTAGCCGGATCAACCTCAAGCTGCTGATTGACCGCACAGGCTTGGGCGGCAAAGGCTTCATTCAACTCAAACAAGTCGACATCAGCCACGTTCCAGCCGGCACGCGCCAGTGCTTTGCGCGTTGCGGGCACCGGGCCCAGGCCCATTTGCGCCGGGTCAAGCCCGCTGGTCGCAAAAGCGGCGATGCGCGCCAGCGGTGTCAGGCCCAGTGCAGCGGCTTTTTTGGCGGTCATCACCATCACAGCTGCAGCGCCATCGTTGATGCCCGAGGCATTGCCAGCGGTGACCGAGCCCGCTTTATCGAACGCCGGACGCAGGCCCGCCAGCACTTCAGCGTTGGACTTGCGGTTCAGAAACTCATCGGCATTGAACAGAATCGGGTCACCCTTACGCTGTGCCAGCGACACGGTGACGATTTCGTCCTTGAAGCGGCCTGCGTCTTGTGCGGCGGCAGCCTTTTGCTGACTTGCCAAGGCCAGGGCATCTTGCATGTCGCGGCTAATGGCGCAGGCTTTGGCGACATTTTCAGCAGTGATGCCCATGTGGTAATTGTTGTACACGTCCCACAGGCCATCAACGATCATCGAGTCGATCATCTTCCAGTCGCCCATGCGTTGACCATCGCGGCTGCCCAGCAGCACGTGCGGGCTGGCGCTCATGTTTTCCTGGCCGCCGGCAATCACGATCTCGCTGTCACCCCAGGCAATGGCCTGGGCTGCCAACATCACCGCTTTCAAACCCGAGCCGCACACCGCATTGATGGTGAGTGCGGGTGTTTCCTGAGCCAAGCCAGCCTTCAGCGTCGCCTGGCGTGCCGGGTTTTGGCCGGCACCTGCCGCCAGCACCTGGCCCATGATGACTTCACCAATCTGGTCAGCACCAATACCGGTGCGTGCCAGCAAATCCTTGATGACGAGGGAGCCCAGTTCAGTGGCGGGCACTTTGGCCAGTGAGCCACCAAATTTACCAACAGCGGTGCGGGTTGCCGAAACAATGACGATATCTTCCATGTTGTGCCCTCGAGTCTGGTTAAAAAACGATCAATTGAAAATCAAGCTTTGGCCATGACGTAGCGTCCAGGTGCCGGCTCGATCACCTTGTATTTGCCCTTGCCGTAGGTTTTGGGTGCGGGAATTTGCTTGCCAGCCTGCTCGGCCAGCCAGTTGGACCAATCGGTCCACCAGCTACCCTTGTTGTCGGTGGCGCCGGTCAACCATTGGTCGACCGTTTTTGGCAACTTGCCATCTTCACGCACCCAGTAGTTGCGCTTATTCTTGGCAGGCGGGTTGATCACGCCGGCGATGTGGCCCGAGGCACCCATGACAAACCGCTTTTTGCCCGGCAAATACTGGGTTGACGCGTAGGCACCGCCAATCGGCACGATGTGGTCTTCACGTGAACCATAGATATAAACCGGAATGTCGACCAGACCCAGGTCGACCTTTTCGTTGCATACGGTGGCCTTGCCGGGCTTGGTCAAGTTGTTCTCAAGATAGGTGTTGCGCAAATACCAGGCGTAAAACGGGCCGGGCAAGTTGGTTGAGTCGCTGTTCCAATAAAGCAGGTCAAATGCTGGCGGAGTTTCGCCCTTGAGGTAATTGCCCACCACGTAGTTCCAGACCAGGTCATTGGGACGCAAAAAGCTGAAAGTGCTGGCCAGGTCTTTGCCCTTCATCAGGCCGCCCTTGCCCATTTCTTGCTCACGGTATTTGACAAAGCCTTCTGATATAAAAATATCGAGCACGCCCGTGTCGGCAAAGTCCAGCATCGAGGTCAACAGGGTGGCGCTGGCCACCGGCTTTTCGCCCCGTGCAGCCAGCACGGCCAAGGCGGTGCCCAACATGGTGCCGCCAACGCAAAAGCCCAACGCATTGATGGTCTTGGCACCGGTGACTTCTTGCGTGACCGTAATCGCCTTGATGACAGCGTTTTCGATGTAGTCATCCCAAGTGGCCTTGGCCAGCGAGGCATCAGGATTGCGCCAACTGACCACAAAAGTGTGGTGGCCTTGCGCAACGGCATAGCGAATCATGGAGTTTTCGGGCTGCAAGTCCAAAATGTAAAACTTGTTAATGCTCGGCGGAACAAACAAAAATGGACGCTCATAGACCTTCTCAGTCAATGGCTTGTATTCAATCAGTTGGAACAATTCGTTCTCGAACACCACCGCGCCTTCGGTTGTCGCGACATTTTTGCCGACTTCAAACAAGCTCTCATCGGTCATCGACACATGGCCTTGTTTGATGTCATTAAGCAGGTTTTGAATGCCCTTGGCAATGCTTTCGCCCTTGGTCTCAATGGCTTTTTGCTGGGCTTCGGCGTTGAGTGCCATGAAATTGCTGGGTGCCGATGCCGCATTGATCTGCTCAACGGCAAACAGAATCTTGGCACGCGTTTTGGCATCGGTTTCAACCGCTTCGGCCAATTGCGTCAGGGTCTTGGCGTTGAGCAAATACGAGGCCGCGGTAAAGGCCGCGCTCGGGCTGGCGCTCCAGGCGGGATCAGTGAAACGACGATCGCTGACGTTGGAGGTGTTTTTCAGGGCGTTGCCCCACAGCTCAGTGGCATCCTTGGCAAACTGCTGCTGCAGTTCCTGCATTTTTTCGGGAGAAAAAGTGATTTTCGGGGGCTTTTGGGTGGGGGCCATGAGCTTGGAACCAGCGCCACCGAGGTCCATGTTTTGAAACGACTCAAAAGCTTTTGCCAAGCTCTCGGTCATGTTTTGCTGCATATTCTGAGCCGATTGGAGCCAAAGTGTCTGCGCTTGTGTATTCATTCATTAGCCTCTGTAAGGATGTCAAATAGTCAAACCGTTAGTATCGAAGATAAAGCCATTCGCAAACCTGACAAATCGGTCAGAGTCCACAAAAGTTCACCCTATATGTATATCGTTGCAATCGCCTGGCTGTACGTGACGCTGCTGATGGCAGTGGTCGAAGCCACCAGCAGCACCGGCACTGTGCTGGGTGCCATCATCACCTTGGCGCTGTATGGCGCATTGCCCCTAGGCTTGGTGCTGTACATCATGCGAACGCCAGCGCGCAAGCGCGCCATGAAGGCGCGCCAAAATGCCGAATTGGCAGCAGCGCGCATCCAGACTGACCTACACATCACGCCAGATGCTCACAGCGAAACGGCCACTGACCCGGTCGCGCCGGTGCGAAAAGAAGCGTGACGCATTGCTGAGCGTGCACCAACCGGGGCTGCTGTCGTTGCCATAAATTTGGCGAATGCCCAGCGCGCTCAGGCGCTGACGGGCCAAACCGGCCAGATCGGCCAGCCATTTGTCACCGGACAAGGGCGCAAACATTTGCGCGGCCTGTGGGTTTTGTGCGACAAAGGCGGCGCGCACCTCATCGCCGACTTCAAAGGCCTGCGGGCCAATACAGGGCCCGAGCCACGCTATTATTTCAGTAGCTACTTGCGCAGGCTCTATAAGGGCTAGAGCACTAAAACGCTTAAAAGTTTGCTCTAAAACACCGATGCCATTGGACCCCGCCAAACCGCGCCAACCGGCGTGTGCGGCGGCCACCCAATCGCCTTTCAAGGTGGTAAACAGTACTGGCAGGCAGTCTGCCACCATGATGGTGCAGGCGATGCCGGGCAAGCTGGTCAGGCAGGCATCAGCGGCGCTGGCGTGTGGCGTGGTGGCATCCAGCTGGAGCACATCGATGCCATGCACCTGGTTCAAAAATACCGGCTTGGCAGCGATTGCCTGTTGAAAAATTTTGCGGTTCGCAGCAACCAGCGGTAGTGAATCGCCCACATGATCGCCCAGATTCAAACTGTCATACGGTGCCAGCGATACACCACCCGCGCGCGTGCTGCACACCGCATGCACGCCCGCCGGAGCAGGCCAAACTGGCACCAACCAGTCAGGGTGAAGCTTGCCTGCCTTCAATGCGCAGCGTGCACCTTGTCATAGGCCTGCAGCAGCTTGCGGTGCATTTCGCAGCCCTGCAGCGCCAAGCCGGGCGCATCCAGGCCCATGAAGCGGTCTTGCTGCATGATCAGCGCGTGGGCTTGCGCCAGCGGGCCGGCACCATAGAGCAGCGCCAACGCATCCAGATACGGCTTGGTGTCACCCATGTCGGCCAGATTAATCAGGCTT
>JBBQZI010000098.1:0-11521 GCA_038207855.1 Burkholderiales bacterium
TTGAGCAACTCAGCCAGAAAGAAACTCGACAAAAAGTCTTTCAACGAGAAGGCAATCCCGCCGGACTTTTCAACAGTATTTGAAATTGGGGTAGACATAGACAGCTCGAATTACTTCCAAATGTTCCATGGGGTCTGCATCCAAACCCCCACCACCACCAGCCATACCAAGGTGACAGGAATAAAGATTTTCCAGCCCAGACGCATGACCTGGTCGTACCGAAATCGCGGAAATGTGACTCGCACCCAGATGAACATGGTCATGACGGCAAAAGTCTTGAGGCCTAGCCATATCCAGCCAGGAATCCAATTAAACAAGGCACTGTCAATGGGCGACAACCAGCCACCCAGAAACATGGTCGTTGTCAAAATTGAGATTAGCCAGATATTGGCATACTCGGCCATCTGGAACATCGCCCAAGACATGCCGGAATATTCCACCATATGACCGGCCACAATTTCTGACTCGCCTTCGATAACGTCAAACGGGGTTCGATTGGTTTCTGCCAAACCACTGACAAAATAGACGACCATGATCGGTAATAAGGGCAACCAATTCCAAGACAAAAAGGAGAGCCCCATTTGCGCGAAGTAGCCCTTTCCCTGGCCGCCAACAATATCCGATAGATTAAGACTGGCAGAAACCATCAGCACAATTAAGAAGCAGAATCCCATGGCAATTTCGTAACTCACCATCTGGGCAGAGGCTCGCAGTGCGCCAAGAAACGCGTACTTGGAATTTGACGCCCAGCCGGAAATGATCACGCCGTAGACTTCCATTGAGGTAATCGCCATCAAAAACAGCAGACCAGCATTCAGGTTGGCAATGGCGATCTCCGGGCCAAACGGCACAACCGCCCAAGCGGCCAGCGCGGGGGCCACACACAAGACTGGCCCGAGATAAAAAAGGCCCTTGTCAGATGCCGTCGGACGCACCACCTCTTTGGTCATGAGCTTCAAAGCATCGGCGATTGGCTGCAATAAACCCCATGGCCCAACCCGGTTCGGTCCCAGGCGAATCTGCGCCCAACCCAGCAACTTACGCTCCCACAGAGTGGCGTAAGTGACGGCCGTCAACACGATCATCAAGACCGGCAGAACCTTGAGCAGCGCCCAAACCACCGGCCAGGCGTAAGCCGACCACCATGATGCAGCCAACAGCCCCTGCCCGTAGGCGAAAATCACATCAATCATGCTACGGCCTCCTGCTGCTTGGCGACTCTGGCATCGGCTGTCAATTGCAGCGAAGACGCGCGGCGCACAATGCCATCCAGTTGATAAATACCCGCCACACAGGGATCCTGCGGAGAAAATTGCGAGGCAGCTTGCGAACTGCCCGCATTGCTCAATCGATGTGCAGGAACATGCTCAGGCACCACGCCTGCTGTTTCGGCGTGAAGGTGAGCCAACACTTCCTGGGAAGAATCAAACGCAAACCCTGGCAAACCCAGAATATCCGCGAGCGCCCGGAGCACCTTCCAGGCTGGCCGCGCGTCCCCTAAAGGCTTCACGACCGCATGGAAACTTTGCACCCGGCCTTCGGCATTCACAAAAGTTCCTGGCGTTTCCGTAAAGGGTGCAATGGGCAGCAGCACATCACTGATTTCCAGATTGGCTTTGAATGGACTCAGGGTGACAACCATCTCACACGGTTTCAACGCCTGAACCACAGCTGCGCCTGCCGCTGAATCAAACACTGGTTCGTTATTGAGTAACAACAGCGCCTTCAGTGCACCGGTCAACATTTGTCCAGCATTGAGGCCACCTTGACCGGGCAAAGCAGCAACCAACTGCGCGCCGACCGTATTGGCTGCCTCAGTCAGGTAACCGACCGATGCCCCTGTGTGTTCACCAATCCAATTGGCCAACGATAAAAGCTGTGAGGCCTGTGCATGATGTGCCGCTGCATTACCCAGCAATACCGCTTTGCGATCGCCACTCAACAACGATTGGGCTATTTGAGTTGCGACTTCTGTCGCAATTCCCCCCTGCGGAGCGACGACATTTTTAGACAACGAAATCGCAACTGCGATATCTGCCAAACCCTGAACCCAATTTGAAGCAGGCAAAACCAGGGTGTGACTGACAGGCATCGCCCAATCCATGACCCGATCAGTGACTGAATTGACAACACAACCGATGCGCGCGGCTTGCCGAATACGCTGTGCGAACAGGGGATGATCCTTGCGCAGATTGGAGCCCACCACCAACACGCTTTGCAAACTTGACAAAGCGGGTATGGTCATTCCGAGATAACGAGCGCCGCTTTGCGCCGTCTCAAACTCAGCATTGCGCAGGCGGTAATCGATGTTTTCACTGCCCAGCGCCCGCACCAGTGTGCCAGCCAAGTAGAGTTCCTCAAGCGTACTGTGTGGGCTTACCAAGGCACCAATGGCAGCTGCGCCATGATTAGCCTTGATGCTTTGCAAGCCGTGAGCAACGTATTCCAGCGCAGTCTTCCAGTCGACACTCTTCCACTCGCCACCATGCTTGATCATCGGTGTGGTGAGCCGTTCATCACTGTTCAAGGCTTCATAGGAGAACCGGTCGCGGTCTGCAATCCAGCACTCATTGACCGCTTCGTTCTCAAACGGAACAACCCGCATGACCTTGTTGCTTTTGACTTGAACAATCAAATTTGCGCCGGTTGAATCGTGCGGGCTCACCGACCTGCGTCGCGCCAATTCCCAGGTGCGCGCACTATAGCGGAACGGCTTGCTGGTCAGTGCGCCAACTGGGCAGATATCGATCATGTTGCCGGAAAGCTCTGAATCGATGGTTTGACCAGCAAAGGTTTCAATTTCAGCGTGCTCGCCACGGTGCGACATGCCGAGTTCCATGGCACCGGCAATTTCCTGACCAAAGCGGACACAGCGGGTGCAGTGGATACACCGACTCATTTCCTGCATCGAGATCAGTGGACCGACATCCTTCACATGAACCACACGCTTGTCTTCCTCATAGCGCGAGCCAGTGGTGCCGTAGCCCACTGCCAGATCCTGCAATTGACATTCGCCACCCTGATCGCAAATAGGGCAATCCAGCGGGTGATTGATGAGCAAAAACTCCATGACCGATTGTTGCGCCTTGACTGCTTTGTCACTCTTGGTGCGAACAATCATTCCCTGGGTGACGGGTGTCGCACACGCAGGCATGGGCTTTGGCATCTTTTCGACATCGACCAGACACATGCGGCAACTGGCCGCAATGCTAAGCTTCTTGTGGTAACAAAAATGCGGAATATAGGTGCCTGCTTTTTCGGCTGCATGCATGATCATGCTGCCTTCAACAATGTCAACCTTTTTGCCGTCGAGTTCTATTTCAATCATCTTGTGACTCGCTCAAACGTAAGCCGGGACCATGCAGGTCTTGTGCTCAACGTGGTACTCAAATTCAGGCCTGAAGTGCTTGAGCATGGCGCGCACCGGCATGGCGGCTGCATCACCCAAAGCGCATATGGTGCGCCCCATAATGTCTGAGGCCACACTGTCAAGCAAGGCCATATCGCTTGCGCGTCCCTCGCCATTTTCAATGCGATCGACGATGCGTGACAACCAACCCGTGCCTTCCCGACAAGGCGTGCATTGCCCGCACGATTCGTGCATATAAAAATAACTCAAACGTTGCAGACTCTTGACCATGCAGCGGCTGTCATCGAGCACAATCACCGCGCCCGAGCCGAGCATTGAGCCAGCCTTGGCAATCGAGTCGTAATCCATCGTGCAATCCATGATGATGGATGCCGGCAATATTGGGGAAGAAGAGCCACCAGGGATAACCGCTTTGAGCTTGCGACCCGGCCGCACGCCACCGGCCAACTCCAACAACTTGGCAAACGGAGTTCCCATCGGAACTTCAAAGTTTCCTGGCAATTGCACATCGCCACTGACCGAATAAATCTTGGTTCCACCGTTGTTGGGCTTGCCACATTCAAGATAGGCTTGCCCACCATTGCGAATGATCCAGGGAACCGCCGCAAATGTTTCGGTGTTATTGATCGTTGTCGGTTTACCGTAGAGGCCAAAACTCGCCGGGAAAGGCGGCTTGAATCGCGGCTGGCCTTTTTTACCTTCAAGAGACTCCAGCAGCGCTGTTTCTTCACCGCAAATGTAGGCACCAAACCCATGCGCCGCATGCAGTTGAAAGCTGAAATTACTGCCGAGAATGTGGTCACCCAGCAGCCCGGCTGCGCGTGCTTCCTTCAGGGCTTCTTCAAAACGGTCATAGGTCGAGAAAATCTCGCCGTGGATGTAGTTGTACCCCACTGATGTGCCCATCGCATAGGCGGCGATCGCCATGCCTTCAATCACAATATGTGGATTGAAATTCATGATGTCGCGATCTTTGCAAGTACCGGGTTCACCTTCATCTGAGTTGCAGACCAAATACTTTTGCCCTGGAAATTGACGCGGCATGAAGCTCCACTTCAAACCAGTCGGAAACCCGGCACCACCCCGACCCCGCAGAGCCGACTCTTTGACGGTTGCGATCACTTGATCTGGCGTCATGGCTTGGCCGCCATCTACGCCCAAAATCTTGCGCAACGCCTGGTAGCCACCCCGCGCCTGATAATCACTCAGGCGCCAGTTGGCACCATTGAGCCCGTCAAGAATCTGGGGATTGATATGGCGGTCATGAAAGCAGGTCTCAGCACCCGTGGCCTGAAACTGGGAAAGAAGTTGCTGCGCCGTCATCATTTATCTCCCACTGCCCGCAATCCGTCCACCAATTGATCTATTTTTTCAGCGGTCATGAAGCTGCACATGGAACGATCATTAACCAATAAAACAGGAGAATCGGCGCAAGCCCCCAAGCACTCGCTTTGCTGCAGCGTGAACAGGCCATCGGGAGTCGTCTGACCCATTGCGATGCCCAATTTCTTCTCCAGATATTTCAACGTGCCGACACCATCGCGCAGCTGGCACGGCAAGTTGGTGCATACATTGAGCTTGTACTTACCGACTGGCTGCTGGTTGTACATGTTGTAAAAACTGGTAACTTCATGCACAGCCATTGGCGCCATACCAAGATAAGCTGCCACGACTTTTTCGCTTTCAGCGTCAACACAACCCAATTCTTGCTGAACGATTGCCAGACAAGCCATGACGGCAGACTGGGCTTGCTCAGCGGGGTATTTGGCGACTTCTTGTGCGAAGCGCGCTTTGGTTTCATCGGAAATCATCTGTCAACTTCCCCAAACACAATATCCATGGTGCCAATAATGGACACCGCATCGGCAATCATGTGCCCCTTGCCCATTTCATCGAGTGCCGCCAGGTGCACAAACGCAGGAGGACGAATCTTCAGGCGATAGGGCTTATTGGCGCCGTCACTGACGATGTAAATGCCGAATTCGCCTTTGGGATGTTCAATGGCTGAATAAGCCTCTCCCACTGGCACCTGAAAACCTTCCGTGAACAACTTGAAATGGTGAATCAAGTCTTCCATATTGGTTTTCATTGACTCACGGTCAGGCGGGGCAATCTTGTGGTTGTCGGTAATCACGGGGCCTGGGTTGACCCGCAACCAGTCCACACATTGCTTGATGATGCGATTGGATTGCTTCATCTCTTCCATGCGCACCAGATACCGGTCATAGGTATCACCGGTTTTTCCGACTGGAATATCGAAGTCAAGCCGATCATAGACCTCGTACGGCTGCTGTTTACGAAGGTCCCAAGCAATTCCGGAACCCCGCAACATTGGGCCTGTGAAACCCAGATTCAGGGCGCGTTCGGGTGTCACCACACCGATGCCCACCGTGCGCTGCTTCCAGATGCGGTTGTCTGTCAACAAGGTGTGGTATTCACCCAAGTAGGTCGGAAACCGCTGGGTAAAGTCATCAATGAAATCCAGCAAACTACCCGCCCGATTGCGGTTAAGGGCTTGCGTCGACTTGGCGCTGCGAATTTTGTTCGGTGCGTGGGTTGGCATCGAGTCTGGCAAATCGCGATAAACACCACCCGGTCGGAAGTAAGCCGCATGCATACGCGCCCCACAAACCGCCTCGTAAGCATCAAACAAATCTTCACGCTCGCGAAATGCGTAAAGCATGACAGTCATCGCACCGCAATCAATTGCGTGCGCCCCAACCCACAGCAGGTGGTTGAGCAAACGGGTAATTTCAGCGAACATGACCCGGATGTACTGGGCCCGCAGCGGAACTTCAAGACCCAGCATTTTTTCAATGACAAGGCAGTAAGCCTGCTCATTGCACATCATCGACATGTAATCCAGTCGATCCATGTAGGGCAGATTTTGAATATAGGTCTTGCTTTCAGCCAGCTTTTCAGTCGCCCGATGCAATAAACCGATATGCGGATCAGCCCGCTGAATGACCTCGCCATCAAGCTCCAGCACCAGGCGCAGCACGCCGTGTGCAGCAGGGTGCTGAGGTCCAAAATTGAGGGTGTAGTTTTTTATTTCAGCCATGACTCAAACTGCCTTATGCAATCCCCCGTAGTTTTCTTCACGGATGATGCGTGGCGTAATTTCACGGGGTTCAATCGTAACTGGCTGGTACACGACGCGCTTTTGTTCGGCGTCATAACGCATTTCAACATGGCCCGAGACCGGGAAATCCTTGCGAAACGGATGTCCGATAAACCCATAGTCTGTCAAGATACGCCGCAGGTCATCGTGCCCCTCAAACACAATGCCAAACAAGTCAAAAGCCTCTCGCTCGAACCAGTTTGCACCGCTCCAGACGTTGGTCAAACTTGGCAGCACAGGAAAGACATCATCAGCCGCGAACACTTTCAGCCGAACCCGCTGATTCAAACCAACCGATAACAAGTGACAAACCACGCAAAAGCGCAGTCCATCAGGCGAGCCAGCCGGGTACTCCAAGTAATCAACCCCGCACAAATCGATCAACTGCTCAAATCGGCAGCCTGGCGCATCGCGCAGCACAAGCGCGGCAGCGTGGTAATTTTCCTGCGCGACCCACACCGTCACCTCACCAAAATTGACAGCAATGTGCCTGAGCTTGTCACCCAAGGCGAGCGCCACCGCTGCTCGGGTGGTTTCAGGTAAAACAGAGAATGTGGTCATGGTGATCCTTCAGACCCGGGCAATGGTTTGTGTGCGGCGGATCTTGCGTTGCAATTGCAGGATGCCGTAAATCAGGGCCTCGGCCGTTGGTGGGCAACCCGGCACATAAACATCCACCGGAACAATGCGATCACAACCGCGGACAACGGAGTAACTGTAGTGGTAGTAGCCGCCACCATTGGCACAGGATCCCATGCTGATGACCCAGCGCGGCTCGGCCATCTGGTCGTAGACCTTGCGAAAAGCAGGTGCCATCTTATTGGTCAGCGTGCCGGCAACGATGATCAAATCGGACTGGCGCGGGCTCGGCCTAAACACCTCAGCACCAAAGCGGCTGATGTCGTAACGGGCCGCCGCCGCGTGCATCATTTCAACCGCGCAACACGCCAGACCAAAGGTCATCGGCCACACGGACCCGGTTTTGGCCCAGTTCACAACACTGTCGTAACTCGTTGTGACAAAGCCCTCTTTGAGAATACCTTCAATCATTGCATTACTCCCACTCGAGGGCACCCTTGATCCACATGTACACATAGCCAATGGTCAGTAGGGTGACAAACTCCAAACCAACGAAAAAGCCAAACAAACCCAATTCCTTGAGCGATACGGCCCACGGAAACAGCAATGCGGTTTCCAGATCAAACAAAATGAAGAGAATAGCAATCAGGTAATAGCGCACATCAAATTTCATGCGCGCATCGCCAAACGCTTCAAAACCGCACTCGTAGGGCGAATTTTTGGCCGGGTCAGGCCGATTAGGCCCAAGAATGTATCCAATGACTTGTGGCACTACACCTACCATGATGCCGATCAAAATAAAAAGTATGACAGGCAGGTACAACTCAAGATTCATGATGCAACTATGATCCCGTTACTTGTTTGAAATATTGAGGTAAATCAAACATTTTTAACTTGGTGCCGTCGGCGAGACTCGAACTCGCACAGCTTTCGCCACTACCACCTCAAGATAGCGTGTCTACCAATTTCACCACGACGGCTATTCTGATTTCCCGGGTTGCGAGAGGCAACCAATGGTTTTATGCACCCCGGAAAGGTCTGCAGTTTACCCTGAAAACCCCCCACTTTCGGTGGGGAAAACACATTTTCGAAAGCAATTATTTCGAAGGGATTTGTGCAGCGCCTGAGGCTGGCACAACCGGGGCAATGACAGCCGGCACCGGAGCAACTAAAGCGGCATTTTCAAGCACACTACCGGTACTGGCCGCCGGACGAGCTGAGCCAAAATAGGCCAGCGCCAAGGTCGCCACAAAAAAGACCGTTGCCAACACCGCAGTTGTTCGGGATAAGAAATTGGCACTGCCACTGGCGCCAAACAGGCTACCCGAACCACCGCTACCAAACGCCGCACCCATGTCGGCTCCCTTGCCATGCTGCACCAAAATCAAACCCACCATAGCGATCGCAGAAATCATCTGCACAGCCAATATTATGGTCAACATTACATTCATAAATTACTCCTGATTTAATAGCTACAAACGCTTAAAATTCAAGCGCATGCTGCAATAATTGTTAAAAAATCCTGGACTTTCAGCGCGGCGCCGCCGATCAGGCCACCATCGATATCAGGCTGAGACAGCAACGATGCGGCATTGGCTGCATTCATGCTGCCACCATACAAAAGCGGGATCCGGTCCGCATGGGTGGAAGCCGCACTGAGCTGCGCGCGCAAGACCGCATGCACCTGCTGTGCTTGTTCGGGTGTTGCGGTCTTGCCAGTTCCAATCGCCCATACTGGCTCATAAGCTACCACCACCTCGCTGATGCAATGACCGTTGGCATGAATGACCGCCGCGAGTTGGCGCTTGACCACTTCTTCGGTTTTGCCCGCCTCACGCTCGGCCAGCGTCTCACCAACACAAACGATGGGCGTGATGCCACAGGCTAGCGCCTGCTGCGCCTTGGCTGCTACCTGTTCGTCGGTTTCCTGGTGGTATTGACGGCGCTCTGAGTGGCCCACGATGGCATAACGCACGCCAAACTCTTTGAGCATGGCGCCGGATAGCTCACCGGTATAGGCACCTGACTCATGGGCCGAAACATCTTGCGAACCCAAATCAATAGCGCTTCCCGCCAGCAGCGCATGGCACTGCGACAGATAAGCTGCTGGCACACAAACCGCCACCTGGCAAGCCGGCTGACCCAGGCCCGCCAGCAAACCATCGAGCAATTGCGCGTTGGCGGCCAGGCTGCCGTTCATTTTCCAGTTGCCTGCAATGAGTTTTTTCTTCATGCTTTTTCCCAAGTCAAAACAATTTTCCCGATATGCAAATTCGACTCCATCAAGGCATGCGCCAAGGCGGCATCGGCTGCTGCAAACGTGCTGTGAACGACTGGCTTGATCTGACCGGAGACCAACATCGGCCAGACCGTTGTCAAACAGGCCTGCGCGATGGCCGCCTTGAAGGCCACCGAGCGCGCCCGCAAAGTCGAGCCGGTGATCGTCAAGCGCCGACGCAATACCAAGCCTGCGTTGAACTCGCTATTTACCCCACCTTGCACCGCAATGATCACCAAGCGGCCATCTTCCTTGAGGCACTGCACTTCTTTGGCCACGTAGCTACCCGCCACCATGTCCAAAATGACATCAACGCCCTGACCGTCAGTCAACCGCATCACTTCATCTTGAAAATCATGCGTCTTGTAGTTAATGGCTGCATCAGCACCCAGCACCACACAAGCCGCACATTTTTCATCCGTACCAGCGGTCACCAAGACGCGCGCGCCCAACGCTTTGGCCAACTGAATGGCCGTCACGCCAATGCCGCTTGCGCCACCCTGAATCAGCACGACCTCACCCGACTGCAGGCGGGCACGATCGATCAGATTGCTCCAGACCGTGAAAAATGTTTCAGGCAAACTGGCCGCCTGGACATCGCTCAGGCCTTGCGGCACCGGCAAGCACTGGGCAATCGGTGCCACGCAATACTGCGCATAACCGCCACCCGTCACCAAGGCACAGACGCGATCACCAAGCTTGAAACCAGCAGCGGCCAGTTCAGCCGCATCGCCTTGCTCGATGACGCCTGCCACTTCCAACCCCAAAATATCCGAGGCACCCGCTGGCGCCGGGTATTTGCCCATGCGTTGCAGCACATCCGGGCGATTGACACCACTGGCAGACACGGCAATCAGCAGTTCACCGGCATCCAGCTCGGGTACAGGACGCTCACCCAGACGCAAAACGCCCGGTGAGCCGTACGCTGCGATTTCCACTACTTTCATGGTCATTTCAGGCTGTAGCCCTTATGCAATATGCGCGAGTAGCTATTAATTTAATATCAATCGCCAATCAGATCAAGCGCGGTTATCAGAACCGGTTTGCGCCGGGCGATCCAGCAGTGCCTTCATCGACAGCTTGATACGGCCTTTTTCATCCGTCTCCATAACCTTGACGCGAACAATCTGGCCTTCGGTCAAATAGTCAGACACCTTTTCAACGCGCTCATGGGCGATCTGGCTGATGTGCAGTAACCCGTCTTTGCCTGGCAGCAGATTGATCAGCGCACCAAAGTCCAAAATCTTGGTGATCGGGCCTTCGTAGACCTTACCGATTTCAACTTCAGCGGTGATCTGCTCAATGCGGCGTTTGGCTTCTTCGGCCTTGGCCGGATCAGCCGATGCGATGGTAATGGTGCCGTCTTCGTCGATGTTGATCTGCGTGCCGGTTTCTTCGGTCAGCGCACGGATGACGGAGCCGCCCTTGCCGATCACGTCGCGAATTTTTCGGGGTTGATCTTCATGGTGAACAGTCGCGGTGCAAAGTTCGACACTTCGGTCTTGGCTTCAGCCATCGCCTCTTGCATTTTGCCCAGAATGTGCATGCGCGCCTCTTTGGCTTGAGCCAGCGCAACTTGCATGATTTCTTTGGTGATGCCCTGGATTTTGATGTCCATCTGCAGCGCGGTAATGCCGTTGGTGGTACCGGCCACCTTGAAGTCCATGTCGCCCAGGTGATCTTCGTCACCCAGAATGTCGGTCAACACGGCAAACCGGTTGTCGTCCTTGATCAGACCCATGGCGATACCGGCCACATGCGCCTTCAAGGGCACACCAGCGTCCATCAAGCTCAGGCAGCCACCGCAGACCGAAGCCATGGAAGAAGAACCATTGGATTCAGTCACTTCGGACACGACACGCATGGTGTAAGGGAAGTCTTCCTTGCTCGGCAGCACGGCAATGAGCGCACGCTTGGCCAGACGGCCGTGGCCGATTTCGCGGCGCTTAGGCGTGCCCACGCGACCGGTTTCACCAGTGGCAAACGGAGGCATGTTGTAGTGCAGCATGAAACGGTCTTCGTAATCACCGGACAGCGCATCAATGCGCTGGGCATCGCGCTCGGTACCCAGCGTGGTCACGACCAGCGCCTGGGTTTCACCACGGGTGAACAAGGCTGAACCGTGGGTGCGCGGCAGCACGCCATTACGAATTTCAATGGCGCGCACGGTGCG
>JBBQZI010000099.1:0-11474 GCA_038207855.1 Burkholderiales bacterium
TGGACCGCCACGGCGAACTGCTGCAGCGCCTGCGCACCAACAGCGCTGTGCGCCGGGGCCAGTGGGTGGCGCTGGCCGACGTGTCACCGGCCCTGCGCACCGCCCTGGTTTTGAGTGAAGACAAACGCTTTTACGCGCACAGCGGTGTCGACTGGCAAGCCGTGACGGCGGCGGCTTGGGCCAATCTGTGGAACACCAAAACGCGCGGCGCCTCGACCCTCACCATGCAACTGGCCGGCCTGCTCGATGACGACCTCAAGCGCAATGCGGGCGGGCGCAGCGTGCTGCAAAAACTAGAGCAAACCGTTTCGGCCCAGTGGCTGGAGCGCAGCTGGCGCAAGGACCAAATTCTGGAGGCCTACCTGAACCTGGTGCCGTTCAAAGGCGAGTTGGTTGGCATTGATGCGCTAAGCCAGACCCTGTTTGGCAAAGCAGCCCATGGGCTTGATGCGCGGGAGGCCGCGATAACGGCCGCGCTGGTGCGGGCACCCAATGCCCCGCCCGCACTGGTGAGCCAGCGTGCCTGCGCGGTTCTCAAAACCCTGCAGGCCCAGACCACGACGCTGGACTGCCAAGCACTGCAGATGTTTACCACCAGTGCGCTGCAGCGCCGCGACTACAGCGCCAGTGCCGGCATCGCCCCGCATGTGGGCCAGCAACTGGTGCAGCGCGCGAGCCAGCCCGAGCGCGCGGCCAGCATCACCACCAGCTTGCATGCGCCCCTGCAGCGCTTTGCCCTGCAAACCCTGCAACAGCAGCTGCGCGAGTTGGCCGGTCGCCATGTGGAAGACGGCGCGCTGGTGGTGCTGGACAACGCCACCGGTGAGGTGTTGGCCTGGGTCGGCTCGTCCGGTGACTTGAGCCGTGCCGCCGAGGTGGACGGCGTCACCGCCCTGCGCCAGCCAGGCTCGACCCTCAAGCCTTTTTTGTACGCCCAGGCGATTGCCGAGCAACGCCTCACTGCCGCTTCCTTGCTGGAAGATTCGGCGGCGCAAATGCAGACCAGCGGCGGACTCTATATTCCGCAAAATTACGACCACCAGTTCAAGGGCTGGGTGTCGGTGCGCACGGCGCTGGGCGCCTCGCTCAATGTGCCTGCCGTGCGCGCGCTGGTGCGGGTGTCACCCGATGCCTTTGGCAAGCAGTTGCTGCGCCTGGGCCTGCCGCTCAAGGAGCCTGGCGACTACTACGGCTACAGCCTGGCGCTGGGTAGCGCCGAGGTGTCGCTGCTCAGCCTGACCAACGCCTACCGTGCCCTGGCCAATGGCGGGCGCACCAGCCCGACCGCTTTAATACCCGCAACCCGGCCCGTTTTTCGCCCGGCCATCGACCCGCGCGCCGCCTTCATCGTGGGTGACGTGCTGTCCGACCCGCTGGCCCGCGCCCGTACCTTTGGCGCTGACAGCCTGTTGGCCACCCGCTTTTGGAGCGCCGTTAAAACCGGCACCAGCAAAGACATGCGCGACAACTGGGCGCTCGGCTACTCGCAGGCTTACACGGTAGGCGTGTGGGTCGGCAACGCCAGCGGCGCACCGATGTGGGACGTGAGCGGCACCACCGGTGCTGCGCCAATCTGGGCGGCGGTGATGCATTACCTGCACCAGAGTCGCCCCAGCCGCCCACCCAGGGCGCCGGCCGGCGTGGTGCAAAAACCGGTGCAATTTGCCACCCGTGCCGGGGCGTTGCCACTTGAAGCGGCGCGCAACGAGTGGTTTATCGACGGCACCCAACAGCCGGTCTTTGCGATGGATTCAGGCGCTGCTTACGCCCTGACCAGCCGGGCTACCGGCACCAGCGAATCCAGCATGGCCCGCATCACCGCTCCTGCGGCTGGCACCATCATCGCGCTCGACCCCGACATCCCGCCCCGGCACCAGCGCGTCAGCTTCAGCGCCAGCAACGCCCGCGGCGGCACCACGCTGCGCTGGCAAATCGATGGTAAACCGATGGCCCAAGGGGCTACCGCGCAGTGGCTCCCGTGGCCTGGCAAACACCTGGTGCGCCTGACCAATGCGCGCGGCGAGGTGCTGGACGAGGTGCGCCTGGAAGTGCGCGGGGCGGGGCTGCGCCACTGAACCTTTTAAGTAAGAAATAAGCCTCTAGCCCTTATAGAATAAGCGCGAGTAGCTATTAATACAATAGCTAACTTTGGCAAGCCAGCGGTTTCTTGCCACTTGAAAGTGTTGTTATCACGAACACCTCAGTCCTTCTGGGTGGTCAAAGTCACCGAGGAACAGAGCGTGCCCTGGCGGCGCGCACGGGTATTGCCGCTTTCGCGCGGGCCACCAGCGCCAATTCGCGTACCTTTTCAAGGTCTTCGTCACTGAATGGGCCGTTCACTCCCGAGATGGCAGCCAGCTTCATGCCGTGTTTGATGCCGAGCTTGTAGATTTCGCGCACCTTCTCCCACTCGATCGCGCGGCCCACGGTGAAGTTCTCAAAGCGGCCTTCCAGCGCCAGCACAATGGTTTCTGCCAGGCAGGCATAGGCCACGTTTTTCGGCAGGCCGATGTTTTTCATCTGCACGTCGCCGGGTAACAGGATTTCACCCGACTCGATCACCAGCACGTCCGGGCGTTTGGCCACCTCCGAGGCTGGCAAGTCCAGTGGGCGTGCCACATCGGTGATGACGCAGCCGGGTTTTACCTTCATGATGTCGAGCACCTTTTTGCCAGCGCCCGAGGTGGCCGTAACGATCATGTCCATGTCGGCAATGTCCCGGTCGGCTTTGGCCGAGAGAAATAACTTGGCATCCGGTGTCTCTTGCAAGATGGATTCTTTCAGCGTCAGCAGTTTGGCCGTCTCGGGTGAAACCAGGTAAACCTCCTCGGCTACTTTGGCGATCAGCCGGGCACACACTGAGCCAATGGCCCCGGTGGCCCCCACCACCATGGCCTTGAATTTGACGCGTTGTTTGCCCTTGGGCACGGGCAGCAGTTGCAGGCGCAACAGTGCATCGTGCGCCGCCCACAGCGCACCCGAGGCGCTGTAGCTGTTGCCCGTGGTGATGGGCAGTGGCGAGCGTTTGGCCACCGTCACGCCGGCATCGCCCACCACCTTGGTGAAGGCACCCAAGCCCATGATCTGCGCGCCCATGCGCTGGGCCATGGCGGCTGCATCAAGCAGGCGGCGGTAGGTGAACTCAGGGTTGTGGCGCATGATTTCCTTGGGCGTACCACCGACCGAGATCAGCCAGCCCTCGGCTTCGACCCCGGTGGGAGACTTGATGCCGCTGACCCGGGTATAGACAAAGGGTGGCGCGTAGGCCATGATCTTTTCGAGTGAGTTCATCAGAATCGGCGGTGATACCTGCGACAACAGGTCGATTGGCTTGACCTGTTTGAAGTATTCCTGCGACAGCGGATGAATCACAAACGCAAAGCGGTTGATCCGCTTGAAGCCATTGGGATACAGGATGCGCGGTGCCAGTTGCAGGCGGGTGATGATTTCCAGGTAGTCGTCCTCCTGGATGTCATCAGGCGCTTTGCCGGTGGCGGCCACGATCATGGCATCGAGCAAATCCGGTCCCAAGGTATGACCGTGCATGACCGGCGCACCATCAATCACCATGTGGACGCCTTTGTCGCGCAACTGCGCCAAGCGCTCGTCACTGACCGTCGCGGTGATGATCGTTTTACCGGCCAGCTCTTCCAGGCCAAATTCATCAAGCTCGTACACCGGCGCGACAATCACACTGGCTTTTTGCATGGCTTTGCGCAGCAAAAAGCGGGTCCATTCCTTCAGCGGCCCATTGGACAGCGCATCAGGCAAATTCCAGTCCTTCACGTAATGCGCGCCACTGGCATACAACTGCAACGCTTCAAGAGAAGGCAGCATCTTGGGCACACCAAGCTGGTTGATCGGGTCGGCAAAGCGCAGGTTGTCGGTGTATTCGGCCATCGACAAAGCCAGTTTGTAGTTTTTCAGCCCCGAGAAAAACAGCACCCGGGCGTTGTTGAAATAGTTGCCCAGATCAACCTGCGCGTGGCGCACCGCCCATTCCTGCAGGATGTCGCCCAACTTGCCGCCGATGGTCACAGGCACTTTGACGGCCAAGGCCTTGAGTTTGACACTGTCTTCTTCAACGAATCTGTGCGTGCCCGCTTTGTAGTTGTCCTTAAGAACGCCCAGGCCGATGGCATCGGCGCGCTTGTCCCAATACTTGAGCAATTTGCCAGCCTTTGCCAAGCTGCCATTGGTGCCGAAGCGCTGTACCTGCATTTTTTTGCCTAAAAATACGGTGCTGAATTCGAAGTCCTGTGCCGGGCTGCCCAGACTGATGCCAACGACTGTTTTTAACGCGGTTCTCATAATGTCCCCCGATTCCAAGTGAAGCTGTCAAAAGTATTGTTCCACGGGATGCATCGTGGTAATGTTGGTTTTGTCAAAGGGTGCTTGTTTTTTTGACATAAAGGGGGCTCTTTCATGCTGATGAATATGCTGACCGGCGCGGTTCGTTCCGCTGGCCTTTCCGCCGTAATGCGGGTGGCAGGTGTGGTCACCCGTTTGCTGCCAATCCCTCAACCCTTGATGCTGGTCGGGCCAGGTTCCAGCGCCCGTTTGGGCCAGGCCGTCCATGATTTTGGTCACCGCAAGGTGTTGATCGTGACCGATGCGGTCATTGTGCGGCTGGGGTTGATGAAGCCCATGCTGCAAGTCTTGCGCACCAGTGGCACCGACTGCGTGGTGTTTGATGAGATCACGGCCGATGCGCCAATTGATCTGATTGAAAAAGGCATTGCACTCTTCAAGGCGCAAGACTGCGATGCAATTGTGGCTTTTGGCGGTGGCTCGGCCATGGACGCGGGCAAGGCCATTGGCCTGGCTGCTGCCAACCACAAGCACCCCAGGCAGTTGGTTGGGTATTTCAAAGGCTGGCACGCGCCCGTGCCGATTTACGCCGTGCCCACCACCGCTGGCACCGGCTCTGAAGTGACGGTGGCGGCGGTGGTGTCTGACCCGCAAAACAAACGCAAACTGGTGATCGCAGACACCCGCATCGTGCCGCGCATGGCTGCGCTCGACCCAAGCCTGATGACCGGCTTGCCGCCCGACATCACGGCCGCCACCGGCATGGATGCGTTGACGCACGCTATTGAGGCTTATATTGGCCACTGGGGCACCGCGTTTACCGACCGCATGGCCTTGTCGGCCGTGGGCATGGTCTACAAGTACCTGCCGCTGGTGTATGTCAACGGAGATGACCTGAGCGCTCGCGAGCAAATGGCGCTGGCCGCCAACTACGCCGGTCAGGCTTTTACCCGGGCCAATGTGGGTTATGTGCACGCCATTGCGCACCAGTTGGGCGGCCGGTACCACACGCCACATGGTTTGGCCAACGCCATCATGTTGCCGCATGTGTTGCGTTTCTTGAGCCCTGCCATTACCGCCCAGCTAGCCGTGCTGGCGCTGCACGCGCGGGTTGGTAAAAAAGGGCAATCAGAAGCGCTGCTGGCACAGAAGTTTCTGGAGTCGGTTGAAGCCATGAACAGCCAGTTGGGCATACCGCGTGTTCTTGCTGCCCTGCGCGAGGAAGACATTGCCGAGCTGGCGCGTGCTGCTTGCCATGAGGCCGACACCAACTATCCGGTTCCGTTGTATTTGTCGCAGGCCGAATGCGAGGCTGTTATCCGGCAAGTTCTTCCCGCTCGCGCACCGGCCAAATCATCAACGCGCAAACGGGTGGCTGCAAAGAAGCCCGTTTTAAAGCCAAAGAGCGCCTTAGATAAATAACTCATCACGCTTTGATATGACTGTCACACACCTGCATAGCGCTACCTTGCGCCTGTCCATCCCGCCTGACTCGCTGGGTTTTGCCGATACCTCTGAGTTGCTGGCGCAGGCGCTGCCCTGGATTGGACAAGATCGCGCCGAAAAAGCGGCTCGCTTTGGTCTGGCCATGACGCAGCCGGACTACAACCTGTTTGTATTGGGCGAAGTCGGCAGTGGTCGCTCGTCGCTGCTGCTACAGCTCATGCAGGCCGAGGCGATCAGCCACCCGGTGCCGCCCGACCTGTGTTATCTGCACAATTTTGACGCGCCCGAGCGGCCCCGCGCTTTGCGCATGCCGGCCGGCCAGGGTCGCCAGTTGCGCCAGCTCATGGTCGCGCTGGCGCACAGCCTGCAGCGAGAAATTCCGTTGCGCTTGGCGAGCGATGACTTCAAGGCCGAAAGCGAGCGTGTTCGCAATGCCTACAAGGTGCAAGAGGTCAAGTCCTATGCGGTGCTGGAGGCGTTTGCCGAGGCGCGTCATTTCACGCTGTTTCGCGAATCCGGCCACTTGGTGTTCACCCTCATCGGAGACCAGGGCCTGGCCTTGACCGAGGCCCAGGCGCGCGCCCTGCCCAAAGACCGCCGGGCCGAGATTGACCGCGACGAGCAGGCGTTGCGCGAGGAAATTGTGCGGTTTATGGAAATAGTGCGGCCACTGGAACGCGTCATGAACGAGTCGCTGGCGGCATTGCGCCGTCAGACCATCAAACCCCTGCTGGAGCATGCGCTGCAGGAAATTCGCACCAGTTTGAAAAAGCAGATCAAGGATTCGGCCAAGCTCGATGCCTATCTGGATCAAGTCATGCACGATGTGCTGGAGCATCTGGAACTGTTTACGTCGATGGATGACGAGGAAGATGAGGCTGATCGGCGTGCCGCCCTGACGCAACTGCTGTTGCATTACACCGTTAACCTGGTGGTGGACAACGCGGATGCCACCGGTGCCCCGGTGATCGTGGAGCAAAACCCGACCTTTCGGATGTTGTTTGGCAGCATTGAATACCAGGCTGAAGAAGATGTGATGCTGACAGACTTTTCCCGCATCCGTGCCGGCAGCCTGTTGAAGGCACATGGCGGATTTTTGTTGCTGCATTTGCGGGATCTGCTGAACGACGAGCTGGTGTGGGAAAAATTGCGCCGTTTTTTACGCAGTGGGCGCGTGCAGATTGAAGAGCCCGGCATCGGCCTGATGCCCATGGCGGCGGTGTCCCTGGAGCCTGAGGCCGTCGATGCCGAGATCAAGATCGTGCTGATTGGCTCGGTGGAGCAGTATTACGAACTGCAAGAGCTTGACCCCGAATTCACCCGGCGGTTTCGCGTCAAAGTGGACTTTGCAGAAAGCTTTTCGGCCAGTGAGAACACCCGCAGCGGCACTGCGGTTTTTGTTGCCCACACTTGCCACCAGCTGGGTTTGCCGCATTTTTCCAGTGGCGCAGTTGCCGCGTTGCTGGAAACCGCGCACCGGGCAGTGGATGATCAGACCCGTCAAAGCGCCATTTTTTCCCATTTGCAGGCGCTGGTGGCCGAGAGCGCGACCCTGTGTCAGGTGCGTGCTGGGGCCCTGGTGACAGCACAGGACATCGAAGAAGCGCTGGCCGCGCAACGCTTGCGCCACGACTACCCGGAGCAGCGCCTGCGCGAGGCGATTGCCGAAGGCGAAAGTCTGATCTCGCTGAGCGGCACGCAAGTAGGCCAGATCAACGGCTTGACCCAGATTGATCTGGGGGACTGGCGTTTTGGTTTGCCGGTGCGGGTGACTGCGCGCACGTATGCGGGGCACCAGGGGCTGCTCAATATCGAGCGTGAAGTCAAGATGTCAGGCCCGATCCATGACAAGGGGGTGCTGATTTTGCACAGCTACCTGTCTGCGCTTTTTGCCCATCTGGCACCGCTCGCGCTGAGCGCTGCGGTGGTTTTTGAGCAGGAATACATGGGCGTGGAGGGCGATTCAGCCTCATGCGCAGAACTGTTTGCCGTGTTGTCGTCACTCAGCGGCCTGCCTTTCAAGCAGGGCATTGCGGTGACGGGTGCCCTGAATCAGCATGGCGAAGTGTTGCCGGTTGGTGGTATCAATGAAAAGATTGAGGGCTGGTTTCGCGTTTGTGCTGCAGCCGGGCTTGATGGTCATCAGGGGGTGCTGATACCCGAGCGCAATCGCCGCCATCTGATGCTGGAGCGCGCCGTGCTGGAGGCCGTTGACCAAGGGCTGTTTCATGTTTATACAGCCAGCCATGTGAGCGATGGCTTGACGCTGCTGACGGACCAGCCCAGCGGTTGGTCAATCGACCCGTTAGCAGCGCAGTACGCTGGTGACAGCGTGCTGGGACAAGCTGAGAAAACGTTGCGGGCGTACCGCAGGGCCTGTCAGATGATCCGCAGAAGTGGCGGCGGCTGACGCGCCAGTTGCGCCTGGCGCTGATCAGATGGCATCAGATTTCAGGGTCGCAGTGGCCGGCTCAACGCTCGGCCCAACGGCTGTGCCTCGAAGCAAAACCATTTGGGTATTGGCGCGTCGACCCAAGGTATGCCGCCAAAGCAGGAAACCGATGCCGCCACATAAGTTGGACATCAGATCCTGCATGTTGTTGTCGTACCCGCCAACGCCATTGTTGGGCACCGTCAGCACCACCATGTATTCGACAATCTCGATCACCGCCCCCAGACCCAGCACAACCATCAGCAGAAAGATGGAGTTGACCCGTGTGATTGGAATGCGCTGTATTTGAAACAAGCGGCTGACCAGCAACGCGGCGCCGAACGAATTGACAAAATGCACGTATTTGTCGTAACGGATGCCGAGAATGGACGCGTCGTACAGGCGGCCGCCTTCGATCAGGACAAACGCGCCGCTGAAATGCATCACGATGCCCACCTGCAGCAAGATCAGGATGACGGCATCAAAGGGGTAGTGCCGGAAGACGCGCCAGAGTACAAAAATGCCGCACAGAATGACCACCGCGTAAATGAAAAATTCCTCAATGTGCTCGGCACCTCGGTATTGGATAAACCGCGCGTAGTAGCGAAACACGCACAACACTAGAAACAGAGCAGTGTTGACTGCTACGAAATAATCGATCTTTTTCATGATGAAAACGTCCTTTCTGTAGCGGGCGAGACAAATTGACCATCGCACATTGCGATGCGCCGGTCTGCGACGGCTGCAATATCTGGGTTGTGCGTGGCCAGCAGCACCAGCGCGTGCTGCGCGCGAGCATGCGCCATCAGCAAGTCGACCACGATCTGACCGTTGTGGCTGTCCAAATTACCGGTGGGTTCGTCGGCCAGGATGACCCGTGGTTTGTTGATCAAGGCGCGCGCGACTGCCGCCCGCTGGCGTTCACCGCCTGACACATTGGCTGGCAAAAAGGCAGCGCGCCCGGACAAGCCCATTTGATCAAGCAGGTCTGAGGCGCGCCGGTGACGCTCGCTGCGTGGCACACCCAAGGCGATCATCGGTGCCGCCACATTTTCCAGCAGTGTCATGGTTGACACCATATGGTGGAACTGAAAGATGAACCCGATGTTGCGCGCCCGAAAGGAGGCCTGGTCACGCACCCGGGCGAGGTCTTCTCCCCCAATGCAGACCCGTCCTTGGGTGGGTTGATCGAGCAGCCCAAGAATTGACAACAGGGTGCTTTTGCCGCAGCCCGATGGCCCGGTCAGCGCCAGCACTTCACCGGCGTTCGCCTCAAATGTGACACCGTCAAGCGCCTTCACCGCGCCGTGATCGTGGTGCCGGGTAAGCCGCTCTACCGTGAGCAGTGGTAAAGAACTATTCATGACGCAAGGCCGTTAAGGGCTGCATACGGTAGAGCACCATGGCGGGCCATAGCAGAGAAACGACGGCCACTGAGAGCGCCATCAGTAGCGAGGCCGCTGTCAGAGACAGTGGAAACCGGATCGGAATCCAGCCAAAACCAACCGACTCAAGGCTGTTGACGACCCGCAACAAGCCCAGTGCAAACAGGTTGCCCAGCACCGCACCCGCAGTGCACAGCAACAGACTCTCAGCAAACAGCATGCGAAGCACCAGCCAGGGTGTCCACCCTACCGCCATCAGAATGCCGATCTCGCGCGTGCGTTCTGAAATAGCCATCAGCAAGGTATTGCTCACCACCAGGCAAGTTCCGATCAGCGCCACAACCGAAATAGTGGTGACAAAGGCATCCACCACGCGCATCAAGCGCAAGGCACCGGCAAATTCGGTTCCCGGAATGGCCCGCAACGACGGATAACGCGCATTGATCTCGCTGATCAGCTCGGCTGATTTGTCTTGTTTGGTGCCGCGAAGCAGACCCAGCGTGAACTGCGGCTCGGCCCCCTCGCGCGCGAGCATGTGCTGGGCCGATGCAATGCTGGTCATGATGCCGCCGTCAAACAAACGGCTACCGGTACGAAAAATGCCGGTAATCTGAATCTGGCCACCGTCAATCGACACGGTTTGTCCCGGCAAAATTCCCAGTTTCTGTGACGCAATTTCGCCAATCATGGCATCGCCAGAACCCTCCCGATAGACCGTGCCAGCTGTCAATGGAATGCGTTGCAGAAACGCCGGGGAAACACCTACCACCAACGCGTAAGCGCTCCATTTTTCGTTCAGGCTTCCCATCACCATGGGTGAAAGCGCGTCACCATAACGCGCCTGCAACTGCTGCATCTGGGCGAGGCTGATGCGCGATGAAAAGGGCGAAGTGGCGCGTCGCTCGTAGATCACCACTTCCAGGTTGTAGGCGCTTGTCGCTCCGTCAATTTGTGATCGTAGATCCAGCGTGATGGCGGTGATGGCAACAAACAGGGCAACGCCTGCGGCGATACCCAGTGCCGTCATCAGGCTGCGGGCCGGGGCGCGAAGGACATTGCGAAGAAATATCATAGAGTCCAGCGAGTTTCTTTGAGGGCACCGGTTGTCAACCGCCTTGTTGACGACCGGCGTTCAGGCCTTATTTGCAAGCTGGCGCAGTTGTCAGCGCTGTGCCATTGACTTTGACCGTGGCCTGCATCGTTGAACCTGGAACCAGCGTGGCAACAGCGGCCGATCCATTGGCGCCTGTGAAACTGATCGTGCCAGCCACTGTGTTGCCGGATGAGTCACTGGTAACAGGCGTGCTCGTTGCTATATCAAAGTAGTCGCCGCCTGAACGATAGCCACGCCCGCTGATCGTTTGTTGCTGTCCACCCGAAGTGGTCTTGAATGATGAAACGGTCAAGGCCGTCTCTCGATAGGTCTTTCCCGTGATCCGATTGGTGATCTTTAGCTCATCAAAAGACATCGTGTCTGGTTTTGCCGCAGTTGGCGAACCGCCAGGCACACCCACCGTTGAGACGAAGTTATTGAACGCGAACACTTGGGAGCTGAGCGTTTTACCCGCAGTGTCCTGAACCTCATAAGCGATGCCCGCCGGGCTGTTGGCCCGGTACTTGGTGGAAACAGGACCCGACGCGGTAGGCGTTCCGGTATCCACCGTGGATAGGGTTCCATTCATCACGGTGCGTTGCCCGGTATCGCTGTCGGATGAGCAGTAATTTTCAAACGTGCGCGTCATCGTGGTAACGCCATTGAGGTGCGAGAAAGCAGGGTAGGTCAGGCGACCTCCGCAACTGCCAAGTTTGTCGGCAGGTTTTGCAGTCAGTACTGCAGTGAAGCTAACTCTTCGTGGCAGCATGCCTTGAATCACGGCTGTGGCTGCAAGAGCAGCGACACT
>JBBQZI010000100.1:0-11474 GCA_038207855.1 Burkholderiales bacterium
GTGCTGCTGACCCGCAGCGAAGAAGGCATGACACTGTTCGATGCGGCGGGCCAGCTCAGTGTCAGCGCACAGGCGCGTGAAGTATTTGATGTCACCGGCGCTGGCGACACCGTCATTGCCACGGTAGCCGCCTTGGTGGCAGCCGGCAGCAGCCTGCGCGATGCGCTGCCGTTGGCCAACCGCGCGGGTGGGCTGGTGGTGGGTAAATTTGGCACTGCTACGGTTTCTTATGAGGAGTTATTTGCATGACACGAATCGTCGTTACCGGTGCCGCCGGTTTTATTGGTAGCAACATCATCAAAGGCCTGAACGCCCGCGGTTTGACAGACATCATCGCCGTGGACGACCTGACCCAGGGCGACAAGTTTCGCAACCTGGCTGACCTGAACATTTCCGACTATGTCGATGCCGATGTTTTTTATGACGACTACGCCGCTGGTGGTTACGGTCAAATTGAAGCCGTGTTTCACGAAGGGGCCTGCAGCGACACCATGGAACTAGATGGCAAGTACATGATGCAAAACAACTTTGCCACCTCGGTGCAGTTGTTTCATGCTTGCCAAAAGCGCGGTGCCAGGCTGCTGTATGCATCCAGCGCAGCCACTTACGGTGGCTCTGATACGTTCCGGGAAGAGCCGGCTTTTGAGCGTCCGCTCAATGTTTACGGCTACTCGAAGCTGCTGTTTGATCAGCGCATGCGCCGCGAATGTGGGCTCGACTTTGGGCGGGCCCTGGCCGGAAAAACCATGCAGGTGGTGGGTTTTCGCTATTTCAACGTGTATGGCCCGCGCGAGCAGCACAAGGCGCGCATGGCGAGTGTCGCTTTTCACCAGTTCAACCAGTTTCGCGCGGAGGGCAAGGTCAAACTCTTTGGCGAGTATGGTGGCTACCCTGCGGGTTCCCAAATGCGCGACTTCATCTACATTGATGACGTGGTGGCGGTCAACCTGTGGTTCTATGACCACCCCGGCGTGTCTGGCATTTTCAACTTGGGCACCGGCCGCGCACAACCCTTCAACGATGTCGCCAGCGCCGTGGTCAACACGCTGCGCGAACTCGACAAGCAGGAGGCGCTGCCGCTTGAAACTCTGGCCACCGGCGGCATGATTGATTACGTGCCTTTTCCCGATGCACTGCGTGGCAAATACCAGTGCTACACGCAGGCCGACCTGACAGCGCTGCGCGCCACCGGCTGTGATCATGCTTTTGCTGATGTCCAGTCTGGCGTGGCCCAGTATGTTAAATGGCTGGCCCAGCATGGCTAACATTGGGTGCGATTCAAACTGGTGTGCGGTATCGGCTTTGGGGTCAGATCACGATTTTGGCTGCTGGCCACTGAGCTTGCCAACAGTCGCCCCCAAAACTCGTGCTCTGACCCCAATGCTTTAGCCAAGGCCACCAAACTTGTCTGGGAGCGGTCGTGAACACACTGTCACGGCACTATGTTAAAAATAGTTACTGACGCTTATTTGATAAGGGTCAGATGGGGATCAGCCGATCCGGCTCGGGTGCAGACCGACTCCTGCTGCACATCACTTTGAATCGTACCCGCTAACAATCGATTTATTGACATGGGTGCAGCAATTGGTCATGGGCTTGGTCAACCGCTGCACCACGACACGCGTTAAGTGCAAGCCCCGTTGATACCGCAGCGGGGCATCTCGATTCTTATTTTTTAATCCTTTGGAGCAACTCATGTTGAAAAAAATTCTGGCCACCATGGCCATGTTGTATGCCGCGGCCTGCTTTGCCGCAGTCGATGTCAACAAAGCCACCGCGGCTGAGCTCGACAGTATCAAGGGCATCGGCCCAGGCATTTCCACCAAAATTCTGGACGAGCGCAAAAAAGGCAACTTCAAGGACTGGACCGACTTTGTCAAACGCGTCAATGGCATGGGTGAAAAAAATGCCGCCCAGTTCTCTGCCAAAGGCCTGACCGTTAATGACGAGCCGTTCAAGGCTGCAGCCGCTGCACCCGTTGCCAAGGCAGATGCTGCAAAACCTGCCGCCAGTGCTGTCAAGAAGTAATTCTTGCCCGGCCGATCAAACCCGCCTTGGCGGGTTTTTTTTCGTCCACGCGTTGCGCCCCGATATGATCGCCTCCATCATGATTTCTGTTTTTGCTATTTGTATCGGCGCCTGCATCGGAGCCCTATCGCGCTGGGGTTTGGGCTTATGGCTCAACCCCGGTGCCATGCTGCCGCTGGGCACGCTCGCGGCCAACCTGATTGGCGGCTATCTCGTCGGCATTACCGTCGCCGTGTTCCAGGCCATGCCCCAGCTTGATCCGGTCTGGCGGCTGGCCATCGTTACCGGCTTTTTGGGTGCTCTCACCACGTTTTCAAGTTTCTCGGCGGAGGTGGTCGGCATGCTAGGCCAGCAGCGCTACCTGCTGGGCTTTGGTACCGCAACCATTCACCTGTTCGGCTCACTGCTGCTGACTTTGGCAGGCATCAAGACTGCTACATTTTTTATAGCTACCAGCGCTTGATACAAAAGGGCTACAGGCCATTTTCATCATAATCATAGAGACTCGAACTTGCATTGCCTGGGGCTGCGCCAGTTAGCCGGTCAACCGCGTTTTGCGCCGTGTTGATTACCAGGGCCGGGAACTACAGCAAGCGCTCCCACAGGCGCGCGGCCCACTCTTTGAGGCGCGGCAACAACGGACGGTTTGACCAGCTCTGGGCATCAATCGCTTCAGAGGCTGCCATATCACGGGCAAACGCGGCTTGCATCTGCCGGCCATAGTCGGCGCCCAGAATCACCGCATTGATTTCATCATTGTCCAGGGCACTACGCCAGTCCAGGTTACTGGAACCCACGCAGGACCAGACCCCGTCAACCAGAGCGGTCTTGGCATGCAACAGCGCACCATGGCGTTCATAAATTTTCACACCACCGGCAAGCAAATTGGCGTAATGCGAGCGGCTAGCAAACAGCACGGTGGCCGAATCAGAATGGCTGGGCAAAATCAGCCTGACATCAACCCCGCGCGCCGCCGCGTCCAGCAGCGCATTAACCAGTTGCGGGTCGGGAACAAAATAGGCGTTGGTCAGGTAGACCTGCTTTTCAGCATTCGTAATGGCTGAAATCAGCGTCAGATAGATCATGCTGAAAGGGTCATCCGGCGTGCTGCCAATAGCTCGCACGATATCTTTGCCGCGTGGCTCCAGCGTCGGGAAATAGTCTTTTGGCGCGAGTGCATTACCGCGCTGCTTGACCCAGGTGTCGATGAACATTTTCTGGAAGTTGGCCACCACCGGGCCGTCAATCTGGATATCGGTGTCGCGCCAACCGCTGGCAGCACCCACGGGTGCCCGGCTCCCCTTGATGAATGAACCGCTCGAATAGACACTGCTGATGTTGATGCCGCCCAAAAAAGCCGTGTGTCCGTCCACCACCAGCAGCTTGCGATGGTCGCGGTGGTTCAGCTCCCAGGGCTTCTTCACCGTCAGGGGGTTGATCGGATTGAACTCCAGCACCGCGATGCCCGCCTGTGTCATGCGACCAAAAAACGATTTTTCCGTACCCAAAGCCCCGATGCTGTCGTAAATCATGTTCACCTGCACGCCCTGCGACTGTCGCTCAATCAACAGGTCGGCAAACTGGTGGCCGACCTCATCGTCATCAATGATGTAGGACTCGATATTGATATGGTCTTTGGCCGCCTTGATGGCGCGAAACATGGCCTGGTAAGTGGCCGATCCGTCCTCCAGCAAAACCACCCGATTGCCCACCACCAGGGGGCTGCCGACGATGGCCTGCTCAAGTGCGATCTGCTTGTCCAGCACGTCCAGATCGCCTGACTTGCGCTTGAGCTCGGCCACGATAGCGGCGCTTCTGGCTTTCGACAGAGGGCCGCGCGCATTTTCGAACTGCGCCGCCTGCTTGACGTAGCGCTCAGACAAAAATTCAGTGTCGGGCAAGCTCGCGCAACTGGCCGCCATCAACATCAAGCAGCCAGCAACGGCAATTTTTTGTAAATGTATCAAGATCGCCTTTGTGTGGTGGATTGCTGTATGTGCTCCAACGAACGGAATGCTACGCCGATATGGCGTAACTTCGCGACCGCAGTCTCGCATAGCCCATGGTTTTTGCTGGTTGGCGCAGTTATTTTCATTCACTTAAAGGATTTTTATGAAGTATTCCATCGTATTCGCAGCCGTTTTGATGTCCGTTGCATTAGGTGCATGCGACAAGCCGGCCACCGTGGTCAATGTTCCTGCGCCGGTTGCTGTGCCCGGCCCCGCTGGCCCAACCGGCGCCACGGGCGCGACCGGCGACACCGGTGCCACCGGCAACACCGGCAACACCGGCAACACCGGCAACCCTGGCAATGCCGGCGAAGCGGGTGCCACCGGAACCACGGGTGATACCGGTGCCACCGGCAAGCAAGGCAAGACCGGTGGTGACACGGTGATTGTCGTTCCCGCCCCGAAGAATTGATCTTTCCGCGCTATTTCGGCTACTTCACAGGAGTCGCCGCAGATGCCCCGTTCTGGGGCATTTTTGCGTCGGCAATCAGTTGCTTGCAATGGCTCTCAACACCGGGGCCCATTTCAACCAGCGCCAGCAACGCCAGCAGTGGGTTGACCAACCCAAGCCCGACCGCCCCCAGTCCACGCACGACCACCCGCCCGGTATCGAGTTGAACCAGCGGATTGGCAAATGAGCCCACAACATGAATCGGACTGCGCAGCGCCACCAGACTGGTGTTACGGGTTTTTGGCACCAGGGTCAGATCGAGTTGCTCGCGCGCCAGGTCAATCTGGCCACTGCCGATGATCGTGCTGATCTCGGTATCCAGCACCAGCGCCCGGGCATCCATCACGCCGGCCTTGACACCAAAGTCGGCCACGCCACAGCGCAGCTTGATGGTCTTGTCACCCATCAGTTTGAGTTGCAAAATTTCCAGCAGGTGCAGGCCAAGCTTCTCCATCAGCAGCTTGCTGATCTGGCCATCAACCACCACCAAAGCAACCCGGCCGTCCGAACTGGCCAACATGTCACCAACCGAGTTGCCCTGGCCGGTCAAATCAAATTGCCCATTGATCTGGCCAACACTGGCGTGCGTCACCTCCACCGTCGGAAACAACTTGTCGAGGGCAATCTTGCGTGCATCAATTTTGGCCCGCGCGCGAATCGGCATCTGGCGACCATCGAGCGTGATGGAGGCCTTCAGGTGTCCGCCAGCCACGCCAAAATCCATTGGATCAAGCGTCAACACGGCATCTTGCATCTTCAAATGGGCCACCAGATCTTCCAGCGGCAACTCTTTGGCCCGCGCCAGTGTGGCGGCACGCAAGCTGACATCAGCGTCGACCGTATTCCAACGCTCAGCTTTGAATGGAATGTTGGGCAAAACCTTTTTTTCCACAACCGGCGAATGCGTTGGCACCAAGCGCTTGTCAGCCGCACCGATAACCGGCCCCAGGTCTGCCATATCGAGTCGTTTTGAAGACAGCTCACCCTTGAGCAAAGGGCGTGGTCCGGCAAGATCAACCTGCAAGGTTCCGGCCAGGTCGCTTTTTCCAAAGTGCCCAGTGAACTTCTCAAAACGCCATCGCTTGGTGTCATGCACGATGCGACCGGTCGTGGCGTAAGCATGGGTTTGTGGCAAGGCAATGCCCAGCAGGGGGAAAAGCTGCGCCAGGCTGTCACCCCGTACGGCCAGTTGCATGTCGAGCGCCGTCAGCTTGAGCAGGCTGGTCACTTGGCCGTCGGCCTGGATGCCAGTGCGTCCGATCGTGGCATCGACCTTCAAATGGTAAGGCACCCGCTCGTCATACAAGGCCATCACCGAGCCACCGGTGCCTTTCGCCACCAGCTCAAGTCCCCGCAAGATGCCAGTGGCTGCGAACACCAGACCATAGCTCTCCTCACCGGTAACGGCAACATCCTGAGTTGACACGGCAACGCGGATGCGCGTTTTTTGCTTGGCATCATCAAAGCCGATCAGACCTTGATCCAGGGTCAAGCGGCCAATGGGAATGAGAGCAGTCTCATCGGATTGCGCCAAGTCGAGCAACCAGGTCTTGCGGCCATCGGGCGCTTGTTCCAAAAAAACCACCGGATGCTTCAAGCGCACCTCTGGGAAAACCAGACTCCGCCCGAGCAGCGCCAGCAGATCAACCGTGAATTCGACCTCGTCTACCGCAAGCATCTGCCGCTGTGCAGCCCAGGGCGGATTGGCAAAGGTCATCATCTTTGCCGACACCCGCGGTGCCGGCCATTCCAGCCTGAGTTTCAAATCTCCACCAATCAGCAGCGCCCGCCCGGTCTGCTCCAAAACAATCTGTTGCAACGGTGCACGCGCCCAATTCCAGCCAAAAATGGCAACCCATATAAATGCCAACAAGGGCAAAGTCAGCAGCAGCGCTGCCAACCATTTCAATAATCGAAACAACATGTTGCGTTCCTCAGTAGCGCAAACAGAGTTGCATAGGATAGGTTGGCCAAAATTATCCGGTTTCGGGCAATGGCCGCTAACTTGCATGGCAACAGACACCCCAAATCATGAAATATCGTCATTCGCGCGAAAACGGTAATCCATGACTCCAGGGCACTGGATTCCCGCCGGGGGTAACGGCTGCGCTTGCTATTGGCCTCCGTTACCACGACAGTTTTAATGAAAAATAGGCCTCTAGCCCTTATAACCATTGCGCAGGCTACTATCATTTTAATTGCAACTAGTCCAACTCTGAAAAAGCATGTGAAATCCCACCCCGTCGTCTTCAGGTCACCGGGTCAAGGCTGGGCGGATTGAGGTAAATGTGCCAGGCGGCAATGAACATCGCCGCAATCACCGGGCCCAACACAAAGCCATTGATGCCAAAAACTGCAATGCCACCCAGGGTGGTGATCAACACCAGATAGTCCGGCAAGCCAGTACCCCGACCAACCAAAATCGGACGCAGCAAATTGTCAATCGACCCGATCACCAATGCGCCATAGGCCATCAGCGCAATGCCTTGCCAGCGATCGCCCGCGAACAAAAAGTAGGCCGCCACCGGGAACCACACCAACGCCGCCCCAACCGCAGGCAACAGCGACAAGAAGGCCATCATCGCCGCCCACAGCAAAGCCCCACTGACATCCAGAAACCAGAATGCCAGCCCTCCCAGCAAGCCTTGGATACACGCGACCACCACATTGCCATTGACCGTGGCACGAATCACGGCGGTGAACTTGGTCAACAGTTCCTTCTTATGCTGGTGCGCCAGCGGCACACCGTTGTGCATCAGGCGCACCAGACTTTCACCATCGCGGATCATGAAAAACGCGACGTAGAGGGTGATGAACGTACTGACGACAAAGTTGAAGGTGTTCTGCCCAAAAGTAAAAACATGGCCGGCGATCAACTGACTGGCTTGGGTCAAACCCAGCGAGAGTTTGCGCTGTAGCGTGGCAAAGTCACCCAGGCCGATCGAACGCAGCATGGTCATGACCGATGTCGGCAACGCATTGAAAGTGTCCCGAAAAAAAATCACGGGTTTGGTCTCACCGGTTTGAATCTGCTGGTAAAGCTGGGTCAGTTCGTGCGTCAACATAAAACTGACAATCACCAGCGGCAGCACCACAACGACAAACGCTATCGCCAGGGTCAGCAGTGCAGCCAGATTGCGCCGACCATGCGAGCGATGGAACAGCCGACGATTCACCGGCGCAAATAACATGGCAATGATGATGGCCCACAGAATGGTTCCATAGAACGGCAACAAGATCCAGCCCAACGCAACCGTCACCACCACCAGCAAGATCAATAGGGCACGGTTGTGCAGCGCAGTCAAACGCAGCGACTTGCGCATCCAGTCACGCGGGACAGGGGGATCGTTTGGCTCTGAAATCGGCATGGGTCACCTTTGGATCAGTTAAGAATGATAGCGCCACACGCCACCGGGGTCTGTACGCCAGCACGCAGACGCGCCACCCGACTGTGTCTAGGCTCCGAGGGCCCGTTTGGCACCCATTCACTTTAATTAAACCAAAATACATGCCGCGTTTTCACATGATGCTCCGAACTATTCTGCACGTGAGCAATGCACTGTCTGGCCTGCTGCTGGTGCTGTACCAGCCGACCAGCTTGGCGGCGCCTGCCATTAGTGCTGTCACCCTGCTGTCCCGGCACACCGAATTGCAAGCCAAGTTGCAGGCAAGTCCGTTTGGCGAACCACTCTACCTGACATCGAGTGAACAAGGCGACCAGATCGAGGGCGATGTCTACGCCGACATGGCGCAGCCTTTTGAGCGCGTCAGCAGCGTACTGAGTTCGGCGGAATCGGTGTGCGACCTGCTCTCTTTGCACCTCAATATTCGATCCTGTCGGGCATCCGAGGCGGCCAGCGGTGAGGTATTGACGCTGACGGTAGGACCCAAGCAGGCCGCTAGCCCCGGTATGCGTTACAGCATGGCCTACGTCATGGGCGTGAACGTGGCCACCGCCAGCTACCTGAAAGTCAGTCTGGCCGCCGCCACCGGGCCGCTATCCACCGAGGATTACCGCATCGTCTTTGAGGCCATACCACTTGCAGGTCACCACACGTTTTTACACTTTGGTTACGCCTACCGCACCGGCACGCTGGCCAAGTTGGCCATGCGGGTGTACTTAGCCACCGCCGGGCACAGCAAGATCGGTTTCACAGTCACTGGCCGCACGGCGGACGGACTGCCCCAATACGTGCAAGGTGAGCGTGGCTCGGTGGAGCGCAATGTGATCCGCAACTACCTGGCGCTGCAGGCCTACAGCAGTATCACCACGGGTACACCGCAAGAGCAAATCCAAGCTCGCCTGCGCGCCTGGTTTGCCCTAACCGAACAACACGCCGCGCAACTGCACGAACTTGACCTGACAGAATACCTGCATGAAAAGCAAATAGACTTGATCCGCTGATGAAATGCGGCACTGACCCAGAATCTATTTTTTGACGCTCATCTCATTGGTCACAGACTGCACGCCTTCAACCAGCTTGGTCAGGGCGATGGCCCGGTCAATCTGCACCTGACTGTCGACAAAGCCGCTCAATTGCACCTCTCCTTTGCGGGTGGCCACGGCAATCTGGGTGCTCGGAATGGTGGATTCGGCCAACAGCGCGGCTTTCACCCGGGTGGTGACGATGCCGTCATCCAACTGGGTACCCACCGTGGCGCTACCGCCTTTTAAGGTCATGCCGTTTTCAATCCCCTGAACGCCTTCAACCAAACGCGTGGCCGCCATGGCCCGGTCAACCTGGCTCAGACTGTCCACAAAGCCACTTAGCAGCACCGTGCCCTTGCGGGTTTCAACCTTGATGTCAAAGCCCTTGATGTCCTGGTCAGCCATTAAAGCGGTCTTGACTCTGGCGGTAATCATGGTGTCATCAAGCTGTGTGCCGGGTGTTGCAGGGCTTGCCACCGCCGTACCGGCTGCATTCTCCGGGCGGTTGCAGCCAGTCATGAGCGCAGCAACGCTTACGGCGAACATCAGGGAAAGGGAGATTTTTGAGACTTCAGTTTTCATGGGGTTCCTTTAATTAGTCGGCACGCCGGTGCCACCTTGGTGCGCCGACTGTCGCCGCTCGCGGTGCAGCCGTCTGTGCGCTATCGCACCAGACCATGATCAAGTCGATTGATAATGGTCATGCCAGCAATACAGATTTCAAGCAAAATTTTTCGTTGACTAGACGGGGAAATTCATGAACCATCCTCAATTGAAGCCAATCCCGCACGTGATTGACCAGCTTCTGGAGCGGCACCAGCGTCAGCCCAACCGGCTGGTGCAAATTCTGCGTGAATTGCAGGCCCAGCAGCAGTGGTTGTCACGCGACACCTTAAGCCAGGTTGCCGCAGCCTTGCAATTGCCGCTGGCCCATGTTGAAGGTGTCGCGGGTTTTTATCGGTTTTTTCACTTGCAGCCGGTCGGGCAATACCGGGTGCTGTTCAGCGACAACATCACCGACCGCCTGCAGGGCAGCGAAGAGATGCAGCGCCATTTGCGCCATTTGCTCAAACTCGACCCCAACAAGATGCGCGCCGACGGCCGCGTCAGCGTTGCCGCCACGTCCTGCACCGGGCTGTGTGACCAAGGGCCTGCTGCACTGATCAACCACGACCGGGTCATCACCCGACTGAACCCGGGCCGCATTGAACACATGGCAGCGTTGATCGAACAACAAGTGCCACTGGACCAGTGGCCCAGCGAATGGTCGCAGGTTGATGACCAAATTCACTTGGCCGATGTCAAGCTTGGGCCCCAACCGGCCCCTGGCGAGGCGATTGCGGCAGCGTTGGCACGCGGGCCACAGGGCATGCTTGATGACCTCAAACGCTCCAAATTGCGTGGTCGAGGGGGTGCCGGTTACGCCACCGGCACCAAATGGCAGCTTTGTCGCAATGCGGCTGGCAGCGCGCACTACGTGGTGTGCAATGCCGACGAGGGCGAGCCCGGCACCTTCAAAGACCGGGTGCTGCTGAACAGCTATGCCGATAGCGTGTTCGAAGGCATGACGATTGCCGCGCTGGTGGTGGGGGCGCGTCAGGGTCTGGTGTATCTGCGTGGCGAGTACATCTATTTGCTGGATCAGTTGCAAGCGGTGCTGCAGCGTCGGCGCACGCAAGGACTGCTGGGCAGCGCCATTCAAGGCCAAAGCGGTTTTGACTTTGATATTGAGATTCATGTGGGTGCCGGAGCCTATGTGTGTGGCGAAGAATCAGCGCTGATCGAATCCCTGGAGGGCAAACGCGGTACACCGCGCATTCGCCCGCCGTTTCCGGTCCAGCGCGGTTACCTGGACCAGCCGACCACCGTCAACAATGTGGAGACTTTTTCTGCCGTCACACACATCGCCGTGCACGGTGGTGACTGGTGGGCTGGCATTGGCACAGCACAGTCCACCGGCACCAAAATTCATTCAGTATCGGGCGATTGCGAGCGTCCAGGCTTGTACGAATACCCATTTGGCACGCGCATTGGCCGCATCCTGGAAGACTGTGGCGCACGTGACACGCAAGCCGTTCAAGTCGGCGGGCCATCCGGTGTCACCCTGTCGGCACTGGAGTTTGGCCGACGCATCGGATTTGAAGACGTACCCACGGCCGGTGCTTTCATGGTGTTTAACCGTTCGCGTGACATGTTTGAGGTGGCGCGCAATTTTGCCCAGTTTTTCGCCCATGAGAGCTGTGGCTTTTGCACGCCGTGCCGGGTTGGCACTGAACTGGTGGTGCGCCGCATGGACAAGCTGAAAGCCGGCTACGGCTCCAGCGAGGATGTGCAGGTGTTGTATGAACTGGACAAAGTCATGCACGGCGCCACCCATTGCGGGCTGGGAGCCGCTGCCTGCAACCCGCTGCGCGATACCATTGCCAAGTTCCGGCCGGCTTACGAGCGGCATTTGCAGTCACTGCACTTCGCACCGGGTTTTGACATGGATGCCGAGTTGTCGCAGGCCCGCATGGCGACCGGCCGCGATGACAGCGGTGCCCACCTGGAGAACCTG